>JAQZAX010000058.1 GCA_029239455.1 Anaerocolumna sp.
TATGGACAGACAAGATAGAGACTGTGCAGAAGAAGACTTTGAAATGGTTATGTAAGTAATAGACTAGGTAAAATGAAAATTGGTAGAGACTGGTGCATGTTTTGAGAGGAGTGTTGTTCATGGAAAATATCAGCATTTTAGATGAGAGGAAAGATTCTATATTATTAAAGCAAGGTGGCTGTGGCGGAAATGGTATGAAATGTGATACGGACAGCGTATCCGGTTCCGTAAGTCAGAGGGCTTGTGTATACAGCGGAGCAAGAGTAGTTCTTAATCCAATCACAGATGCATTTCACATTGTACACGGTCCAATCGGATGCGCCAGTTATACCTGGGATATCAGAGGAAGTTTAACTAGTGGTGAAGAATTATATAGAAACAGCTTTTCAACGGACTTAAGAGAGCAGGATGTTATTTTCGGAGGAGAAAAAAAATTATCAGCCGCAATCGAAGAAATTGCAGAAAATCATCACCCGAAATTAATTTTTGTATATTCTACTTGCATTGTTGGTGTAATTGGAGATGATGTGGAAGCAGTATGCAAAGCTATGTCAGAGAAATACAATATACGTGTTATACCGGTTAAATCCCCGGGATTTTCTGGTAATAAATCCGTAGGTTATAAAATGGCATGTAATGCAATTATGGAGTTGATAAAGGATGTAAAACCCGAAAAACGTAGAGGAGTTAATATTCTCGGTGATTTTAATCTTGCTGGTGAGATGTGGATTATTAAAGATTATCTTAACAAGATTGGAATTGAAGTGGTATCTACCATAACCGGTGATTCCAGTTATGAGAACTTACGAAAAGCTCCGGGAGCAGAGTTAAATATTGTACAGTGTGCAGGTTCTAGTACTTATCTGGCCAACCGAATGGAAGAAGAAATGGGAATACCTTATATTAAGGTAAGCTTTTTTGGAATCGAGGATACAACCAATTCTTTGATTCGGACGGCAGAAGCTCTGAATAACGAGGAAGCCAGAAGAAAAGCAATCGAATTTACTACGGAAGAAACAGAAAAGATTCGGGATTTCGAAGCAAAATATCGAAAGAATATTGAGGGCAAAAAGGCAGCTATCTATGTAGGTGGCGGTTTCAAAGCAATATCATTAATCAGACAATTTAAATCTATGGGGATAGAGACAGTTGTGGTTGGAACGCAGACAGGTAAGAAAGATGATTATGATATCATTGAGTCATTGGTTAACCCGGATACGGTAATTCTTGATGATACAAATCCTGCAGAACTTGAAAAGTTCATTAAGGAAAAAGGAGCCGACATCCTGGTTGGTGGAGTGAAAGAAAGGCCCTTAGCCTATAAACTTGGAATTGCCTTCTGTGATCATAATCATGAAAGAAAGCACCCACTTAGCGGATTTGACGGTGTAGTAAACTTTACGAAAGAAATCAATATGAGCATGAATAATCCCGTTTGGAAGTATATCAGGAAGGAGGCGGCTATATGAAAGGAAACATCGTTAATTTAAACGTAAACCCTTGTAAAATGTGTATGCCAATGGGTTCCGTAACCGCTTTCTATGGTATTAAAAAGTGCATGACCATTTTGCATGGTTCTCAAGGTTGCAGCACTTACATCAGACGACATATGGCAACTCATTATAATGAACCGGTGGATATAGCCTCATCTTCTTTAACAGAAGAAGGAACGGTATATGGCGGTGAAGAGAATTTAATAAAGGGACTTAATAATTTAATTAAAGTCTATCAGCCGGAAGTAATTGGTGTGTCCACAACCTGCCTTGCAGAGACCATAGGAGAAGATGTTCCAAGAATTATTGAAAAGTTCTATCACACTTATCCTGAGTATAAAGACATTATGATTATCCCAGTTGCAACAGCAGGATATGCCGGAACACAATTCGAAGGATTTATGAAGACGCTGTATCAAATAGTAAAAAGCGTATCTATGGATACAGAGAAGCATGATAAAGTGAATATTGTAACAAGTACTTTATCACCTGCAGATACAAGATATCTTAAGGATATGTTAGAGTTATTTGCAATTGATTATATCTTGCTGCCGGATTTGTCAGAGAATTTAGACGGTGTATATAAAACAAACTATGACAGACTTCCTTCTGGAGGAACGGATCTGACAGATATTAAACGTATGGCAGGATCAAGATTTACCATTGAGATATCAAGCTTTACAAATGACAATCCATCCGTTGCTGAATATCTGTATGAAACCTATGGAATCCCTTATAAGAAGATTCCACTACCGGTTAGTTTACGGGATATTGACTTATTTTTAGATATTTTATCTGAATTATCCGGAAATACTATGTCAGAGAAACTTAAAAAAGAACGTGGACGATTTTTGGATGCTATGATTGACGGACACAAATACAATGGGGAAGCAAGAGCAATCATTTACGGAGAACCTGATTTTGTCTATAGCACGGTTCGACTGTGTGTAGAGAATGGAATTATGCCTCTTATTACGGCTACCGGGTCAAAATGTAGTGGCTTAAAGAATATGTTAGAGGATGAAATTAAAGAAGTTGCTGACCGTTATTTTATTGAACGGTATGAGATATTAAATGATGTTGACTTTCAAACAATGGAAGAAAAAGCCAGAGAGCTGGGAGTAAATATTCTGATTGGTAATTCTGATGGCAGAAGAATGGCAGAGAATTTGGGAGTTTCCCTTGTAAGACGCAGTTTTCCGATTCATGACCGTGTCGGGGGCCAAAGACTAAGGACTCTAGGGTATGAGGGTGCACTTACATTTCTTGATGAAATAGCCAATGTAATACTAGGTAAGAAAGAAACTGGATTTAGAGAAGAGTTATATCATAAATACTATAAATCCCATGGTAGTGAGAGTCAGAATGATACAGTAGAAGATTCTGATAAAGGAATAAATAAAAAATCAAAGGACGCAGGTCAATTAATTGAAAAAGAGGAGGAGTTTAGTATGAATGATAACAAGGTAAATCAAGTTATGGAAAAAACAATCGAAGAAAAAACTGCTACTCATCCCTGCTATACGTGTGGAGCCCATGATTATGCAAGAATGCATCTTCCTGTAGCGCCCAAATGCAATATAAGCTGTAATTATTGCGTTAGAAAGTTTGACTGTCCCAATGAAAGCAGACCAGGTGTAACCACGAAGGTATTATCACCGGAAGAAGCTTTTGAAAAGTATATTGAGGTGAAAGAAAAAGTTCCTAACCTTTCGGTTATTGGTATTGCAGGACCGGGGGATGCGTTAGCAAATTTTGAAAATACGAAGAAGACTTTAGAATTAATCCGGGAGCACGATAAAAATATAACTTTCTGTTTATCAACCAATGGATTAATGCTTCCTCAATATGCAAGAGATTTAATTGATTTGGGAGTTTCACACGTAACTGTTACTATGAATGCAATTGATCCTAAAATAGGAGCAAAAATATATAGAGAAGTTAATTATATGGGAGAGCGCTACTTTGGTGAAGAAGCTGCTACCATACTTTTATCGAATCAGTTGGCAGGTATTTCCATGCTAACCTCAAAGGGTATTATGTGTAAGGTTAATATTGTTATGTTACAGGGAATCAATGATGAACATATTCCTGCTGTGGTTCAAAAAGCAAAAGATCTGGGCGTTAATATAACAAATATTATGCAAATGATTCCGGTACAAGGCAGTGTGTTTGAGAATCTACCACTAGTAAGTAACCAGGAAGTCATGAAGATGCGCAAAAAATGTGGTGAAACAATGAAGCAAATGTATCATTGCAAACAATGTCGTGCCGATGCTATTGGTACTTTAGACCATGACAGATCCATTGAATTTAATTCCGATTCAAAGAATAAAATACAAATTGCAGTAGCAACTAAGAGCGGAATGGTAGTCGATCAACATTTTGGACAGGTCTCAGAGTTATATGTTTATGAATATAATAATGGAAGTGCTGTATTTAAAGAACGAAGGCCAATTAAGAAGTATTGCAGCGGTACAGAAGATTGTGATAATAGTGAAGATAAAATAACTGGAATCATTAATACAATATCTGATTGTGATGCGGTTATCGTTATGAGAATAGGAGAAGCTCCTAAGATGAAATTAAATCAAAAAGGTATTAAAGTTTTTACTACATATGATAGAGTTGAAGATTCCGTAAAAAAGGCTGCTAGTGAGTTAGCAGAAGCATAGAAAGGGGATAATAAAATTATGGTAGCATTAAAACATCATATTTTTGTGTGTGCGAGTTGTAGAATTAACGGTCAGCAAAAGGGCTTTTGCCATTCCAAAGGTTCCGTAGATATTATTCAGAAATTTATGGAAGAAATAGAAGACAGAGACCTATCCGGAGAAGTAATGATTACTAACACGGGATGCTTTGGTATCTGCGAAAAGGGACCTATTGCAGTTGTGTACCCTGAGGGTGTATGGTATGGTAATCTTACGGAAGATGATGTGGAAAAAATAGTGGAGCAACATATTGAAGGTGGGAAAGTTGTAGAAGAATTAAGAATCTAACGGTTCTATGGCTGGGCTTTCCATAGGAAAGGAGATGGTAGTTTGATTAAAATTATAGATAATACTTTATCAGCATTTGATTCTTGTCTGCCATCAAAAGAAGAACTATTGAAATTCTGTGATTTGCTATTTACCATTGGGGTTGATATGATTGAATTATCGGTTGCTGCTTACCTAAAAATGGAGCAACTGCCGGATAAGGGAAAATTTGTGTTAAAAATTGAAGATATAGCTCAAATGAAAACTTATCCGGATTTCTTTCGATATTCTTATCACAGAGAAGAATTTATCGATAAAGTAATTACGGAAGTTCAAATAAACGATATAAGGGAAGTAATTAAACTGAAAGCACTAGACAGGTGTAAAGAATTACGGATTGTAGGATTAGATGATATTATGAGCAAAGACTTTGATGTGGTAATTCGTAATATTATTAAGACTTTGCCAAATTGCAAAATCAACCTATGTCCGGAAAATACTTATAACTGTGCCAGTGCTATTGCTGTTCAATGGATTTTAAATGGTGGAAATGAAATTACATCAAGCTTTGCAGGTTGTAAAGGTAATGCTGCAACAGAGGAGGTAATCATGGCATTGCGACTGGCAATTCGCCATAAGCCCACAAGAGACTTAACGGTATTACCAGAACTGACTGCCCTTTACGAAAAGATAACCAGTTTAAAAATTGGAAATAATAAACCCATTATAGGGAGAAATATATTCAAAGTAGAAGCAGGGGTTCATGCTGATGGTATTATAAAAAACCCTGCCACCTATGAGGCATACAGTCCCAGTCTGGTTGGAGGAAGATCAGAAATTATAATTGGCAAGCATTCGGGAATGAAAGCCGTAAAACTAAAAATGGAGGAGCAAGGATTCAGCCTTCCCAAGGATTATATCGTTGAAGTAATTTTAAGCAAGATAAGAGAATACTGTACGGAAAATGGAAATAGTTTAAACGATTTGGAATTTGTAGAGCTTGTGAATGAGGTGATTGCCGATGAAAGAAAACAAATATATAGTTGACACCACTTTAAGAGACGGAGAACAGAGCCCGGGAATTGCTCTTAGTATAGAGAATAAAGTAGCTATAGCTAAAATGCTGGATGAAATAGGTGTATATGAAATAGAAGCGGGAATACCTTCCATGAGTGAGAAGGAAGCAGAATCCATAAGGGAGATCGTAAAAAGCTGCAAAAACTCTAAAATATCGGTGTGGTCCAGAATGAATATTGAAGATGTTAAAAAATCCATTACCTGCGGTATGGATATTATTCATATTGGTGTTCCGGTATCCTATGTTCAAATCTACACGAAATTAAAGAAAAATAAAGTGTGGGTGCAAAGAAAAATTTTAGAATGCATTGAGGTTGCAAAAAGTCATAATATAGACGTTACAGTTGGTTTAGAAGATGCCTCTAGAGCAGATATTGGGTTTTTATTGTGCCTAATACGGGAACTTAAAAAGGCAGGGGTGAATACCATTCGAATTGCAGATACGGTAGGGGTTCTTACACCTAACCGAACAAAGGAATTAATTGCGACGATTAAATCACATACAGATATTCAGATCGAAATACACGTTCATAATGATTTAGGAATGGCTGTTGCCAATTCCATTATAGGAGCCAAAGCAGGTGCAGACTTAATTGACTGCACTTTATTTGGTATAGGAGAGAGAACGGGGAATTGTAATTTTTATGACTTTGTACATGCAAGTGAATCTATTTTTAACTTTGCCATGAATAAAAAACAAATTAAACGAATTGAGGAATTAAGTTATTCAATATTGCAAGGTGCACTATAACAATGGGTGCACCTATTTTTTTATTTCATCTATTGAATAATGTTATTCGTTAGTTTATTATTGAAACAGAGTTTATAGGGTTAAGGGGCAAATTCTAAATAGAGTTAACAAAAGGAGCACACTATGGAATTAATAATTTACTTACTTGTGGGAGGATACCTGCTGATAATTAATCTGATTGGTTTTATTCTTATGGGAATGGATAAGACAAAAGCGAGAAAAAATCAATGGAGAATTCCAGAAAAAACATTGTTTATTGCAGCAATCTTAGGAGGAAGTGTTGGTTCTATTCTTGGAATGAAATTCTTTCGACATAAAACAAAACATCCCATATTTGCCCTTGGTATGCCTGTAATATTGATTGTACAGATACTACTAATAATCTTGTTTGTATTTCAAATTGGTTTAAGTGCATGAGAGACACATGTCTTTAAAAACAAGGATACAGGTACCTTATGGTTACGGAGCTGACCGTTATGAATTATCCTTTACCATTTTTTCTGCTATGAGGAGTAACTTTCTTCTGTCCATATCTGGCATTCTATCGTAGAACTCCAACAACTTCACTTTGTCCTTTGAAAGTGAAGAAGAAGGGTGATTCTCATGAAGTAATAGTGCCTTGTCATGGCTTTTTTTATGTAAATCATAAGTTGCGAAATCAGTCAGTCTGTCGTCAGGAACAGGAGTTGTACTGTTGTTAATTAGTTCACTGATGTCGATATGATACAACTTGGCAAGTCGAAGCAATGTCTGATGATTAGGAGTTCTTTTACCCTTTTCATAGTGTCCGTATGCTGCTCTTGTCATATTAAGATATTCAGCAACATATTTTTGTGTGTAATCATTGCTGGTTCGTAGGTCATACAATTTATCTTTTAATAATAAATCAGACATCGTCAACTCCCTTTCCATGGATTCGTTGGAAATTATTATAACAATTTAGGACTTAAAAATCTGAAAAGGATACAAAGTGTAGCATGTTTATTTTTACTAAAAATTTAGTGAAAAATGACACTATATTGTAAAAATTAATTGACATAATGAGGAAAGAGTGGTAATATGAATTTGTTGTACGAAAGTGCATACACTATTAACAACTGTTTTATATAACAGTAATCATCAATTTTTTTGGAGGAATTACACATGAACAAAGGTACAGTAAAATGGTTTAACAATCAAAAAGGATTTGGATTTATCTCCGATGAACAAGGAAACGATGTATTCGTTCATTATTCAGGATTAAACATGGATGGCTTTAAGTCTCTTGAAGAAGGACAAGAAGTTCAGTTTGATATCGTTCAGGGAGCTAAAGGACCTCAAGCTACTAACGTAATCAGATTATAATCAAGATAGTTATTCAGTGTGCCTTTTTCTATAATATAAATATTAAGAATTAATATTTTTAACATTTATAAAGAAATAGCTATATTGTTTTAAACGAGTTGATTAAAGGTTATCCTTCGGGATAACCTTTTTTTGGCTTTACAAAAATTATATGTAAAACAAAGCAAACTTTTTATTACATTAGTAATAGATATTATAGTGGAACGGCTTACAATAGCGTCTGACAGGTCAGATGCTTTGATATACATCGGTAACTTAGATAGGAGAGTAATATGCTTATTACATTTTTGCCTATGAATCGAAAGATTGGGGTGGATTATGGGGCCAACCTGATGCAGGTGGCCAGAGAAAATAATATTGATTTAGGTGGAACTTGTGCAGGCAATAAAACTTGCGGTAAATGTAAAGCCCTTATAACAAAAGGGAACCATAAGGTATTTAGTAAAGAGGAGATTAGATTCCTGACAGAAGAAGAGACTATGGCAGGTATCCGGTTGACTTGTTGCTTTACTGTAACCCAGGATACCACAGTGATACTATCAGGAAGGCAGCCAGATAGGGTCCAAGTTACCAGTAAACCATATCAGAAGAGTACAGTAGCAGCCTATGGAGTAGCCTTTGATATAGGCACAACGACTGTTGAGGCAGAGCTATGGGACTTAGATAATAAGATTATGCTAAGTAGGCAATCTGCACCTAATCCGCAACGACTTTACGGTGCGGATGTAATATCTAGAATTACCTATGCCAATACCAGCCTGGATAATCAAAATAGATTGACAGAATTAATTAGAAACTGTTGTAATCAATTAATTGATATGCTGGCGGAACAAGGGGAAATAGAGAATGACCATATTAAATCTGTTGTGATAGCAGCCAATACTACGATGTCACATCTATTCCTTGGGAAATCTTTGGAGAGTCTTGCGAAAGTTCCATTTCAGGGTATTTCGTACGCTGGGGAAGAGAAAATAGCGTCTGACATAAGTATTCACATATATCCAGAGGGAACGGTTTATGTAATGCCTGGCATTGGTGGGCATGTCGGCTCAGATACTTTAGGATGTATTCTGGCAAAGGATTTGGTCCATGCAAAAGGTCCAAAATTAATGATGGATATCGGTACAAACGGTGAAATAGTTTTAGCTAAAAATGGAGAGCTGATTGCATGTTCCACAGCAGCAGGACCTGCATTTGAAGGTTCTTCCCTTCATCAGGGGATGAGAGCCGAATACGGTGCAATTGCAAAAGTTGATATCATAGATGACAAAATAATCGTGGATGTAATTGGAGACGAAAAAGATGGGATGAAACCGGTGCCGATTGGAATCTGCGGTTCGGGTGTTATTGAAGCTATCTCCGAATTATATAAGAGCGGACAGATGGATAGCACGGGTCGTTTACTTGGGAAAGCTGGCGATGATAATTTCGTTCTCCTATACCTTGGTAAAACAATGAAGGATCAGGTTATACTTACGCAGAAAGATATCCGGGAGATTCAGCTGGCCAAAGGAGCAATCTATGCAGGCATGCAAATATTACTTAGGGAAGAGAAGATGAAACCGGCAGAACTAGACACACTGTATCTGGCCGGAACCTTTGGTAATTATATCAATATGAAAAAAGGTATTCATATCGGACTTTTACCAGCCATGGAGTTAGATAAAATTGAATACATTGGAAATGGAGCTTTAACAGGAGCAGCAAAAATTCTCTTGGGAGAAGTAAGTAAAGAGGAAGCTGAAAGAATAAGTAAGAATACAAGGCACTTGGAACTAGCTCTTAGGGAAGATTTTCAGGAGGAATTCTTAAAAGCGATTTCATTTCCGGAGAAGGAGTAAGGATATGCATTAAAAAGTCAATGAACTTGATAAATAACCAAATTCATTGACTTTTTTGTTTCATGTATCGTGATGCCGTGCATTGCCTGGCATGAAGTATTAAAATGGGATGTTCTCCAAACTTCACATTGATTTATACAAATTACCCTTGATTAAATTACTTTATGTCTCTTGTAATTGCTATTTAATTGAAAATGCTATTTAATTGAAAATGCTATTTAAGAGTAAATGCTATTTAAGAGTAAATGCTATTTAATAGGAAGCCTTCCAATTAGAATAATATAGATTAACTAAATAAGAAAGCAGCATATATAATGGCTTAAATAGTACAAATGCAATGATAAAATTAGCAATACCGTGAGCAATATCAAAAGGAATTCCACTTAACCAATAGGAAAAGGCCATCTGTAATCCGCCTAATATGGAACCGTCAACAGAACCAATAAACAAATACGGTATGGAGCAAAGGGCACCAAAGGATAGCCCGTAGGATCCAGATATTAAGGCCCAGGTAAGCACCGATTTCGTTTTAGTAAGAAGGGTAGTGATGAAATATAAGATAAACCATATGTATAAATAATTAATCCACCATAACCCAAAGCCATAAATAATTCCTTCAATTATTATAAACACGCTTATTATGTAGACAGCCTTTTTATGAAGAACCAGTGAATATACGATAATTAATATAGATACCAATTCTATATTCGGAAGAAAACCAAGCCCTACCTGTACTGCTATTAATATGGATGCTAACATTCCGATGATTACGATATCTCTTATACGCATTCTACCAACCTACTGTTAAGGTTATTTCGTAGTGTCCCCCATCAGTAATTGGTGTTTCATCAACACTGGTATTGATTGCTCCGCCATTTTCGGTAAAGCACCACCATTCCTGCTTGGATTCATCAGCAGTTATTTCGTCAACAGTTGTTACGAACAAACCGAAATCTGATTCTGTCCCAGAAATTAAATCTTTTTCTTCTAGGGCTTCTCTTAGGTACTCAGCATCTGTTTTAATATCATAAGATTTGCTTGTACCGTCACTTAAGACCACTTCAGCTACAATTTCCTTTTTACCGGTAACGGATGCTGGCAGGAACTGTGTGTAAATCACAAACATAAATGCGATTACAGCGATAAAGGCAATTAGGCCAAGACCGACTTTTTTAATACTCTTTTGATTATTCATTTTTTACCTCTTTCTCCATTCTTCGTGGTGTATTTTAGGTTTGATATTCAAGCAGGTTTTCTGACTCATGAATCAACATTTTCCTCATATCTTCCCAAGCTTTTTATACTCAGTGATAATGACCAAAATTAACATTGGCTGAAGAAAACTCCTCATATACAGCGGCGAGACCGCACAGGATTTTCACCTGTTTCCCTATTATGTCACATAGAAGCGACCACTTGAACTCACTCTTTTGATTTAATACATTTCCATCCATTAAATCGAAGTCAAGTATAACATTCTGAATAAATAAAGTCAATAAGAAAGAGTCTGGCATGCCAGACTCTGTTGCTATTCAGCCTTACGGCTTCATAGTAACAATTAATGCACACAAAGTGCAAAAAGAGCACTTTGGCGCATGAAGTTCTCGGGTTTTGTTACACAAAACACCTCGCGATAATGAAGGCTGAATGGTAACCAGACTCTAACGCTGACGCGCTGTCACATCTGTGACAAATTTCTTTAGCGGGTCATGGGCATCCTGCCTGGAGGGCTTTTTAATTCACAGGGAAGTTCTAAGAATTTTCCTGTAAATTAAAAAAGAACCCCACCACTTTGTAGAAAGGGAGAGATTCTTAATATTAATTGAATATTATTTGTATATTAATTGTATAGCGCAGTTTCTTAGTAGCCGTAAAATTACGAACTATTTCGTACCGTATATTCTGTCTCCTGCATCGCCAAGACCTGGTAAAATATAACCGTGCTCATTTAATCTTTCGTCTAAAGCTCCGATATATACATCTACATCCGGGTGAGTTTCAGTTAATCTTTTTACGCCTTCTGGAGCTGCTATTAAACACAGAAAATGAATCTTTGCAATTCCTCTGTTTTTTAACAACTGTATTGCAGCACTGGCAGATCCGCCAGTTGCGAGCATCGGATCTACGACAAAGATTTCTCTTTCGTCAGCATCTGAAGGAAGTTTACAGAAGTATTCTACTGGTTCTAACGTTGTTTCATTTCTATATAATCCTATATGTCCAACCTTAGCATTTGGTATTAAAGTTAACATGCCGTCTGCCATGTGAAGTCCAGCTCTTAGAATTGGTACAATACATAGTTTTTTACCTGCTATTTCATGTGCAATTGTTTTTACAAGAGGAGTTTCAATCTCTATTTCAGCAAGAGGAAGTTCTCTTGTAGCCTCGTAACATATTAACATTGCAACTTCAGAAACTAAATCACGAAATTCCTTTGTTGATGTTGCCTTTTGTCTCATGATACCGAGTTTGTGTTGGATCAATGGATGATCCATTACTATTACTTTAGACATAATTTTGCCTCCATATAATTTTTGTCTTTCGCTAGAAAACATTATAACAAAAATGTATACTTAAGAAAAGTATTAAATCGATATAATTATATTTTTTTATTAAAATAAAACGGTACTTTTTAATTTTGGACAGAGGAGAAGCCTGGTAGAGGGGGGAGGGTTACTACCAGGCTTTGTTTTATGAAAAAAATTATCTTATTAGTAAATTAGGGTGTAACTTATTTGCTATGACTTTATTATAATAGACATATATGTTTATTGTATGGATTAATTATGAACATTTTGTGAATATTTTTACCCTAAATAAATAGATAGGAACAGACATTGAATCCACTAGGCTAAAGGTACTACGTCTATGAATCGTGCTAACTTCTAGAAAATGTGAAACAAAAAAATAAATTAATTTATTTCTAAATATAGGAAAACATCTCAAGAATTACAGAGGTTTAATTTTAAAAACATACAAATACTAAGAAAAACATCTAACTTCTCAAGCAAAATTGATTTGAATCAAAATAAGAATGAGTAAGGAAGGAAGGTAATCAATATGGCAAGTGTATTTAAAGATTTAATTCGAAAAGAATTTGGTGATAACAGTTATAATAAATATTTTTTCATATGCCAAAAGAGTCTTGAAAACAAGAAACTTGAAAATAAAGAAATCTATAATGACATATTTGAGCACATCAAAAATAAAGACCAGGCAGCTATAAAGAATATGCAGAAGCGTTTAAATGATTCGTTACTGCTTGCAGTACGAATAAGTAAAACTTATTTTTTTGCTTTCCTGTTTTATCTTGGAGCATCATTTTTCGTGATTATGAAAGATATAAATCCATTTGTAACAATAGTTAGTTTGATTCTTATGAGTATTTGCTTTATAGGAAAAACATATGAGTACCTGGTGAATAAATATAGCTTTATTGATGCACATATTGTTTTGGTATATAAGACTGTTTTAGACAGGGTTATTTTAATAAAAGAGTTGGAACAATCAGCAATCAAATAAAGATGGATAAGATAAAATAGAAAATAGTAAAAAGAAAAAAGGAAAATAGAAAAAAGGAAAATAGAAAAAATAAAAATAAATAGAAAAAAAAACAGAAAAGAAAAAATAGAAAAGAAAAAATAGAAAAGAAAAAATAGAAAAGAAAAAATAGAAAAAAAAAAATAAAGTGTCATAAATAAAAAAACATGGGAATATAAATTGTCTCATGTTTTTATTTATGACTCTTTATTAATAGAACTGTATCTACATTATTTATTATAATCTATAATTTTCAAAGATAGATTACCGTAAATATAGTTAAATAATTAACGAATATATTTTCAAAACATACAATTTTTATCTGAAAAGTAGAATTAATTCCCTTTATATCCTAGTAAATTGATAAATATTGTATGATTATATTTTCTATAAAAGTTATTTACATTAAATTAATTAAGAATTTAAGCATGTTTTAATAATTGTCCAAATTATGGTTGACATATTATAACAGTTAAGGTAAAATTAAATATATTGTTAATATATTAACTAAAAATATTGCATTATGGGAGATTGTAGCGATTTTTTAATAAAATCGGCTAAATATAATTAAAGGAGAAATATAATGGGAGAAATCAATATGCAAGAAAAAACTTACACAAGAAGAGAGATGTTAAAATTTGCAGGTAAGGCTGCAGCAGGGGTAGCAGTTGCAGGCGTTGTTCCAGCATTCCTAACAGGATGTGCTGAAAAAACTCCGGAACTTCCTACA
Source organism: Anaerocolumna sp. (assembly GCA_029239455.1). Classification (GTDB taxonomy): domain Bacteria; phylum Bacillota; class Clostridia; order Lachnospirales; family Lachnospiraceae; genus Anaerocolumna. The sequence goes on from JAQZAX010000058.1 coordinate 13,758, forward strand.
AAAGAAGTTCTTAACTATGAGTATGTTGCAGCAAGTGAAGATGCTGCCGTTCATCCTTATGCATATCAAAAATTAGATGTGGCAACAGCAATGGAGAGAGGATATGCAGGCTACTTTAATAAGGGTGGTTGCTGCAGAGGTGTTGTAGATGCAATCGTTGGTGAATTAAGTGATAAAGCTGGATATCCATTTAATCAGATTCCGGTTGATGCATTTGCCAATGGAACGACCGGTTACGGTGTTGGCTCACTCTGTGGAAGTTTAGGCGGTGCTGCAATAGCTATTGGACTAGTATGTCCTCCAGATGATGCCAAAGCAGTTACCGGTGAATTATTTAAATGGTATGTAGGCGCTGAATTGCCACAATATCAGCCTGAAGTTACGAATGATAAGACGGTATCAGGTACGGTAAACTGTTTAGATTCTGTAGGTAATTTCATGACGAAGACAGGATATGCAATGGATGCTCCGGAACGGAAAGCCAGATGTGCTGGTGTAACAGCAGATGTTGCAGGTAAAACGGTTGAACTTTTAAATGCATATTTTAAATTATAATATTGTTTGATACATAGTATAATGAAAAACTGCCGATGTTTAATTGGAGGGCACTGAAAAAGTCCTTTGTAGAGTGAAAGAAAATAAAAGCATTGCAAATGTTGATTATATTCAACATTTGCAATGCTTTTTTGGTATAATTA
>JAQZAX010000059.1 GCA_029239455.1 Anaerocolumna sp.
TTCGGATGAACTTATTTTTTTCAAGCGCGAGACGGGATTCGAACCCGCGACCCTCGCCTTGGCAAGGCGATACTCCACCACTGAGCCACTCGCGCATATGTTGTTTTTGTGTCAGACACAAGAGATAGTATATTATACAAATCCACTTCTGTCAATAGGAAAAATAATATTTAATACTATATAAAGCAACCGTTTTATCTCATTCACCACCCTTTTATCACCAAGTTAAATCATCACATGCTCCAATTTTCCAGTTAACTAAGCCTGTAACCAACTTATATAAATTTGTAATTACTGCAAACAAGACCTGACTCAAAAACTCAAAATTAGAAACACATGAAATAAGGCGGTTAATATAACCGTACCTTATTTCATATGCTAAATAATTTGTTATAATTATCTTTGTTATAATTATCTTTGTTATAATTATCTTTGTTATAATTATCTTTGCTATAATTATCTTTGTTATTATTATCTTTGCTATAATTATCTTTGTTATTATTATCTTTGCTATAATTATCTTTACAATAATTATCTTTGTTATAATTATTACATCAAATTCGTATAAGGCCAATACCACTTTACACAGATTGCATATACAATACATGCAAACACGGAAACAAGGAATCCAATTTTAGGGAAATCATTGGCTTGGACTTCTCCTGTGTCATAGCACAAAATGTTAGGTGTAGTATTAAAAAACATTAATATTGGATATCCACCTATCATAAAGGCCGCGGGTAGAATCGTCAAAAGAGGGTTAATTTTTGACACAGTAGCAATACCTAATAAGATTGGGAAAAACACATTAGCCATAGTGGCTGTTCCAACAAAAAATACATGCATAAATTGTACTATTACAATGAGTAGAATGATTAATATTACCGGTGAATACTGACTTAAGTTAAATATTTCAAAGATACTATTTGCCATCCAGGTTGCTGTCCCCGTACTGCTCATAGCGGCACCAAGGCTGATACCACCACTACATATAAAGACAACATTTAACGAAATGTTTTTCTGACAGTCTTTCCATTCCAAATATCCAATTTTGGGTAAACAGAGAATGCACGCTCCTAAAATACATGTTGTTGTACTATCAATTCCTAGTCTATCACCTAAAATCCAAAGTAAAATTGTCCCGATTGTTACGATTGCAACTCTTTTCTCTTCCGCTTTCATTGCGCCTAAGCTTTTTAATTGTTCTTTTATATAGATCACTCCGTTATCTTCATTTGCCTTCTCAGGCTTAAAGATTATTTGAATCAAGATCCATATAAAAACAGTGATTATGAAAGCCGGAGGGAATCCCCATTTAAACCATTCGAAGAATGAAACCATCTTACCGGTAGCATTAAATATGTATTCAACTGCCATTGGGTTTGTAATGGTAGATGTCAATATACCCGCACTGATACTAGAATTCGTGCAGCATAGAGTCATCATAATATTAGCTCCATATTTTGTTTTCTTTTTTCCTTGAAATTGTTCAATAATCTTTAGGCAAATAGGAAGCAGCATTGCTGTTCTTGCCGTAGAAGACGGAATTGCAAATGCCATTAAAATATTAACACACATAATACCAAAGGTGATTTTCCTTATACTTGTCCCAATGTACAGCAAAATACAATATGTAATTCTATCCCCTAACTTTGATTTGGTCATAGCGGTTGCCAGAATAAAGGAACCCACGATCAGATAAGTTGAGGTGGAAGAAAATCCCGATAATGCTTCTTTTATGTCTGAAATATTCAGCAATACTAGCAGCGGAACAATTGCTAAGCTGATGACAGCTGCATTAATAACTTCAAACAAATATAAGAAAAATACAAATATAAATAGTGCTAAACATCTTTGCCCTTCGAAAGAAAGTCCATCTATTGGAGGAAGTAACAAAAGAATCAAAAAGGAAGCGATAGAAATCAGCAAACCCATTCTTTTTTTCATAATCCTATATCCTATGTCCCTTCCTATATTATCGCAGTCCGTCTTCTCCCTTTATCTCGCTCACCGTAAGGCCACCAATACGGGGATGTGGACGTCCGTTATCTGTAAATACCAGGGCTACTACTATTTCATTATTTTTTGGTGCATCTGCAATCCTTACTTCCATTGCTTCATAGTGTGTTCTTACAAAGGCTGCATCTTTATAATGAAGAGGAACGTCAAGGGTTGTACCCGCACCGCCTACTTTTTTAGCAGATGGAATAATTGCTTTTCCTCCGCCGATTGCCTCACGCATAGGCTTACCAAGTTTCGGATGCAATATGGCTGCACCATGCTCTAATTCACCATCTAATCCGATAATTGCACCTTTTCCATAATTATGAACCGGCGCGCCGCCTAATGCTTTTACAGCTATTTTTGTTAAATGTTCTCCTAGGTACTCACCGATATCTGTTAGTTCACTTAAATCCTCTACATATTCTCCTGCATAAGGATTTTGGATTACTGCCGCCACAAAACATCTTTGTATCGGTACCTCTACCTCTTTAAATCCTTCAAAATACACTTCTTCCACATTTGTTACTATTTTTCTAATTTTACAATTCATATTTACACCCATTGCATATCGCAGGTTGACCTGCGCTACTGCCACAAATTAAAAGTAGTGAAAGAATCTATTGTGGCAACCTTTCTTTTTTTAATTTTCTTTTACTTTTACTACTATCTGCAAATTAACCATTTATGCTACTGTAGCATTACGTTTCGCTGGTGGTGTATTACGGCTCTTTGAAACTACCGTTTCGCCATTAATTAGTACCATGCTGATTCCAGGTACATCCCCGGCTGCTATGGCTCCTAGTGCGTCATCAGCAACAGATCCCATGGGCGCATCCATGCATATTAGGTCTGCTTCTTTTCCTACTGCAAGTACACCTGTATTTAAACCATACACCTTCGCAGTGTTTCCGGTTGCCATACATACTGCAATCTCTGGAGCCACATTTGACATAGAAGATATCTGGCACATATTTCTTAGAATACCCAAAGGAATAATTCCTGTGCCGGAAGGAGCATCATTTCCAAAAATGATTCTACTAAGCATATTCATTTCTTTCGCTTTCACTGCAACATAATCGGCCACTTTAGGATTACCGCATTGAACGATTTCTAATGCAAATGAAGTTTCATTCATGATCTTATCTACTTCTTCCAAGGAAATAGCTGTAGGTCCGCCATTGATATGTGAAACAACATCCGGTTTTGTTTCGATTACATCTGCTGCCGTTACAGTAGAACTTCCAGGAATTGAAGTTCCTCCAGTATGCATTTGTACTTTAAAGCCGTACTTATGGGCCCATTCTACCATAGGTGCCGCTTCTTTCGGGTTCTTTACACTTCCAAGTCCAATCTCACCGACTAACCATACACCTTGTTCTTTTAACTCTTTAAAATCATTTTCTACCAGACCTTTTTCCAAAATTAAAGCTCCTCCATGAACCTTAACCCCAGCCGGTGGTGCATTATAAAATGATTTGCTTACCACCACAGCCAAAGCTTTCGTTCCAACAGGATCTTTTGGTCTTCCCGGCATATGAGCCTCTCCGGCAGAAATCATTGTAGTTACTCCACCATGCAGTGAACTCTCTATAAAATCCAAGGTTTTTTGTCTTGGAGCAAAATCACCTATTGTAGTATGTACATGAGAATCAATCAGTCCTGGGGCTACCGCCACTCCATTTGCATCAATAATTTTAGCGTCTGGATTCTGTTCTAATAATTCTTCACTTCCAATGGCGGAGATAATTCCATCCTCGATTACTATAGTATTTCCTTCTATGATTGGTGTTTCAATATTACCAGTTACAATGGTTCCAATATTCTTAATTACTATCTTCTTCATTTTGTTCCTCCTTATGATTTTATATGAGCCATTTTTTATTATTCAAAGTTTTCATAGCTCACTTTACACTATCATTTTATAGATTTTTTCATGTGGCCCTTCTAGCTTACCTGCACTACTCTGTCTTTAGTTATTCAGATCCTGAAGGTGTTTTACCAGATAAGAAATATCACGGTTTCCCATACCCATCTCTTTCACAGCTTCAAATATTTGTGAAGCTAAGGTTGTAAATGGCAGAGAAACGTCCAACTCTTTACCAAGCTCTAAGGCAAGTCCTAAATCTTTATGCTGTAAATTTACAGCAAACCCTCCTTCATATTGCTCCGGTAAAATGAATTTCTCCATCTTGGCATTTAAAACATAGCTATTTCCGGAACTCATTTTAACAATCTCATACATGGTCTCTGGACTAAGACCACTTTTTTGTCCCAGAACAACAGCTTCAGCCAAAGCTACCATATTACATCCAAGTAACAAATTATTCACTATCTTAATTGTATCGCCTAGGCCTGTTTCACCTACGTGATATATATTTTTGCCAAGAATATTAAGAATCGGAAGAATGTTCTCCATTACTTCATCCTTAGCCCCAACCATAATGGTTAATGTTCCATTTTTTGCTCCTGCAACTCCTCCGCTTACCGGTGCATCTACATAATTTAGCTGCTTATCGTTTGCAATCGCTTCTAGTTTCTTTGTTGAGGTTGGTGAGACACTACTTAAATCTATAATTGTTGTTCCCTTTTTCGCATTGGCAAAAACCCCGTTCTCTGTCAGCATTGTACTTTCAACTATTTGTGAGTTTGGTAGGGAGACAAGAATGACATCCGCATTTTCTGCTAGTACTGCTACGTTACTGCAATTCGTTGCACCCTTTTCTTCTAACATCTCTCTTGCACTTTCTGACACATCGTAAACAAATACATTATGATTTGCTTTCACTAAATTTTCTGCCATGGGTCCACCCATAGCACCAAGGCCTATAAACCCAATATTCATAATTTACACCCATTGCATATCGCAGGTAGTCCTGCCATACTGCCACAAATAATAAGGAGTGAAAGAATCACACTGTGGCAACCTTTCTTTTTCTATATTTTCTTTCACTCTGAAACCTTTGTCTTTCTCAAGCACCTGATTTATTTCTCTCATAGCTCATAATTTTATTTTTCTCAAGTACCTGATTTATTTTTTCTCTTAGCTCATGATATTATTTTTTCTCTTAGCTCATAATTTTATTTTTCTCAAGCACCTGATATTATTTTTTCTCTTAGCTTGACTTTTCATTTATGTTATCATATATTAAACAATATAAAAAATACTAGTTTTAGATAAATCAATATAAATTTTATATTAATAGAAGGAGTCCAAGATTATGACATTAAAACAATTAGAATACTTTTTAGCCATTGCACAGACAAGCAATATGACCCTGGCAGCAAAGAATCTAAATGTATCACAGCCACCCCTTAGCTACCAAATAAAACTCCTAGAGGAGGAATTAGGACTTGAACTGTTTATCCGTTCCGGACGCTCATTAAAAATAACCAACGAGGGACTTCTATTGCAAGAAAAAGCGAATCAGATTCTGTCTTTAGTAAACAACACAACACATCAAGTAAAAAATCTGAGGGACAATGTACGGGGTACCATCCACATCGGAACTGTTACTTCTGTCTGCAGCCGGGTTTTGCCTGAAAGAGTGTTACAATTCTCAAGTCATTTTCCAGGGGCGAATTTTGAAATTCTTGAAGACAGCAGCCCTCGCATCATGGAATTGCTAAACAATGGCATTGTAGATATTGGCATAGTTCGGGAACCCTTTCCTCTCGCTGACTATGAATATCAAATTCTGAATGATCCTATCCTGAATGATAAAGACAGTGACTATTTTGTGGCTATGGCTAAATCAGAATTTTTTGATGGCGTTGACTCTGATGAGATATCAGTTATTAATTTAAAAGATAAGCCACTCCTTATTCACAAACGCTTTTACGATATATTAGAAAATGCTTGTCAGGAAAATGGTTTTTCCATGAAAGTCTCGTGCCAGATTGATAACATTATGTCTCTTATCCGATGGGCTGAGGCAGGAATTGGCGTTGCAATTGCTCCTTTTACTTCTTCAACACTAGTCACTAACCCGTCCCTTTCCATAAAGAAAATAACCCAGCCTACCATTCAGTCCAGAGCGTACTTAATATGGAACAAAAGCAATTCCCTGTCTTACTTATCCAGACAATTTATTAAATTATTTGATTGTTAAATTGACTATTTTGGGGGATAGTAGAGCTTTTGACCTCCCACATCTGCTGCAACAAACGAGATACGTCCCTTTTCTTTAAAATAGTTAGCACTCTTCTCAATAAGAGAGAGAGAGTGCTCTATTTCTGATGGTGTTAGTGTTCCTACAGATACAACGACGTCTTGATCAGCGATATCACTGTTCCAATCGATTTCTTTTGCTTTCTTAACAATAACATTAGGTGAGCTGATGTAAGAGGAGTTGGCTATATGGGTAGCCAATGCATCTGCTATGCTTCCATTCTCTGCAAATACACTGACGGAATTCGCTATGCCACAGGTCAGACTTCTGCCATTTAGGCCACTTGTGGCAATACCCCCTATTTTATCCGATTCTTTTATATGGATAATCTCAGATACTTCAGGGTTTAACAAATCCGGCATGATTCCCACCGACACCTCTTCGTCTTCTGCTAAACGAATCGCAATGTCACCACCATTATTCACTACTACCTTGGTAGCTCCTTTGCTAAAAATCCAGTCTGCAATCATATCTGCCACGCTGCCTGCGATTGCTGCCATGGGTGTCATCTTAGGATTCTCCGTTAGCCTAACTGCCGCTAACATCTTTTTTCCAATAGTATCAAGGTTCTCTTCTCTAATATTGGGGGCATATTGTCTTAAAATGTCTAACCCCTGACTTAGTTCCTTTAAAATCATTTCAACCACCTGAAAAGATTCTATACAAAGCTTAGTTGCCGGAACATCATTCACATAAGCCATGACTGTCATAGTAACAGGTCCGTAATCAATTAAGACCTTCCCCTCTTCTATGATATGAATAACCTCATCCATACTTTAGTCCTTCCAATTTATATCTTCAACACTAATAATCTGACTCATGTGGCCCCCGATGCTTTCATAATCTTCTTTTGTCATTGTATATTCAATAGGGGCAACGGTAGCAGGTGTTGGTACCCAGGTAAAGGCCTTATCCACAACACTGTTGGTGTCAACAATAAAATTAATACCCCCACCAGGCATTACATAGGTCGGTGCTCCACCTACCGTTAATATGGCCTTACCACTATGTACCGCCCTAGATAGGGCAAGGGGGTAATTACAAACCCCACCTCTTGCACTTCCTCCGGTTCCTCCGGAATACATAACAGAAACCTTAGATTCTTCACAATTATCATAAATCGCCTTTACCACTTTACCAGCTTTTTCTGACATTGGTTTTTGTGCAACATTCCCATCCTCTAGTATCTCAAATAATGCAGAAACCTCTCCCGTCGTATTTACAACTAAGATTTCCATTCCAGCCTTGGCTATCTTCATATCAATTTGTGCAATTGCTTCTCTTGGTGTCATTAAAGAGGTACCACCGATTCCTTCTCCATGTTCACCAAAATATCTACCTCTCGTACTTCTTCTGGCATTGGGGATGACTCCACTGTATTTCATGCCTACGTCTTCTCCTGCCAAATGCTCTGATGCCAGGCCAATGACATGATGATCTATAACAATGCATTCATCCACTGCATCTTTTATCAGTGCCGCGAATAATCCTACGGTTGCACTGCCACAGCCAATTCTCATTTTTTTCTCTTCTATTCCGTTGATAACAGGTGCTTTTCCTGTCTGTACTCGAATTTTGGTTTTCTTTGCAACTGAGATTTCGACTTCATTCCCATTGGCAAGATCCACAATCGTCTGTGCTACCTGAAAACCATTTTTTCCAGTTAGGCTGTTGGCTCCACCGATTGCTATCATTTTAGAACCATATTCTTCTGTATTTACCATACCAATAATACGGTTATTCAGGTATACTTTATCTCCTTCTTCCCCTATGTAGGTATTGGTATCTAATTTCACAATAACGCCGCTATAACTTAAGGGAGCTTCCGTTACCACCGTAACTACATCTACTCCTTCCCTGCATTGGCTTACAATGTAAGGAGCTGGTTTAGAGCAGGGATAATTCGTTCCCGCACCTACAGCCGTGATAATCGGCTTTCTTATATTTTCACCAGGTAGTTCTACCCGAGTATTATTCATTATGAGTGCCCTGTTTCTTACGATTCTTCCATTCTCATTGGTATAGCGTTTGCAGGCTCCTGTTCCACCATTTGGAATCTTGCATTCAACGGGGCAGGATTTACACCCTGTTATTTGTCGGTCTTCCTCTATTTTATCAATCGCGTTAAATGGACAGCTTCTTATACAAATACCACATTCTACACAAGTATCACTAATAACCTGCTTTCCCTCTAACACTTTAATTGCCAAAGCTGGACAATTTTTCACACATAGATTGCAATGTTTGCATAACGAGTTGATCTGATACATCTTTTGCCCCTCCTTCTCTTTAAAGATTCAAAGCACTTTTATAAATTGATAGTTCTATATCGCATATATTAATTTACTATATTTGCTATATTGATATTGATTTACTATATTTTTACTATATTAATTTACTATATTTTTGCTATATTAATTTACTATATTTACTATACTATTATCCTATGGATTTCCCTTGCTTGCTGAAAGGTTATATGATAGGATTATAGGCATTAATTAACTACTCACCATCTGTCTCTCAAGGCAGCAAATTAAGATGATAAAGTAGTTATTACCGAAAGAATTACCCACCGTATATTTTCAAAGGGGAAGAGTGAAAGAAATTTAAGAAAGAGAAAGGTTGCCACAGTGTGAATCTTTCACTCCTTTTTATTTGTGGCAGTATCGCAGGCCTACCTGCGATATGCAATGGGTGTAAAAATGAATTTAAAACAATTAGAATATTTCCTAGCTATTGCAGAAACCGGACAAATAACAACCGCTGCCAAAAATTTAAATGTTTCTCAACCACCTTTAAGTGTACAATTAAAATTACTAGAAGATGAATTGAATACAGAATTATTTGTCAGAAATAGCCGTAATCTTACCATAACCAATGATGGACTGCTTCTTAAGGAGAAAGCAGAACAGATTTTTACTCTTTTTGATTCGATTTACACTGACTTTAACAGTTCCGACTATAAAAGTACCAGAACAATCAATATTGGAAGTATTAATATTTCTTTTTTTAATGAAGCAAAAACACAGCGAATAAGTCAAGGGATTCAAAATTTACATCAAAAACATCCAAAATCTACGTTTCAACTCTTTAGCGGAAGCAGTACCCGCATAAAGGAATTATTAGATGATGGAACCATTAGTCTGGGATTCGTTCGATATCCCCTGACGGACAGTGCTTACGCTTGTATCAATATAACGGAAGAACATGATTGCTACGTAGCTGTTGGTCATGTAGAGTATTTTAAAGATGAAACCAGCGACACCATTCCTTTCAAAAAATTAGAAGGGGTTCCTCTCATCATTCATAACTCAATCACATCAATGATTCAGGATTATTGCGAAGGATACAGCTTTACACCTACTATATCCTTTAAAACAGATTATGATAGTTTTTCGTATGAACTAGCCCTCGCTCGCTTAGGCGTAGCCATATTACCAATTTCCTGTATTAATACTATGTTGCATATCCCTTATCCTGTTAAAATTGTAAAAATAATAGAACCAAGTATCTCATCCAATTTATATTTAGTTTATCGAAAACAAAAATATCTTTCTTCTATAATAAAGGAGTTTATTTCATTTTTTACGGAAGATTGATTATAACACGTTTATTCCTTATACCTCACTTGCCATCATCAACCCCAGGCGTTCTCTCGTGGCTTCCGCCTGATTTACAATGCCTACAACATTACCACTATTCATTACGACGATACGGTCTGAAAGTTCCATAATTTCATCAAGTTCTGTTGATACCAGAAGAACGGCTGCTCCTCTTTCACTCTCTTCCAGGAGACGCTGCTGTATAAATTTTGTTGCGCCTATATCAAGTCCACGGGCAGGATGCATAGCGACTAGTAAAGCAGGTTTACGATCTAACTCACGACCCACCACAAATTTTTGCTGGTTTCCACCGGATAAATTGCCTGCTCGTTCGTAGATATCAGGTGTTTTGACATTATAAGTTTCCACAATATCTTCATTATGGGAACGGATCCATTTCCAGTTAAGTAACTTATTTTTAGAAAAAGGTTTCTGATGAAAGCTCATTAAGATAAGATTTTCATTAATTGACATATCCATAATCATACCCATTTTGTGACGATCCTCTGGAATATGGGATACTCCCTTTTTTAGAATTTCGCTTGTATGTTCTTTGGAAATATCTTCTGCTCCTAAAAGGATCTGCCCTTCGCTTGGATGTATGAGTCCAGTGATGCAGCGCACTAATTCTGACTGTCCATTGCCGTCAACACCGCAAATGCCAACTATCTCACCTGCATGTATCTGGAAGGAAACTTTGTTTAACCTGCTCACTTTATGCTTATCTTTGTAAGAAATATTCTGGACCTTTAGGACACAAGGACCTGGAGTAGATGGCTTTTTATCCATGGTTAGTTTCACCTGCTGACCAACCATAAGTTCAGCCAGCTGACTGGCATCCTGTATTTCGGATACTGGCATGGTGGCTACTACCCTACCTTGTCGTAACACGGTACACCGATTACAGACAGCCATAATTTCGTTCATCTTATGACTAATTAATATAATCGTTAGTTTCTCCGCAGTAAGGCGGCGAATCACATCAAAAAGTGCTGTTGCTTCCTGGGGAGTTAATACAGCCGTAGGTTCATCTAAAATAAGTATACTTGCCTTACGATAAAGTGCCTTTAGAATTTCTGCTCTCTGCTGTTGCCCCACAGATAAGGAAGATACTTTCGCCCATGGATCTATGGGCATATCATAATTCTTTGCCATCTCTGCAAATTCTTCTGCGGACTTTTTTAAGTCCAGAATCGCATGGTTACTATCCATACCAAGAACTACATTTTCAATAACCGTAAGCGTAGGTACTAACATAAAATGCTGATGTACCATACCGATTCCTTTATTAATAGCATCTTTTGGATTTCTTAACTTTAATCTTTCTCCATTCAAATAGATATGACCTGAAGACTGCTCATACAAGCCGTAAAGTATATTCATCAGCGTGGATTTACCCGCGCCATTTTCTCCTAAAAGTGCATGTACCTCACCTTGTTCTACGCTTAAGTTAACATCAACATTTGCTGCAACCTTACCAAAATATTTAGATACATGTTTCATTTCTAAAATAGCCATTATTATTTCCTCCTTTCCATCAGCCTTTTACATATGGAATACCACTATATTTAGGTGCGTTAGATCGTTTGCGGTACATACAGAGTGCCACAATTGTAATAATATAGGGAAGCATCATCCAAAAGTAATAAGAAACCGGAGTGTCCATTGCCTGAAGGCGATATTGGAGACCCATGCCCACCGCGAATATCATACAGGACCTGAATACTCCAAGAGGAGTGAAATTACCGAAGATTACAGCAGCATACGCCGTAAAACCACGTCCTGAAATCATACCTTCCGAGAAAGCACTGAGCTGACCGGTTGATATGTACGCTCCAGCTAGACCAGCCATAATACCACCATATAGTAGTGTGCTGTAACGAAGGCGCGCTACATTGATACCAACGGTATCACACGCGGCAGGATATTCACCTACTGCTCGGATTCTAAGTCCTAAATCCGTTTTTGAATATACAAACCAGGTTAAAAATACTAATATATAAGCAAAATATGCGGGAACTGTCTGATCGAACAAAACTTCACCAATAACAGGAATTTTGTTTAAGAACGGTATCGGTATACTTTTAAAACCATTCACCTTTACAACACTTGCTGAAGTCAGGAAGATTCGGTTTAAGGAAATGGTGAGTCCTGTTGCAATGGTGTTTATAGCTACGCCCATTACAATTTGATTTGCTCGTATTGTGACAGTAAAAAATGCAAATACTAAGCTTAGCACAACACAGGATGTCATCGCTATTAGTGCACCGATATAAGGGGAGCCGGTCCAGTATGAACCCAGTACGCCAAAAAGAGCACCGGTAAGCATGGAACCTTCTAGTCCGATATTAACTGTCCCTGCTTTTTCACTAAATAGAGTTCCTAAAGAACATAACAACAGTGGCACAGCCATCTTAAATACAGAAACTAAAAATTCTTCCATTATTCTTCACTTCCTTTCTTAGTCATCTGCTTTAAAGCCAAAGCATCTTGTTTTGTTTTTTCTGCATCCCTGGTCATTTCTAATAGATCAGAGGCCTCAGACTTTTTATTTTGGTAATTTGATTTCCACTTAGCAATCAGCCCTAGTTGAAAAATACGACGACCGATAATAAGAGCGATAATAATTCCTTGGAAAAGGAATACTACCGAACTTGGTACTTTCGCTAACATTTCCATCTTATTGGCACTGCTAAGTAATAGCCCAAAAAACACAGATGAAATAGCAATTCCTATAGGAGAATGACCACCTAGAAAGGCAACTGCAAGACCGTCAAATCCCAAATTTCCTACCCAGTCAATTGTCAATCGGACGTCAATTACGGTTGCCTGGATGGCACCACCGAGTCCTGCCATACCGCCAGCAATTGCCATTGCAAGGAGCTGATTGGTTTTAATTTTCAGACCGGCATATTCACCAACCTTTGGATTCATTCCAACCACTCGCATCTGATAACCCACAGTAGTGTGATACATTAAAATATAATAGAAGAGTATCGCAGCAATCGCTATAAATATACCTGCATGCAGTCTGGTTCCTTTTAGTAGTAAAGGCAGAACCGCAGATGGTAGCGCAGATTTGGATTGTGCTAGATCACTTGCAGGATTTTTCATTGGCCCGCTAATAAGATAAGTACAAAAATGCATTGCGATATAGTTAAACATCATTGTAGTAACAACTTCACTGGCACCAAACTGGTTTTTAAGTAAGCTGGCAATGGCACCGAAAGCTGCACCGGTCAAGCCCCCAGCTATAAGTACAAGTGGAATGTGGATGATTGACGGTAAGCCCTCAAAGTTAGTAGCCACCAGCATTCCTGCTATACCACCCATATATAATTGACCACTGGCACCCAGATTGATAAGGCCACTTCGGTCTGCAATAGAAAAACTCAGAGCTGAAAATATTAGAGCAATTGCCATTGCAAGCGTTTCACCCCAGCCATATGCTGACTTTATTGAGCTGGTAAAAAGTACTTGATATGCATTCAAAGGGTCATAGCCCATCAATTTTATAATAAACGCCATAAGGATTAAAGCGATAAGAAGTGCAAAAAGTGGATAATATGCAGCTTTTAAAGTTTTAAATATGGCATTGTTTTTCTTTGTTTCGTTCATACTGTTTCTCCTTCACAGACGGCAGACCATACTTACCGACTAATTACAATACGGTTTTCATTCGATCTATTCCGTGGGACGCTCCCCAAAGACATAAGGTTTAGTGGGAGGCGTCCTTTGGAATTATAATTTGTTTTATTTACTGAGCTGCTTTATAATCTACCATAGTCAATACTTCAATTTCACCTGTAGATAGTTTTGTAAGTGTTTCATCTAAGAAAGCTTTTTCTTCCTCTGTTAAGACAGAAGCTGCATCATATAGTTCGTCAATACCAACAACTCCGTAGTTTACTCCGTAAACTTCTTCACTTGCTTTTTCAAACAATGTGCCATCTAAATATTCTTTAAAACTTTGTACATAAGTTCCTTCATTATTTTTCTTAACACTTGCAATTAAGGTTGTTGGAGCAACTTCATTCTGTCCGCTACCATTACCTACACATAATACACCATTTTCTTCACATGCTTGTAACACTGAGTTAGATGCGTTATCTGCCATTGTTGTTATTGTGGTATATCCCTCAGCAATAAATGAGTTCGCTGTTTCATATCCTGCTGTTGTATCAGTATAGTTTCCAAGATAAGTTACTTTTGTTTCAACATTTTTTCCGAATTTTTCATTAACGTAGGCAACTCCCTGATAGAAACCAGCTTCACCATCTAATGTAGGTGTCATTTCAGTTCCGTTAATCATTCCGACTTTACCATCTTTGCTGGCCAATGCACATAAAACACCTTGTAAATAACCCTGTTGATAATTTGCTGTACTTAAGCTTACAAAGTTCTCACCTTGTTCACCGGCACCGTTAATTATGAAAGTAACATCTGGGAATTCACCAGCAATTTCATAAGCAGAATCTTTAAAAGCACTGGAATTAACGTAAACAACATTGTATCCAGATGATGCAAAAGTACGGATTGCGTCAGGAGCTTCTGATGCTGCACAATTTTCTACGTATGAAATTTCAGCACCCATTTCTTCAATTGCAAGAAGACCGTTGTATGCAGTTTCATTCCA
>JAQZAX010000179.1 GCA_029239455.1 Anaerocolumna sp.
TATAATTTTTATTTGTATATGTAATAAGAAAGTAGTAATAGTACAAAATAATAGTAGAGTAATATTGGAGGGGTTATGAAACATTTTAGAAGTAATTTCGTGAGGTGGTTTTTTCTTATTACGGTCATGTTATATAGTATTAGCTTTAGAGGCAGTCTGGCAGAAGGAAGAGAGTTTGTAAAGGAAAAAGAGTATACCGTAGGAAAAGAGTATGCAGAAGGGAAACCGTATGCAATAGGAAGCGAGTTTGTAAAAGGAAGAGAGGATGCAGAGGGAAAATTGTATACGGAAGTAAGGGAGTTTGTAGAATGTAATGATTTATATGTTGGTAGTAAGTCTAAACAATATATAAAGTTTGAAGCCGTATATGATTCGGATATGCAGATGAGATTTATTTCTATGGATGGGGCTACAGATATAATCGATTCGGATATTTATTATACGGATCATTTGATGAATTTAACAGGGCGTGAGGCGGTTAGTATTGATGAGTTTTTAGGGGGTAATGCTATTCTAGCCATAGACTATCGTATGGTCAAAACGTACCTTAATAAGATACCTCTTAATTTTAATCAGGCGATAGATGATATAAATATCTTAGAAACGGCGTCACAGAAGAAAGAAATACCATTTTACCGGAGTGAAGATGAAGTGTATTGGAGAATAAGTAATAAGAACACAAGCGTGGGAATAGGAGTGCCGTCACTTGAAATACCAAACATAATTGATAGGCTATTACCCGAGAAATTAAATGGGGTTTATGCAGAAAATATTTTCCCTGTTACAAATAAGGATGTAATGGATGGTACAATATGGCTATATCCAAAACAAACTGGCAAATATGAATTTCAAAATATAACATTAGATCAGTTGGATTTACCAGATGATATTGAGAGCAAATTAAAAGCAAATGGTGAAACTGCCAGCACGTTGGAAATTTTGGCCAACTATAAGTTTGTGATCCCTTTTAAGGTTTCTGGGTACGAAATGGCTGTGTCTAATAAAATTTGTTTTCGAGTACATATAATAGTTGATCACAATTAATTCATAGTATTCATATATGAATTTAAAAATTTTGTATTGACATTTATATTTTAGTGTGTTAAATTGGTTTTATAAATAATAAATATGGTAATTATTTTCACATAAATAATTATGTGAATGCAGAATTGTTGAAATACACTGCAGCAAGAAAAGGAGATAATGAGTATGGGAAGAGTAGTCAAATCAATTAGCGATTTAATCGGAAAAACACCTTTAGTTGAACTTGGAAATTATAATAAAACGAAGGAACTTAACGCAACACTTATTGCAAAACTAGAGTATTTTAATCCAGCAGGAAGCGTAAAAGACAGAATTGCAAAAGCAATGATAGATGATGCTGAGCAAAAGGGTGCATTAAAACCAGGCGGAACTATTATCGAACCTACTAGTGGAAATACTGGAATCGGGCTTGCATCTGTAGCAGCAGCCAGAGGATATAAATTAATAATAACAATGCCGGAAACCATGAGCGTTGAGCGTAGAATGCTACTGAAAGCTTATGGTGCAGAACTTGTTTTGACAGAGGGCGCCAAGGGAATGAAAGGTGCTATTGCTAAGGCAGATGAAATTGCGCAGGAAACACCCAATTCTTTTATTCCTTCACAATTTGATAATGCGGCAAATCCAAAAATTCATAGAGAAACAACTGGCCCAGAAATTTGGGAAGATACAGACGGTAAAGTTGATATATTTGTAGCGGGTATTGGAACAGGCGGTACCATTACCGGCGTTGGTGAATATTTAAAGGGTAAGAATCCTGATGTTAAGATTATCGGAGTGGAACCTGCAAGTTCTCCTGTATTATCAAAAGGGGTAGCAGGATCTCATAAAATCCAGGGAATTGGAGCTGGATTTGTTCCTAAGATTCTTAATACTAATATTTATGATGAAATCGTTACCGTTGAGAACGATGATGCTTTTGAAACCGGAAGAGAATTGGCTAAAACAGAAGGAGTTTTAGTAGGTGTTTCATCAGGCGCTGCGGTTTGGGCCGCTACGGAAGTGGCAAAGCGTCCAGAGAATGCAGGTAAAACGATAGTCGTATTATTGCCGGATACTGGTGACAGATATATGTCTACGCCATTATTTACAGAATAGCTGCAACGTCATTTATACAGTAACTATGTCATTATTTATAGCAAAGCCACAACGTTATTTATAGAGTAACTATGTCATTATTTACAGAATAGCTGCATTGCTATGAAAGAATAAATTGGTATACAATACGTGAAAAAAGGTTTATAATAGAGTAGTATCATACGAATTCAAATGAAGAGATTCTTATATCTGCTTCCATAAAAAGAACCTTCAATAATCACTTGAGTCGAGTTTTCGATTCGAGTGATTTTTGAAGGTTTTACAAATAATAATGTGAGGTTTATGTGTGAAAAAGAATGATATTTTTTTGATAGGAATCATCCTAATGATTGCGGTGGTGTCTTTCATTATAATCAATGCTACAAAACAAGATGGAGACAAGGTTGTAATAAAGGTTGATGGTAAGTTTTATAAGGAGTTACCTCTTAATGTTGATACTACACTTGTAATAGAAACTGCGAATGGTGGCACCAATACGTTAGTTATTGAAAATGGACATGCAGATGTAATCGATGCAACCTGTCCGGATAAAATATGTGTAGACCAGAAGCATATCGAAAACAACGGTGAGACTATCATATGTTTACCTAACAAGGTTCTTATTGAAGTTCAAAGTGGTAATGAGAATCCAATTGATTCCATTGCAAATTAAAGTATAAAAAACCAGCGGATGAATATTACCCGCTGGTTTTCTATATCTTAAGAATTTGTTATATCTTATGAATTTATTATTTACTGTGCATGTAAAAACTCTTTCACAAAGGTTAATGCTTTATTAATGCCGTTAACAACTGCTGTTGAAGAAATAGTAGCACCAGAAATTGCTTCTACCTGGGTACCTGACGCAGGAGTTTCAGGAGCTGCGGGAGTTTCAGGAACTGCAGGTTCT
>JAQZAX010000060.1 GCA_029239455.1 Anaerocolumna sp.
CACAGGTTGAGCAGGAGATTGCTTATATAGAGGAAGGTTTATTGTATTACAAAGAGAAAGTATTTTTAAGTTAAAATTAATAGATATGATAAATTGTGCAGTCATGGATTCGGGCTATTTATGATGGACCAGGGCTGCACAATAATTGAATCCAGGCATAGAATCATACCATAGAAAATTCCAGGGAGGTATCCATGAGCGAAGAAACAATAAGAATTGAGATAAATGGTGTCATAAAGGAATATCCGAAAGGAATCCGTTTGGCAAAGTTAAGTGAAGAATATCAAAAAGATTATACTTCGGATATTATACTTGCATTTGTGAATAACCGCTTGCGTGAGTTATTTAAGACAGTGGACAAAGACGCTAAAGTACGATTTGTAACGACGGCAGAGGATGCCGGCCACAAAACTTATAACCGTGGCATGACCTTAGTTATGCTAAAAGCGATATATACGGTACTAAGGTCATATCATTTACAGAAAGTTATTGTACAATATACCATTGGTAATGGTCTCTTTTGCGAAATCGTAATGGAGGAACCTCTTACTGAGGAACTGTGTAATAAGATTAAAAACAGAATGCAGTTTATCATCGACAGGAACTTACCATTTATGAAAAAAACCGTAAGCACAGATGATGCCATTGATTTATTTCACTATTACCATATGTACGATAAGGAAAAATTATTTCGCTACCGTCGTGTTTCTAAGGCAAATATATATAATCTGGGTGGATTTGAGGACTATTATTATGGGTTTATGCCTCCAAACACGGGGATGCTTAAGCTATTTGATCTATTTAAATATAAAGATGGAGTTATACTACTTCTTCCAGAGAAACATAATCCTAATATTCTGGAACCATTTCAACCGAGAGAGAAATTATTTACTACCTTAAAAGAAGCGAATCAGTGGGCAAGAACTATGGGAATTAATACGGTTGGCGCACTAAACGATGTAGTTGTTAAGGGTGAAATTAACGATCTAATCTTAGTGCAGGAAGCACTGCAGGAGATGAAGATTGGGGAGATTGCACAGATGATAAAGGATGCCAGAGATAAGAAATTTGTAATGATTGCAGGGCCTTCTTCTTCTGGAAAGACAACATTTTCCCATCGCTTATCCATTCAGTTAAGAACCCATGGATTAAATCCCCATCCAATTGCGGTAGATGATTATTTTGTGGAGCGTCAAAACACACCATTAGATAAAGACGGTAACCCCAATTATGAATCGTTACAAGCCATTGATGTGGAGTCATTTAATAAGGATATGACCGATTTACTAGGCGGAAAAACCGTAGAGCTTCCGAGTTTTAACTTTAAAACCGGACACCGGGAATATAAGGGCAACTTTAAGAAACTTGGACCAAATGACATTCTGGTAATTGAAGGAATACATGGCTTAAATGAAAAGTTATCTTACAGCCTGCCAAGAGAGAGCAAATTTAAAATATATATCAGTGCACTCACTTCCCTTAATATTGACGAGCATAATAGAATCCCTACGACAGACGCAAGATTAATCCGCAGAATGGTAAGAGATGCGAGAACCAGAGGTGCCTCAGGAAGAAAGACCATAAGTATGTGGCCATCCGTAAGAAAAGGGGAGGAAGAGAATATCTTTCCATTTCAGGAAGATGTAGATATCATGTTTAATTCAGCACTAATATACGAACTGGCTGTCTTAAAACTTTACGCTGAGCCAATCCTCTATAGTGTCGAAAGAGACTGTGAGGAGTACGTAGAGGCAAAGCGATTATTAAAATTTTTAGACTATTTCCTTGGAGTCAACAGCGAAGTGGTACCCCAGAATTCCATATTAAAAGAATTCATTGGCGGCAGCTGCTTTAAAGTTTAAAACGGTGTCAGGCACCCTTACGAATTTCTTACGAAATGATACTTTTCGTAAGAAATTCGTAAGGGTGCCTGACACCGTTTTAAACCAAATACACTATCATACCAGCAATTCCAGTTCCAAACATTACAATAAGTGGGTTTAGTTTATATTTTCTAAGAATAAATAGTGCTAACACAAAGAGAAAAACAGCTACTGGATTTACACCCCCAATGCCGGAAGCAGTAAAATCTTCACCCCATAGTGCTAGAGTAAAGAGACTGATTCCTGCAGAGGTTATAAATGCTACAACGGCTGGTCGTAATCCACTAAGAACACCTTGTACAATGACGAGGTTTTTGTATTTGCCATAGATATAAGCAAGTGTTAAGACAATAATAACAGAGGGCAGCACACAGCCAAAGGTTGCCACCAAAGCACCTGGCAGACCAGCAATACGAATGCCTACAAAAGTCGCTGAATTAATCGCAATAGGCCCGGGGGTCATCTCTGCGATCGTAATTAAATCAGCAAATTCAGTGAGAGTAAGCCATTTATTAAGAACAACAACCTGATTTTGAATTAGGGGCAGAGTAGCATAACCACCACCGATGCTAAATAGTCCGATTTGAATAAAACTCCACAGTAGTTTCAAATAGATCATATTCGTTACCTCCCTCTATCTTTGTGTTCATAAATCATAGATCCAGCCCCCAGGACTCCACAAATCAGAATAATATATACCACAGATATTCGAAAGAAGTAGTTTGCGATAAATGCACCAATCATCATAATAACCGGTAATAATCGTTTGGCTAAAAGGATACTACCGCCCATGGTTAAGGAGATATCCATAATTACTGCGGCGATGCCTGCCTGCATGCCTTTTAGTATCGCGTTAACAACAATATTATCACGAAATGCTGTGTAAAACAGCGAGATAATTGATATAATAGTAAGGGGTGGGAGTACAGTACCAAGAATTGTAACCAGCGCACCAGGAATGCCTGCCATACGATAACCAAGCAGGATTGCAGCATTAACGGCAATAGAGCCTGGTGACGATTGTGCTATGGCAGTGATATCTAATATTTCCTGTTCATTGATCCATTTTAGTTTATCTACAAATTTTTTCTTCATCAGGGGAACAATAACAAAACCACCACCAAAGGTGAAAGCACTAAGCTGAAAAGTTGAGGTAAAAAGTTTCCAATACACTGAGTTTCCATGTTTCATAGAGGACCTCCAAATAAAAATAAGTATATCTATCATAAACCTTGTAACTATATAAGAAAAATAGTATTATATTATAAAATACATAACGAAAATGTTATGTATGGTGTCAGGCACCCTTACGAAATTCTTACGATTTTGCAAGAAATCGTAAGAATTTCGTAAGGGTGCCTGACACCATAAAAATGACACCAAAAAAAGGAGAAACCTATGACTCTGCGACACATTAAAATATTTGTTGCTGTCTGCGACTGCGAAAGTATTACTGCAGCAGCAGAGAAGCTATATATTGCCCAACCCTCCGTAAGCCTTGTGATACGTGAGCTGGAAGACTATTATGGGGTAAAACTGTTTGACAGGATCTCAAGGAAGCTATATTTAACGGAGCCAGGTAAGTCCTTATTAAATTATGCCAGGCATATTGTATCACTTTTTGAGGATATGGAAAAGGAGATTAGAAATGAGAATCCCACTGGTATTTTACGGATTGGTGCCAGCATTACAATCGGACAGAATCTGCTGCCTGGGTATGTGAAGCAATTTATGGGGAAATATCCCCATCGCAAAATACAGGTTATGATTCACAATTCAGAGGAAATAGAGCAAAGCGTACTAAAAAATGAGATTGATTTCGGGTTAATTGAAGGAATCACCCACAGCCCGCAGATTCATAGCGAAAAATTCATGGAGGATGAGCTGGTACTTATCTGCAGCAAGAATCACCCTCTGGCTTCGAACGATAAAGTAATGCCGGAAATGCTATCCCACTATGGTTTTATTTTGCGCGAGAAGGGAAGCGGCGGAAGAGAACTCTTTGATAGCACCATGCTGACCCACAATATAGAAATAAATCCCATCTGGGAAAGTGTCAGCACAAGAGCGATCATAAGTGCGGTGAGTGCTGACATTGGACTCTCTGTACTGCCCTACCTGCTAGTAAAGAAGGACTTAGAGTCTGGTAATATAAAAACAGTGAAAATAGAAGGTATTGCGTTTGGGCGTAATTTTAATATTATTTACCATAAAAATAAATATCATACTAAGACAGCAATGGAGTTTATGGATATTTGCAGAAAAGGATAGGAGGCAATGAAAATGGTATCAAAAGAAATAAGAATTACTGTAATTGACGGGCAAGGCGGAGGAATCGGCAAAAATATCGTAAGTAAATTAAAGAAAATGCTTCCGGCAGAAAACAACGTTGAGATATGCGCGTTAGGAACGAATTCAACCGCTACTAATAATATGATAAAGGCTGGCGCTGACATTGGAGCTACGGGAGAGAATGCCATTGTGCGTACAGCGGAGCGATCTGATATCATCCTTGGGCCAATGGCTATCATTGTGGCTAACTCCATGCTTGGGGAATTGACACCTGCCATGGCGACAGCAGTAAGTTCCTCGCCGGCAAAGAAGATACTGATTCCACTGAATCGATGTAACATTATTGTGGCTGCTGAGTTAAATGCCACAACAGATACCTACATCGATTACAGTATGAAGCTGGTAAAGGAGTACTTAGAAATTTAAATAGTTTCGTAATTACCTAATTTAAAATAGCTTCATGAAAGGAAGGTATCTGGTATTTAACCACATCAATTCAATATTTTACTTTTCTTAAAAATATGATATAATTGCTTATCTGCGTTAACCAAACCGTTGTCATGAAGGCAACAAACGCCGGAAGAATGAACCAAATATAGCTTGAACATAAATAAAATATTACGATGAATATAGAATCACGAAGATTCAAACCGTTTTTGCAGACGGTTTATTCTTCGTGTTTTTTTATACTACCAATGCAGGAGGCGAAGAATGGATATACATAAATTATTAGAACAGGTTAAGAACGATGAAATCGACATTACCCAGGCAGAAAAGTTATTAAAAAATCTTCCCTATGAAGACTTAGGATTTGCCAAACTAGACCATCACAGATCCCTTAGATCGGGGTTTGGTGAAGTGGTATTTTGCCAGGGCAAATCCATGGAACATTTGATAAAAATATATCAAAGCTTCTATGAACGTGACACCAATGTGTTAGGTACCAGGGCATCCGTGGAACAATATAACATGGTGAAGGAGATTCTTACCATGGTTAAATATGACCCTATTTCACGTGTACTATCCATTCAAAAGAAGGAAGTACCAAGGCAAGGCTGCATCGCAGTCTGTACAGGTGGAACATCCGACATCCCGGTGGCAGAAGAAGCTGCACAGACGGCAGAATTCTTTGGAAGCAAAGTAATTCGCATCTATGATGTGGGTGTTGCAGGGATTCACAGACTCTTATCTAAACTAGATGAGATAAGGCAGGCGAACTGTGTCATTGCGGTCGCGGGAATGGAAGGTGCACTAGGAGGAGTTGTTGCGGGACTCATCGACAAACCCGTGATTGCTGTACCAACATCCGTAGGCTATGGAGCGAATCTAAATGGAATTGCAGCACTTCTTACCATGTTGAATTCCTGTGCCGAAGGACTTGCCGTAGTTAATATTGATAACGGATTTGGCGCGGGCTATATGGCAACACAGATAAACAGGCTGGCCGGAAGGAGCGACTCCTAGGCGGAATTTGTAGGAGTTTAATAAGGAGGACTTTTTATGCATATGTCAGATGCATTACTGTCGGTTGCAGTTGGGGCAACAATGACTGCGGTTTCGACAGGAATCATTGGTACTAGTATTAAGAAAATAAATAAAATAGAACTGGAAGAAAAGAAGATTCCCATGATGGGAGTTATGGGCGCTTTTGTATTTGCGGCCCAAATGATTAATTTTACCATTCCCGGTACCGGATCCAGTGGACATATTGGAGGAGGAATTCTTCTTGCCTCTCTCCTAGGTCCCTATCCGTCATTGATAACCATGGCCTCCATCTTATTGATTCAATGTCTGTTCTTTGCAGATGGCGGATTATTGGCACTTGGCAGCAATATTTTCAATATGGGTGTAATCACCTGCCTAGTGGCTTATCCTCTCATTTATAAACCCATTATTAAGAGGGAAATGACACCAAAAAGGATTACCATTGCATCTATTCTAGCTGTCACCATAGGACTTCAATTGGGGTCATTTGCCGTGGTACTTGAAACAGTAGCTTCCGGAGTCACAGAGCTTTCGTTTCTCACCTTTTTATCTTTTATGCAGCCGATACATCTGGTAATTGGCCTAATAGAAGGCGCTATTACTGCAACAGTACTAAATTTCATATATCAAATGCGAAGAGAAATATTAGATAGTGCTCTTCGTAAAGCACCAATGAAACCGGTATCACTAAAAAGAGTGCTATTTATTATGGTCTTTGCCACCCTGATTACCGGGGGACTATTATCCGCCTACGCATCCTCAAGTCCCGATGGATTAGAGTGGTCAATTGCAAATGTAATGGGCACTACTGAGTTAGAGAATAACACGAGTGTACACAATACCCTTTTAAACTTGCAAGAGAAAACAGCAATCTTACCGGATTATTCCATAGTAAATGAAACTGGAGACCCAAGCCCTGCTTCAACCGGTATTGCAGGCGTCCTCGGAGGACTGTTTACCCTCCTTATGACAGTAATTGCGGGAGTAGTCCTTATGTATTTTAAGAAAAGGAATGCAGGGAGACCAGTAAATTAATTTGTGAAAATAGGAAGTTATAGCAATGTCAAACATAAGCAACTCGTTATTACAAATGAATAACATAGAGAACATGAATCAAAAAAATACAGTGATTCATCGCATGGAACCTGCCGTAAAACTACTAATAACCCTGATGTATCTGATTGTGGTTATCTCTGTGAACCCTTATCAGGTCAGCCGCCTCATTCCCTATCTTTTTTATCCGGTGATAGGAATCATTTTAGCAGAGATTTCACTTCGGACAATGATAAAATACCTGGTCATTGCAATGCCATTTACGTTATTTACCGGAATATCCAATCTATTTTTGAATAGAGAGATTGCATTTCCTATGGCAAATGTGGTCATAACTCAGGGGATGCTTTCCTGTTGCTTCGTTCTGCTAAAAAGCATACTGACGATTCTGGCGGTTGTAATCTTAACTTCCACAACCAGCATGGATGATTTGCTGTATGCAATGATTCATTTTAAGGTTCCTATCATAATTGTAACTCAAATAATGTTCACATACCGATACATTGGGGTAATAGCGGAGGAAGCATCCATAATGTACCATGGGTATATTCTGCGTGCTCCAAAGGCCAAGGCAATAAAGGCGAAAGATATGGGGCCATTTTTAGGTCAGTTAATCATCCGAAGTTTCGACCGGGCAGAGAGAATCTATCAGGCAATGAAATGCCGCGGTTTTGAAGGTTATGTTTCATTTTCGGGGAAGAAAGGAATATCAGGTAAAGGTTGGTTTTATGTCGTTATAACTGCTGGTATTCTGATTGCACTGCGGCTGGTTAACATAAGCATCCTGCTTGGTAAATTATTCATGTAAAGAATTCGGAGGTAACAAATGATTGTTATAGATAAATTAAGCGTTCAATATTCTGACGGCAAGCAAGTCCTACATCAGGTAAGCTGTAGGGTAAATGACGGTGAATCGGTTGGTATTATTGGCGCAAATGGTGCAGGCAAATCCACACTTCTTAAGTCATTTGTTGGGCTTTTAATGCCATCCCAGGGAAGAATTGAAATCCATGGAGTTGAAGTAAATCAGAAGAATGTAAGAAAAATAAGGGAAATGGTGGGAGTAGTCTTTCAGAATCCGGATGACCAGTTATTTATGTCCAATGTATATGATGACATTGCATTTGGCCCCCGTAATTATGGGATGACGGAAGAATGGGTAAAACAGAGGATATACCATATGTTTCATGCCTTTGGAATTGAACACTTAGAAAAGAGCCATTCCAACAAGCTTTCCGGTGGTGAAAAGAGAATTGTTGCAATTGCAACAGCGCTGGTAATGGAACCGTCCATTTTGTTGTTTGATGAGCCAACCTCATTCTTAGATCCCAGAATGAGAAGAAGATTGATTGAATTATTAAAAGAACTTGAGATGACCAAAATAATTGCAACCCATGACCTTGATATGGCACTTGAACTTTGTGACAGAGTCATAATCCTAAAAGAAGGAAGCATCTATGCAGAAGGGCAGGCGAAAGATATTTTAACCAATGAAACTTTGCTTTTGGAAGCCGGATTAGAGTTGCCCTATTGTTTACAAAAATGTATGGATATTGGAAAAGTATAAGAAGACTAAAAGCATAAGAAGACTAAAAGCATAAGAAGACTAAAAGAAAAAGGAAATAGGTGATAAAATGCAAAAAAGAACTTTATATTTAGAGTGTTATTCCGGAATTAGTGGAGATACTACCGTTGCTGCATTGCTGGATCTTGGCGCAGATAAAGAGGTACTGTTAAAAGGGCTTGAAAGCTTAAATGTTGACGGTTATAGAATTGAAATTGGAAGAAGAACGAAAAAAAGTATTGAAGCGTGCGCTTTTAATGTAATTCTCGAAGAATCGGAGATGGTTCATGACCACGATCATGAGCATGAGCAAGGGCATGAGCAAGAGCATAAACATCTTCAAGGGCGCAAGCATCTACTGGGACATAAACATCTTCAGGGACATATTTATATCAATCATGATTGCAATCATGATCAATCTCATGACCATAGCCATAATCACGAACACGATCATAATCATGACTATGATCATGACGACCATAATCATGACGACCACAATCACGACCACAATCATCCCCACTCCCACGCCCTCGCTTTGTCCCATACCCATGGGCATATTAGGATAGGACACCATGATCACAGAAACCTATATGACATTAATACAATTATAGAAAACTCAACGATTTCCAATAAGGCAAAAGAAACAGCCAAGAAAATATTTCATATTATTGCTGTTGCGGAGTCAAAAGCACATGGTAAACCAGTGGAAGAAGTGCATTTCCATGAAGTTGGAGCGGTAGATTCCATTGTGGACATCGTTGCGACAGCAATCTGTCTGGATAATCTAAATATACAGGAGGTCGTTGTTTCAGAATTGTATGAAGGGACCGGGCAAATCAGCTGCCAGCATGGAATTATTCCGATACCGGTTCCCGCAGTTGTTAATATAGTAGCAGAACATAAACTTCCACTACGTGTAACATCAACAAAAGGGGAAATGGTTACCCCTACAGGAGCTGCCATAGTTGCGGCAATAAAAACAAAAGACGCATTACCAAAATCCTTCAACATTCTAAAAATTGGGTTAGGCGCAGGTAAAAGAGAATTTGAACACGCTAATATTTTACGTGCCATGCTGATAGAAGATTTATCCGGTCAGGATATCAGTACATCCCAGAATTTATATAATACCATTACTTCGGACAAGGTATGGGTATTAGAAGCCAACATTGATGATTGTAGTGGAGAAGCCTTATCAGCAGCAATGAATCACTTATTCCAAAAGGGTGCCAAAGATGTTTACTATACACCAATCTTTATGAAGAAAAACAGACCAGCCTATTTGCTTGGCGTAATCTGTGGTGAGGCAGACATTGAAACCATGGAAGAAGTCATTTTCACCCATACTTCCACTATTGGTATTCGCAAACATGAAACAATCAGAACAATACTAAAGAGAGAACATAAAACTGTAAATACTCCCTATGGTGAGGCAGAAGTTAAAGTATGCACTTACCGTAATAAGCAGTTTTTTTATCCGGAATATGAAAGTGTAAGAAGATTAAGTGAAGAATCAGGAACGGATTATATTACTCTTTATAGCCTGATTCAAAGTATCGCAGAGGCTTAAATACTGACCACGAAGACAGACCACAAAGACAGATCACAAAGACAGATCACATAAACAGACCACAAAGACAGACCACAAAGACAGACCACAAAGACAGATCACGAATACAGACCGCGAATACAGACCACTAATACAGACCATGAACACAGACTACAAACACAAACCGATAATAATATGAGAAGATGGAGGATTCAATTGAGTAAATTAATTAATACAAGTATAGATGAAGCACAGGAAACAAAAAAGGAAACAAAGAAAGAAACAAAAAACGAAGTTACAAACGTAACTAATTTAGAATCAAAGCAAATGAAACTTGAGGCACTTTACAGTACTCTGGAGGAGCACATACAAGAAGGTATCTGTATTGCATTTTCAGGTGGTGTAGATAGCAGTCTACTGCTAAAAATAGCATGCGACATAGGTAAGAAGAATGGGCGTCCTGTATTAGCAGTGACTTTTGAAACAAAACTGCATCCCCACGGAGACCTTGAAGAGGCTAAAACCATGGCAGAAGGCTTTGGTGCTGTTCACAAAACAATCGCTGTGGATGAGTTCTCAGATCCGGCGATTATGAAGAACCCTGTTGACCGTTGTTACCGTTGTAAGAACCTTCTTTTCAAAACATTAATTGGCTATGCCAATGAGGAAGGCTATACCTACATTGTGGATGGAAGCAACTTTGATGACTTGAAAGCTTACCGCCCTGGAATGAAAGCATTAAAAGAGCTTGGAATACACAGCCCATTATTGGAGCTACAAGTTTCAAAAGCAGAAATCAGAAGTCTTGCCGGAGAGTTAGGGGTACCTTCTTCTAATAAACCATCTGCTCCATGTCTTGCTACCAGACTGCCATATGGGGCAACTCTTGACTTTGATATCCTTGAAAGGATTGACAAGGGTGAAAAAGTTATAAAAGAACTAGGATACTATAACGTAAGATTACGTTTACATAATGATATTCTGCGAATAGAAATAGATAAAAGGGACTTTATAAAATTTATGGAACAGCAGGAAATGGTTACAAAGGCATTAAAAGAATTAGGTTTTATCTACATTACGCTGGACTTAGAAGGGTTTAGGTCCGGCAGTATGGACCTATATATAAAATAGGGAAATCAAAAATAATAACCAGAAATGTATGAAATATAGAAACTAAATATGCTTAATGTATAAAGTCTAATTTAATTTGTGTAAGGTTATGGCACTCAATCATTTCAGATGTATAAATCAAACCATGGAAGCAATATAAGTGATATCAGACAATATAAAATACAGCAATTTACTTATAAAATTACTACAAAAACTAAAAACTAAAATGCAACAATTTACATTTACATTTTCCCCAGTTCATGATAGAATAACGTTTACTGAGTAGCACAGATGGTCGCGCCTATAAGTACCGAAAGGTCATAGGTGAGGAAAGTCCGAGCTTCCTAGGGCAGGGTGCCGGATAACGTCCGGTGGAGGCGACTCCAAGGCTAGTGCAATAGAAATATACCGCCAGAGTAATCTGGTAAGGGTGGAAAGGTGGGGTAAGAGCCCACCGCCTGTTTGGTAACAAACGGGGCAACTGTAAACCCCACTCGAAGTAAGACCGAATGGAAAGCGATACGGCGGCCCGTCGTGCTTTCGGGTAGGTCGCAATTTGCTTAGGCAAATGAGCTATGTGGTAACATATGGCAAAGATAGATGATCATCTAATACAGAACTCGGCTTATAGTGCTGCTCATATTCATGAAAATCAACTCCCCACTGTGGGAGTTTTTTTACTTTATAAGCGGTGTCAACGTTTCTTAAGAAAAAATTAAAGACTTATACTTACAATTATGATAGTATAAAACTAACAATTTAGGGTGTCAGGCACCCTTACGATACTGTAAGAAAATCGTAAGAATTTCGTAAGGGTGCCTGACACCAAAGCGGGAGGAAAAGATGGAAAAAACGAACATACTAGTTGTGGATGACGATAAAGAAATTGCGGAATTGGTTGAGATTCATTTGGTGAGTGACGGATACAGGGTTTTTAAGGCAAATAGTGCGAAGGAAGGTCTGGCTATTTTAGATAAAGAAGAGATTCAGTTAATTATTCTTGATATTATGATGCCAGGAACCGATGGATTGTCCATGTGTAAAACCATACGTGAAACCAGCACCATACCCATTATTATGTTAAGTGCCAAATCAGCGGATTTGGACAAAATAGTTGGGCTTGGTACCGGTGCCGATGACTATGTGATTAAACCTTTTAACCCACTGGAGCTGACCGCCAGGGTAAAATCCCAGTTAAGAAGATACACTACATTTAATCCCGGCAACCAGGACGACAAGTCAGGGAAGGAAATTATTATAAATCATCTTATTATTAACAAAGAGGATCACCGTGTAATCTCTTATGGAAAAGAGGCTAAACTGACCCCCATTGAATTCGATATTCTCTATCTGTTAGCAACGAATCCGGGAAGAGTATTTAGCACTGATGAGATATTTGAGCGGGTTTGGAACGAGAAAATGTTTGAAGCCAACAATACAGTTATGGTTCACATACGTAGACTTCGTGAGAAAATAGAGATGGATGCCCGCAACGCACAAATCATAAAAACAGTATGGGGAGTTGGATACAAAATTGAAAGATAGTATATTTAAAAGCTTTCGCTTTGAAGTAGTGCTGTACAGTCTGCTCAGCCTCATATATGCATTATTGTCAGAAGCCGCACTCTTTTTTGGAATTTATATTATCTACAACATTATCAACCGGAATGACGTAGAAATGAACCAAACTCCAATAGGTGATGCTATTAATAATGGCATAAATGCAAGTAACAGTGCCAATATAAGTAATAGTGGATTTTCAGATAATGTAAACATCCCGAATAATGTAAATGTACCGGATAGTGGCGCCCTTAGCAATGAGGCGGTTACAATACTTGTCATACTTGGGGTAGTGATAGGAATCGTATTATTTACGGTATATCTATTACTGCTGACGAAGAAATTTGTTACCTATCTGGAGGAAATCTCACAGGGAATCACCCAGATTGCATCGGGAAACTTTCATACGAGAGTATCTATTAAAAATGAAGATGAGTTTACCATTATTGCAACCAAACTAAATAAAATGGCGGAAGACATTAATGTTCTCATTGAAAATAATCAGAAAAATGAAAACACTAAAAACGAATTAATTACCAGTGTCGCCCATGACCTTAGGACCCCACTGACTTCCATCATCGGCTATTTGGACCTGGTTTCAAAAGATGGGGAACTAACCCAGGAAATGAAACATAAATACATTGAAATTGCTTACAATAAATCAATGAGATTAGAGAAACTCATTGAAGATTTGTTCGCCTATACGAAGGTTACTTTCGGCGAAGTAACCATGGAATTTACGGATATTAATCTGGTGAAATTAATCGATCAGCTGTTAGATGAATTCTATCCAAGCTTTCAAGAATACGGGCTGGATTCTGAATTCTCAACGAATCTTTCTACGGCGGTGGTTCGGGCAGATGGCGCAATGCTTGCCAGGGCATTTGCTAACCTGATGAGTAACGCTATAAAATACGGTAAAGATGGCAAATTAGTTAAGATTAAACTTACCAAAAGCCATGGTAAATTCACGTTTGTGCTTACCAATTATGGCACATTGATTCCGGAAGAAGATCTCCCCTATATTTTTGACAGGTTCTACCGGGTGGAAGGCTCTAGATCCAGTGAAACCGGCGGAACCGGCCTTGGTCTTGCTATAGCTAAAAGCATAATCCTGGCACATGGCGGTAATATTACTGCGAAGAGCGATTTTGAAGGAACTGTATTCGAGGTTGTGTTGGATGAAAAAAAGGAAGGAAAATAGCAAAGAATGAAAAGTAGTTGGCGAAGAAAATGGAAGATAGTAATCATCATTTTCCTATGCATTTTTATTTTTGCCATCCTGGGCAACAGTAAAACTGCTGGTGGTAATAGTGTTAGTGCAAAAGATATCAGCAAGGATACAGAGGCGGACTTCTCTGTTAACATCAGTTACGGATATAGTGGAATTGCTAAGTTTGGAAGGTACATGAGTGTAGATGTAAGTCTATATAACCAAGGTGAGGATTTTACCGGCTGGCTTCAGGTAATGGTGCCAAGGATGCAGGATAATGCTGCATATCGAAAGGCAGTTAGCATTGGTGCAGGTGACATAGAAGAGGCTCATTTTGATATTCCGGTTACAGATGATACCGGGATATTACGTCTATCTCTTGTAAATGAAAACAATAAGACAATTGTAGAAGATGATTACCCAATCACCATTGATAACTACCAGAAACAAGTGAATATCGGTATTTTAAGCGATAGAAGCGAAGGATTGTATTATTTTGATACAGAAGGAACAAGAGTGTTTTATCTGGATAATTATAATCTTGCAGATGACTATATGGGACTTGACCTCCTTGACATCATTGTGATCAATAATTACGAAACTAAGAAACTCAC
>JAQZAX010000061.1 GCA_029239455.1 Anaerocolumna sp.
CCTTGGAGGTCTTGATATTTTCTATAATATTTCATCCTATTTATTTGCTGATTTATCCAATGCAGATGCTCCGTTTGGGTTAATGAAGGAAGCATTTGACAACAATAAGCTTGGCGTTAAGAACGGTGCCGGATTTTATGACTATTCCAACGGAAGGGACGAAGAAGTTATTAAATACCGGGATCAGATGTTTACCAAATTGGCGAAGAGTTTGTTTGAAAATGAATAAGGCGTAGTACATATATAAAACAAAAGCAAAGCGATTCCTGTATTTATTGTTACAGGAATTGTTTTGCTTTGTTTTTATATTTCATCATATAATTCTGTAATATTCGGAAGTTTTTATTGTTAAATATATCACTTATATGTTAAAATGTGAAATTGAAGTTATAGTGATTTGTTATTACTTATATATAGATGCATTTAATTAACATGGAGGATAAAGGTTGAAAGTAAATACAATGAAAGAAAGGATTGCCATAAATAGATTCTTTCAACCTATTTATTTATGGCAGTATCGCAGGTGTACCTGCGATATGCAATGGGTATAAGCATGAAAGATGTTATTGTAATTGGTGTTTCAGGAGGTTCTGCGTCTGGCAAGACAACAGTTGCAAATAGGATTAAGTTGGAATGTAATGATAGCGTGGAGTTACTAAGTCATGATTTCTACTATCTTCCTCATGATGATCTACCATTGGAAGAGAGAATAAAGTTAAATTATGATCACCCCAATGCATTTGATACAGAACGCCTTATTAGAGACATTAAAAAACTAAAACAGTTTATTCCTATTGAGAGACCTGTATATTCATACAAAGAACATACAAGGCTTTCTGAGACAGTGAAGGTAAACCCTGCGAAAGTAATTATTGTGGAAGGCTTTATGATCTATGAAAATACAGAACTTAGAGACTTAATGGACATTAAGGTTTTTGTGGATGCAGATGCAGATGAAAGACTAATCAGACGTATCGTAAGAGATGT
Source organism: Anaerocolumna sp. (assembly GCA_029239455.1). Lineage (GTDB taxonomy): Bacteria > Bacillota > Clostridia > Lachnospirales > Lachnospiraceae > Anaerocolumna. The sequence goes on from JAQZAX010000061.1 coordinate 988, forward strand.
AAATGAACGAGGAAGAAGCCTGGAATCTGTAATAACACAGTACACGAATACAGTAAAGCCAATGCATGAATTATTTGTGGAACCTTTCAAAAAGTATGCTGATATCATTATTCCCAGAGGTGGAATGAATGATGTTGCCATCGACATGCTAATTCACCGTATCAAAGCAATTACATATGAATAATTAAGATTAGATAGAAAACATGGGCTGCCTCAAAATATTCCACCTACACTTTAGTAAGTATAATGATTATTATTTTGAGGCAGCCCTTGGGATTTTTGGAATGCACTTATTAATCTAGTACATCGTTTTCAAATTAACTAGACCGATTACTTGTCTAGTTATTTGCAAAACGATGTACTAGTGTCTTTTCTAAAAATAGTTAACAAAGCCCATAACAACTACCATATTATTTATAGGAACAGCAATAATCCACATACTTAGAAACTATCATTTTAAAACTCGAATTTGCAGGAATATCATAACTTTGACCTGGGGTATACAGGGTATAAGCTGATTCTCCAGGCAGCATAACTGACATGTCACCACCAAGTATTTCCATGGTTTCACTGGCGCCGGTATTAAATTCGTATTGGCCAGCCATCATAAATCCCAGCGTTTTACGTTCGCCATTATCAAATAAAATTGTACGGCTGGTAACTTTACCGTCGAAATAGACATTTGCTTCTTTTATTACTGTAACATTATTAAATTCCATTGATATTCTCCTTAATTTTTAATATGTTGCAATTATATAAGAAGTACGAAATGCTGTCAATGGAATATAAAATTGAGTTGGTAATTGTATAAAATTGAGTTGGTAATTAAATATAAAATTGAGTTGGCAATTGGAATATAAAATTGAGTTAGCAATTGTGGGCAGGAAGGTGAGAAAGTTGTATGAAGCAGTTTAAGAAGGTATATATAGAGATTACCAATGTATGTAACCTAAGTTGTAGTTTTTGTCCAACCACCAGACGGAAACCTCAATTTATGAGTATAGATAGTTTTAGTTTTGTTTTGGACCAAGTGAGGCCATATACGGATTATATTTATCTTCATGTGAAGGGAGAACCTCTGCTTCATCCTCATATTGATAAATTTTTGGATTTATGTTATGAAAAAGGTCTTCGGGTTAACGTAACGACCAATGGGACGCTTATAAATGAGGCAAAGGATAAGATAATAATGAAACCGGCACTGCGGCAAATTAATTTCTCCTTGCATAGTTTTGATGGGAATCAGAACACGGGTAGCAAAGATGAATATATAGACAATATTCTATCGTTTATTAACGAAGCAAAAGAGAAATCTGAGATTCTCATATCCTTAAGACTATGGAACCTTGAAGAAGACAAACTCAATCAGGAAGAGAGAACAAGAAATCAAGCTATATTAGAGGCCATAGAAAAGGAATTCAAGCTGCCTTACAAAATACAAGAAGAAGTTATTCCGGGTAGGGGAATCAAGATTAGCGACCGTATCTATCTAAATCAGGATTATGAATTTCAATGGCCAGATCTAAATGTGGAAGAAGATGACGGCGTTGGTTTTTGTTACGGACTTCGTAACCAGATAGCAATACTTGTTAACGGGACAGTGGTTCCTTGTTGCTTAGATGGAGAAGGTGTAATCAATCTTGGTAATGTTAATACAACAAGTTTTACGACGATACTTATGGATAGAAGAACAAAAAACATTGTTGATGGTTTTTCAAGAAGAGAAGCAGTGGAAGAACTTTGCAGAAAATGTGGATATCGAAAAAAGTTTGGAAAAAGTAAATAATGTAATATATAAAACGCCCGTGTCTATGAAAGACACGGGCTTAATTTTATGATTATTTAATTAACTAAATTATTTAGCTGCTTTCGCTGCTTCAACTAAAGCTGTAACATATCCTTTAGTGTCTACTAAAGTTGCACCGGAAACTGCATCAAGCATCTGAGTTGCATCGTTTTCAGCAAGAGTTTTCTCTAATTCAGCAACTGTTTTACCAACTACATAAGCTTCGATAGCATCAATATTTTTGTCATAAGATACAGTAGAACCAGCTTTATCAGTCATATTTTTGCTATAAGCTTCAGAGTTTGTTGTTTTAGATGCAAGAACAACTGCTGGGTCTTTGTAATTAGTACCAAATTCACCTTCAGCTAATGCTTCTGAGTTAGGAACTCCTTGGTATGCTTCAGCAGAAACGAATTGATATTCGTCAATAGAAGCACCAATAATCTTGTCCCCGGAAACAGCAGCAACAGCAACAGCAAAAGATTTTGTTCCATGAGGAGCGGCTTCAACACGTCCCATTTTTACATCTGCAGTGGTTGTTTCTTTTGCAGCACATCCAACAAAGCTTGCTGCCATAACTAAAATAAGTGCCATAGATAATAATTTTTTCATAAATAACCCTCCAAATATTAAATTTTATTTACCACTAAATAATACCACATTGTTACAAAAATGTCAACCTAAGAGCAAATTTTATTTTATATTTGGTTGATATGTATTGTCGGAATTAAATTTTCATTCATTAGCCCTTCAATAGCGCAATTGCCTTAAAACTATGGCTTTATCACAATGAAGTGATAAAACTTTCATGTAAGAGATACTCCATAATATGCAGGCACTGGGGAAAGATGCCTGTTAAAATTTTGCATTATTTATGTAAATAAATTAACGAAGAAATGGAGATTATGTCATATATTATCCTTAATTTGCATTGTGATGTCACAAAAGTAATTCGGGGTTAACTGATGCGTGCACAACTGTTATGAATTTGTTTTATTTAATACTTACTTTCATTTTATGGCAAAAGATTATAATTTGAATTTTTCTATTTCTTTCATCATTTCTTTTGTTCTAGAACCTAGATTTACGGCTGAATTTGCTACATCTTCTGACGAACTGGTCATTTCTTCTGAAGATGCAGATATTTCCTGGGAAGAAGCAGATGTTTCTTCTGATATAGCTGATATATCTTCAATTTTACCTAAGATTTCATTTTTTTCATCTGTAATTTCTTCAGTGGATTTACTAACCATGGCTATCTTAGGTATCATTTGTTCTACCGCAGTTACAATATAATTAAAAGACACAATCGTAGCATTAATTACTTCTGTTTGCTCAGAAAATTCCTTGCTGACAGAATTTGTGGTTTCTATCATAACGCCGTTTTCTTTATATATTTCCTCTATTAAAGAAGATATGTTTACAGAAGATTCTTTGGATTGCTCTGCAAGCCTTCTTATTTCTTCTGCTACTACGGAAAAACCTCGGCCAGATTCCCCAGCTCTGGCGGCCTCAATGGCAGCATTTAATGCTAATAAATTAGTTTGTTCAGATATTTCATTAATTAAATTAGTTATATTATGAATTTTATTAATGTTATCTCCCAGTTGTATAATGCCATTTTCGAATTGACTAAAGGACTGATTTGTATTATTAACAGAAGCTGCTAGATTTTTCATGTTTTCATTACTTTCTGATGAAAGATTCATTACTTCCTGGGCTTTACTATCTACTGATTTAATATCTGCAACAATCTGCTCAATATTATTGGAAAACTGGTTTAAGCCCTTCGTAATATCAGTAAGAGAATCTGCCTGGGCTATGGTCCCTTTGGCAACTTCTTGTATGGAATTAGCTACAATATTAGAGGAAGCACTCATTTGTTGAGAGACTGCCGATAAATTTTGGGCATCGGAGTCAATTTCTGCCGAGTTTTTTATAACCAATTGAAGCATATTCTTTACTGAATTCTGCATGTTATAAATTGCATGAATCATGTGTCCGATTTCATCTCTGAATTTTAAATGTTTATCGGAAACGATAGTTGTAAAATCTCCATCTGCTAAAGGATTTATGTAACTAATAGCAATTTTAACTCTTTTTGATATACTATCAGAAATAAAGTATACCAATACGCAGGAAATCAATAAAAATATAATAGCAAAGAAAATAAAGTACTTAATTAGTAAGTTAAGTTCAGACAATACTTCATCACGTTCTACACTAACTGCTACGGACCATTTCGTACCATTAACAGGGGAAAAGACTAAAAATTTATCACTGCCGTTGTAATGATAATAACCCACGCCTGTTTCACCTTGAATCATCTTTTGCTCTAATTTTGCAAGTTGAGTTAACTCTTTGTTAGTCTCAACATTAACTAAATCATTATCCTGTTGTTTTACAAGATCAGCATTATAGTGGGCAATTTTAACACCAGTTTCATTTAACATAAAAGCTCGACCGGTTTCGCCAAAGGTAATATCTGAGACAATATTACTAATTTCATTACCATCTTTTACGGCAACTAATACACCGGTAACTTCGTTATTTATAATAATCGGTGCAGCAAATACAATAACAAAACTTCCATCCAGTTGACTAACAATAGGGTCTGAGGTACTAGAGATACCTTCCAAAGCATTTGTGAAATACTCTCTATTTCCAACATTAGTATTAGAATTGTTACTTGAAATAAGGTCACCGTTTAAATCTGCAATTCCAATTCTTAAATAGCCATATTTTTCAATGATTCCAGATAAACTTGATAATTTTTGTTCAACCGTTTTTGATGTATCGGTTATATTATCACTTGAGGCTATCATTTCAACCAAAGATAATTGCCAATTCACTTTATTTTCAACTATAAGTGATATATCCTTTACCATTGCTTTCATCATTCTAGCCGATGTGTTCTGAAGGGCATTTGATGAAGCTAATAAAGCAATGATACTTAAGCCAATAATAATGGAAGTAACTAAACAGCTTGCTAATAGAATTAATTTTGATTTTATGCTTTTCATAGATTATAAATCCTTTCTCGTATGTGAATTTTATTAAACTATAAATTAATCCATAAGTAGAATATAGGAGTATAGATTCCTACTTATCATTTGAATAATATTTTCTAGATTATATTATAGTTAACTTATTTTTGTGCGCACCATCCTATCTTAACATGTACCTATGGTTTAGTAAATCATATATATGCACAATAATTAAGAAAAAATTAAGAAATTAATAATAAAAACGTCATAAAATTTATAATTCATTTATAAGAGAAAATAATATTATAAAAATTATTTATTACTTATCAATTTTAAAGTGGTATAATGTTAGTAGCAACAAAAGTAAAAACAGAAGGAAAATAGGAAAAAATAGAAGGAAAATAGGAAAAAATAGAAGGAAAATAAGAAGAAAATAGAAAAAAATAGATAGTAAATAAAAAGAAAATAGAAAAGAAATAAAAAGAAAATAAAAGAAATCATTTGATGGCGATATAAGCCGAAAGGAGAAAATCATATGGCTAAATATTGTACCAGGCATGGATTCCCTATACCGGATGATACCAAGATATGTAATGGGTGCGGGAATAAATGTGATTTTACGCATACATCAGGAGGGAATGCTAGGAAATACGTTGCGGTCATTGTTGGATTATTGATATTGGCGGTCATAATATTCGCGGCGTTCAATACATAAATTTTAAAAAAGGCTGGTAGGATAGTTGATATCTATACTGGCCTATATTTTTTACTTTATAGAAATTACTTCCTTAATTATTATTTTACGTTATATTATAAGATTACTTGGAGAAGATAAAGTAGGGAAATATAATTGATATATTGCAATTGTGAAATAATGTAATTTTTGTATATTTATTAATATTTATTATTAAAAGTATTCATCGCAAAAAATTAAATAAGGGTTGAAGTATTGAGTTTGCTAGTATATAATAGAGAAACATATTTAAATGTATACGCGTATAATGATAAACATATACATTTTGAGATATTGCAAATTGGGATGGAGGTCTAAAATGAAATTTAAAAGAGTTTTGGTTGCAAACAGAGGGGAAATTGCTATAAGAATATTCAGAGCCTGCAATGAGCTTGGAATAAGAACGGTAGCAATTTATTCAGAGGAAGACAAATATTCCTTATTTCGAACGAAGGCAGATGAGTCTTATCAGATAGGAAAAAACAAAGGACCTATCGAAGCATATCTTAGTATTGATGAGATTATTAGTCTGGCATTGAAAAAAGGTGTTGACGCAATTCATCCCGGTTATGGTTTCCTTTCTGAAAATCCTGAATTTGCAAGAAAATGCGAAGAAGCAGGTATTGAATTTATCGGACCTACCGGTGACATGATGAACCAGCTTGGAGATAAAATTAAATCAAAAATAGTTGCGAAAAAAGCAGGAGTTCCGACCATTCCAGGTGTAGAAAAGCCTATTAAAACTGAAGAAGAGGCGAGAGAATTTGCAGCATCCTGTGGATATCCTGTTATGTTAAAAGCTGCAGCAGGCGGCGGTGGACGTGGCATGAGAATTGTCCGTACGGAGGAAGAACTGATACCTTCTTACCAGAGTGCAAAGAGTGAAGCAAAAAAAGCATTTGGAATTGATGATATTTTTATTGAAAAATATCTTGAGAAACCAAAGCATATTGAAGTACAGATTCTTGGTGACAAACATGGAAATATAGTTCACCTATATGAAAGGGACTGCTCCATTCAGAGAAGACATCAAAAGGTTGTTGAGTTCACACCTGCAGTATCCTTATCGGAAGATAAAAGAAATGCAATATGTAATGATGCGATTAAGCTTGCACAACAAGTAGGATATAGAAGTGCAGGAACGGCAGAATTCTTAGTGGATGTTAGGGGGAACCATTACTTTATAGAAATGAATCCAAGAATTCAGGTAGAACATACCGTAACAGAGATGGTTACTGGTATTGATATCGTTCAGGCACAATTAATGGTTGCACAGGGATACGAACTTGGTTCAGAAGAAATCGGAATTAAGTCTCAGGACGATATTAAACCAAGAGGTTATTCCATTCAGTGTAGAATTACAACAGAAGATCCGGCTAATAATTTTGCTCCTGATACAGGAAAGATTGATATTTATAGAACATCTTCAGGTTTTGGTATTCGACTGGATGGTGGAAATGGATTTACCGGAGCCAATATCAGCCCATATTATGACAGCCTTCTGGTAAAGGTTATTTCCCATGGCAGAACATTTGAGGACGCAATTAGAAAAGCGACACGTTCTGTGAAGGAAACGAAAATTACCGGTATTAAGACTAACTCATCTTTCATTATTAATGTATTAAACCATGAAACTTTCAGAAAGGGTATTTGCGACACAAACTTTATAGCAGAGAATCCGGAATTGTTAGATATTATACCAAAGAAAGACAAGGAACTTAGAGTATTAAGTTATATTGGCGAAATTATTGTTAATGAAGGAAAAGGCAAAGTAAAAGAGTTTGATGTTCCATTCATCCCTAAGGTTGTGGTACCAAAAGATCTAAGAGGAACAAAACAAATTCTTGATGAGCAGGGACCAGACGGTCTTGTAAAATGGATTAAAGACCAGAACAAACTTCTTCTTACGGATACTACTATGAGAGATGCCCATCAATCCCTTATGGCAACCAGGGTAAGAACTAAAGACATGGTTAAAATTGCCAGACCAACGTCTGTACTGGCTAAGGATTTGTTCTCACTTGAGATGTGGGGTGGAGCTACTTATGATGTAGCTTACCGATTCCTTCATGAATCTCCATGGGATAGATTGCAGGAATTAAGAAAGAGAATTCCAAATGTGTTATTCCAAATGCTGCTACGAGGTGCAAATGCAGTAGGCTATAAGAATTATCCTGATAACGTAGTAAGGGAATTTATCAAGGAATCTGCAGAAACTGGTATTGATATTTTCCGTATATTTGACTCACTTAACTGGTTAAAGGGTGTAGAAGTTGCGGTTGATGAGGTCCTAAAGTCAGGAAAAGTGGCAGAAGTGGCATTATGCTATACCGGTGATATCCTTAATAAGAACAGAAGTAAATATGATTTAAAGTATTACGTAAATAAAGCTAAAGAGATAGAAAATATGGGTGCTCACATCCTTGCGATTAAGGACATGTCAGCGCTATTAAAGCCTTATGCTGCTTACGAACTTATACAGGCTTTAAAACAGGAGATTTCAATTCCTATTCATCTACACACACATGATACAAGCGGAAATGGTGTGGCAACTGTCCTAATGGCAGCAGAAGCTGGCGTTGATATCGCAGATACAGCATTTAACAGTATGTCAGGTTTAACAAGCAGTCCTGCGCTAAACTCTATTGTAGCTGCCTTAGAAAATACAGGCAGAGATACCGGATTTAATAACGATGACATCCAAAAGATTAGTGATTATTGGAGTGCTGTAAGACCGGTATATAAACAGTTTGAATCAGGTTTAAAATCCGGCACGGCAGAAATTTACAAATATGAAATTCCTGGCGGACAATATTCTAATTTAAAGCCTCAGGTGGAAAGCTTTGGACTTGGACACAGATTTAATGAAGTGAAATATATGTTTAAGGAAGTCAATGATCTTCTTGGAGATATTGTAAAAGTTACACCATCTTCTAAGATGGTTGGCGATCTTGCGATCTTTATGGTTAAGAATGATCTGACGGCTGAGAATATTGTTGAAAAAGGAAAAGACCTTGCATTCCCTGATTCCGTAGTTGATTATTTTAAGGGTATGATGGGACAGCCAGAAGGCGGTTTCCCGGAAGAACTTCAGAAAATTGTCCTGAAAGGGGAAGAAGCAATTACCTGCAGACCAGGAGAGTTATTACCTCCGGAAGACTTCGATAGAATAGAAAAATATCTAAAGGATAAGTATGGTATCGAAGTAACGAGAAAGAATTCTCTTTCCTTTGCATTATATCCGAAAGTATATGAAGAATACATTAAGTTTAAGGTGGAATATGGAGACCTGAGCAGAATGGGTAGTGACGTATTCTTCCATGGTTTTACAGAAGGTGAAACTTGTGAAATCGAAATAGCGGATGGTAAGACTTTAATTATTAAACTTCTAAATGTCGGAAAACTAGACGCGGAAGGTAACAGAGATATTGTATTTGAAGTAAATGGTTTTAGAAGAGAAATCAAGATTGAAGATAAAAATGCTATAATTGGAATCGTGAAAACGCAAAGTTTAACGCAGATGGCAGACCCGGATAATAAAATGGAGCTTGGAGCCAGCATTCCAGGTACTGTATTGAAAGTTCTTGTAAAAGAAGGAGATGTAGTAAAAGAAGGACAAAGTCTTGTGGTGATTGAAGCTATGAAGATGGAGACGAATATTACTGCAGCATTACCAGGTAAAGTTCATAAGGTTACGGTTACTGAAGGAATGCAGGTCAAGGCAGGAGAACTTTTAATTAAATTAGTATAATATATAAAATAACACCCCATAGTATCAAATGAACCGCTTCTTGTTAAGTAGACAGGGAGCGGTGCATTTAGTACTTCAGGGTGTTATTTATTTTTGTATTATATTATTGATATCATTATTAAAATTATAATGGAAGTATAGTTTTTCCATATTCGTTGTTAACAATCTGAGCCATAGCATTATATAGCGCTGAAAGACCACAAAAAATTCCTACATATCCAGCAATGGTATGTATTTCTGCTGAGCCTGTAAAGTTTGCAGCAGATAATAAGAAGAAAAGAATCGTAAGGGAGCCGAAAACGATCTGGGTGGCACGATTATGTTTTAAAGTACCAATGAACATAAAACCAGTAAATAATCCCCAGAAGCCAAGGTAATATCCCATACTTACCGCATCAGCAGCTTCGATTTTGGAGAATGGATTCATCCAGATTAGGATTAAGGACCACCAAAAGAATCCATAAGCAGTAAAAGCAGTTGCACCAAAGGTATTATTTTTCAAAAACTCCATGATGCCGGCAATAATCTGTGCAGCGCCGCCTAGTGCAAACCCCATTGCAACTATAACGATAGATAGCGGAATAATTTCTGCATTGTGTAAATTCAGTAAACATGTTGTCATTCCAAATCCCAAAAGTCCAAGAGGAGCAGGATTGGCAATGTTTGATTGAGTTGTCTGTGTTGACATTATTAGATATCCTTTCATAAGTTCGATTGGTGTGAAACACACTCGACATATAGTATCATTATTTTGTTGATTTTTCAACATATTTTTACACGTTATGTTTCATACTAAGGAAGAAACTAAGGAAGAAACTAAGGAAGAAACTAAGGAAGAAACTAAGGAAGAATCTAATGAGAATTAAACGATATAAAACAAGTCATAATAAGGTGAGGGAAAATTATGTTTACACCCAAAAGAATAATATTTGAAAAAGGTACTTTAGAATATGAAACGGGAAATGAAATTCTAACTCTATTTAAAGGCAGAGATAACATTGAAATCATTAATCTTTCAAATAATAATATCAAACAGCATATTCCAGGTGAAGACTTACCTTCTCAGTACAAGGAAGGGAAGAGAACGCTTGTGGTTGGAATTAAGAAAAATTCTAAATTTCAAACGTGTAAACCTTCTGCCCATTATCAGCTTCCTTTGGTATCAGGTTGTATGGGACAATGTCAGTACTGTTATTTAAATACGATGTTAGGGGATAAACCTTTTGTTAAAGTGTATGTAAATACGGAGGATATTCTTAAGCAGGCGGGGAAATATATTGAAGAGAGACTGCCGGATATAACAATTTTTGAAGGAGCTGCCACCTCTGACCCTGTACCGGTGGAACCTTACACCCATGCATTGCAGAAAGCCATCACTTTCTTTGGAGCAAATCCTAACGCAAGATTTCGATTTGTTACTAAGTATACCGATATTGATTCTTTACTTGACCTTGAGCATGAGGGACATACTGAAATACGGTTTAGTATCAATACTTTATCTGTGATAAAACAATATGAATATTCTACAGCATCTCTTAACAAAAGAATCGAAGCTAGTATAAAAGCAGTACAGGCAGGGTATCCCATGGGCTATATCATTGCCCCGGTTTTTATTTATCCAAACTGGAAAGAGGAGTACCATGAATTGTTAATGGACATAAAGAAGAAGCTTCCAGGCGATTTAAAATATCCGGTTACTTTTGAAATTATATCCCACCGATACACTTCAATCGCTAAGAATAGAATACTGGAAATATTTCCAGAGAGTGAATTGCCTATGAATGATGAGGAGCGTAAATTTAAATATGGACAATTTGGATATGGAAAGTATGTTTACCCAAAAGAAAGTCTAGCGAATATAAAAGGGTTCTTTATGAATGAGATTGATACACTTTTTGATAATAAAGAAGTTAAATATGTTATCTAATAGCTGTTTACATTAACTTATAAGCTTGATTTGAGGTCAAAAGTCAATTTATTATTATGGGATAAATAGCTAAAAAACTACCTTTTGGGCTCAATAAGAAATGTCCCTCTGGCACTTTATAATGCTGTGGGACATTCTAAATTTTGATGTTAACTATTTATTCTTTATGATCTCTGCGCGCTTTTATATCGGTTCTGCATTTCTCATGTTTGCCTTCATGAACACCTATGATTTGTCCGTCAATGATTCCAACATCAGCATTGTTTTTTGGTTCCATTTTTCGTAAATCGGCATTGCTTTTTTCTCTGTCTTTTTTTCTGTTTTTATTATTATCCATTGTTTTAGAATCCTTTCTTAATTTTAGGGAAATCAAATAAATGTGAAACTTCAATGTTTACCCTATTACCTATTTTAATTAAAATGAATAGCGTATCAATAGTATTTTCAAAAATTAAGAAATCATTCTTCCCTGATTTTTAGCCGTTTGCCAATAAAAACTCACCGGTATCTTTGTTATAAATGAATACTTCGCCAGTTTCTATAATATAATACCATCCGCTTAACAGCAGTTGTCCAGCCAATGCTTTTTCTTTAATATAAGGAAATGTCATCAAGTGCTTTAATTGTTCGATTACATTTGCCTGCTCCATCATCCACTCTCTGGCTTCTGGCCCATCTTCGCCAAGTTCTAGGAGTACCCGTTCTCGAACCGGTTTCGCCAGTTCCATCCATTTCTTTGTATGAGGAAGCTTATCCAGGCTTTCGGTAGGATTGAGGCAGGCAGCACAGCCGCCACAGTTTGAGTGACCGCATACAATAATATTTTCAACGCCTAAGGAAAGAACGGCATATTCGATAGCTGCAGTCGTTGATACGTATTCAGCAGTTTCTCTGTAAGGAGGAACAAGACCTGCTATATTTCTTATGATAAACATTTCTCCGGGTAATGTTCTAGTTATCCTGTTAGGATCAATTCTTGAATCTGAACAGGTAATAAACAAAGTGTGTGGTTTCTGACCTTCTTTTAGTTCATGAAAGAGTTCTTTGTGTGCTTCAAAATCTTTCTTTCTGAATTTGACGATACCATCAAGAAGTTTTTGCATTTTGATTTATCTCCATTCGTAATGTATTTCGTTATATATTTAGTATATAGTTACTTAATAAATTGCCCCGTTTTCCCCATTTTATAAGCCAGTTTAATTAACTCCTGTTCTTCTTTGGCCATATCTCTATGATACATTTTCTCAAATTGTTGAATAAGTGCGTCAAAATCTATTACTTTTTTGGGCTGCCTGATGGTAGATTTCACATAATTAGGGTTATAAACACTCGGCAAAATGGCAGGTGTGTAAACTTTCTTAAAAATCTCAACAGTATAATAGGCGTCGTTAAATGCATGATGAAAATCTTTAGTTATTGGTATATTAAGTGCTTCAACCGCAGTTTGAAGGCGGAGAAGTTTCTTCGATGAGATTCCTAAGTGCAAGGAGGTAAGGGGCTGTATATTAATGAATAATTTAGGTAAAGGATTCTTATCTAGCTGATAGTAATTGACATTGCGGTATAATTCTTTTATATCAGATGGACCCCAGATGCAGAATATGGATTCAGGATCATCTATAAATTTAATAAATTCTTTATAAACATCAGGGAAAGACGGCTCCTCCTGAAGCTGCTTTGTAGTAATACCTGTTAATATGGTAACGAATGTGCTTATATTTGCATAAATAGAGGGCTTTACAAATTGATGAAATGAGGAGACCATTTGAAACTTGGAGTCTAATTTTACTGCACCAATCTGTATGATTTCGAAAGGACACTTTGGCTTAGTGTCATCAGTTTCCTCTAAGGAAGCAACATCCTGATTAAATTCTAAATCAAATACAATATAATGCATAAGGGCTCCTTTCACTTAACTTCCGCTCCGGAATTGTATAAGCTGTATCACAAATAGTGAAAACTTTGAAGTTTCGCAATATGAGATTTGTGGGTCAAAAGCCAAGTTTTTGTTGTTCGATGAATAGTGTTGTATATATATTCGATTTTGCTGCCTTACCCTCAAACACTATATCTCTTACAAGCCTCTTATCAGCACAAAAATCAAGCCAGCTGGCATGATTTTTGGCTAGAGTCTTGACGA
>JAQZAX010000180.1 GCA_029239455.1 Anaerocolumna sp.
TTAATGGTAGAGGATATCATACAATTTATTAAAGATCCAGGCAAATATTCTTCTGTGGGTGCAAGAATGCCAAAGGGTCTTCTCTTGTATGGTCCTCCGGGAACCGGCAAAACCATGATGGCAAAAGCCATTGCAGGTGAAGCAGGAGTACCTTTCTTTGCCATGAGCGGTTCCGATTTCGTTCAAATGTATGTAGGAGTAGGCGCAAGTCGTATTCGTAATTTGTTTCAGAAGGCAAAAAAGAGTGAAAAAGCAGTCATTTTTATTGATGAGATTGATGCTATTGGCAAGAAACGTGCACGTAGCCTTTCTGCCAGTAATGATGAGAGAGATCAGACACTAAATGCTTTGCTTACGGAAATGTCAGGATTTCACGAGAATAGTGGTATCGTTGTAATTGGTGCCACCAATAGACTAGATACCCTGGATGAAGCATTATTACGCCCTGGTAGATTCGACCGACAGGTAGAAATCGGTCTTCCGGATATCAATTCCAGAAAGAAGATTCTCGCACTTTATGCCCAGTCAAAACCTATGGCTCTCGATGTTAATCTGGATGCTTTGGCAAAATCTACGGTATATTTTAGTGGAGCAATGCTTGAGAATCTGTTAAATGAAGCTGCAATAAATGCAGCCAATGCAAATGAACCTGCGATTCGCCAGACTCATATTGATACCGCCTTTTATACTGTAATAGCGGGCGCTCCTAAGATGGACCGAAGTTTTATCGGCGAGAAAGACAGAACAATTACAGCAACTCACGAAGCCGGTCATGCTTTAGTAACCAAATTACTTTTGCCCACGTATTATATCTCCAAAGTGACCATAATTCCAAGCGTTAAAGGAGCCGGTGGTTTTAACCTTAGCATTCCAAGTGATACCCTGTATCAGACAAAAAAGCAGATTCTATCCAGTATACAGATGCTGTTAGCCGGAAGAGCTGCAGAAGAACTCATCTTTGGTGAAGGCGAGATTACCACTGGAGCCAGCAATGATATTCAAAAAGCATCTGCTCTTATTATTGACTATATTAACAAATACGGTATGGATAATGATATGGGTTTATTTCATATGGAATCTTTACAAGAAACGGGAAACCCTCAGTTAATTAGTAAATGTAGAGACCATATGAATCAATTATATGAGGATACGAAGAGACTGTTGGAATCAAATATAGAAGCTCTGAAAGAAATTACTTCCGAATTACTAGAGAAGGAGTCACTTAATGGAGAAGATATTGAACTAATATGTAAGGGCACAAGCCAATGAAAGAGAGGTACCTTGGCACATTTTCACGCTGACCCGCCATTGCTTCAATAACAAATTTCTTTAACGCGTCATCTACATCCTGCCTGGAGGTTTTTATCAAGGCTGCAACTCTCAATGCAAAAGTATTGAAAGTTGCAGCCTCTTTTTAATTTAAGAAAAAGTTAATTTACCGTTCTATTTTCACAGACTTAACGTCTTTTACTGTATATAATTCTATAATAAGGTCATTCAAATTATACTCGTCTTCATTTTCATTAATAGTCAGCTTAATATCTAATTCTGTTTCAACATTATCATCTACAATTCGATTGGACAGGGAGTTCACTTCCACCATCTTGTTACTATAAACTTGCAGTAACTGCAGAATTTCCTCATATTGATCGGCCAGATTACTTATGATAATCTTAATATTATAGCTAGCCTTATCAGCTTTAATTTCATCAATCGAGTGCAAATTGTGTAATACATAATAAACTATGAAAGTAACTATAATACTTAAAACATACAGTCTGGCACCAATCATAAGGCCAATACAGGCAACCGTCCATAGACTGGCTGCCGTAGTGAGTCCTTTCACCGAGAAACGGTCCCTGATAATAGTACCAGCCCCTAAGAAACCTATTCCACTAATTACCTGGGCACCAAGTCTGGTTGGATCATAATTATTAAACAGACTGTAAGTTTTAAATATTTCAAAGGAGGTCATCATGACAATGGCTGCTCCTATACATACTAAAGAGTAGGTTCTTAGTCCTGCCGGTCTGTTCCTTATTTCTCTCTCCCAACCAATCAGGCTGCCTACAGTAGTAGCCAGAAGGACCGTATAAATATTCTGAATATAATTATTTATATTAATTTCTAGCTCCGAAGACACTACTATCCCAGGGAATTCTATTATACTTATGAATCCTAACGCTATGGTTGCAGCTAATAATATTATAAATGTTGGTATTCTCCATATATGATATCTTACTGTTGTTTCCGTATTGGACATAAAAGACCTTTCCTCCAATCAATTTTTCAAAATATTAAGGCTCATTATACTGTATGGCGATTGAATCGTCAATGAAATACAAATGATCCTTCTGTTTAATGATATTGTCTATTTTATAATATTTTCTATTTTATTATATTGTCTATTTTAATTTCAGTTCATGAATCAATTCAAGATTTTATTAAAATAATCAAACATCACCAAAATCTATTTACAATAATATTTAAGTTTTGTCACATTTCTATATTGATTTTACTATATTTTAGCATGCAAGTACTTTTTATGATAAGTTTAATATAACAAAGAAAACAAGGAGGTATCATTATGATCAGCAAATACTAATTAGAACTAATAACCTGGCTGACTAAAAAGGAGCGACTTAATATGGCATTATTTAAAAATTATCCCTTGGCCATGCTTTCTGTCTCTTTAATAATTACCGGGATGGATAACAAAACTGGGACAGGAGGTTTTATGACCTGGGAATCCCTTGGCACTATGGCTGGTGCTGTCACAGCTACTACATTAATTGTTCAGTTTTTAAAAGTACCATTGGATAAAATCTGGAAAATACATACAAGATATGTAGCCTATATCATAGCCTTTATAATATTACTTCTGGTTGAAATTATGAATGGTCGTATTACACCTGGTAATATTATTCTAATTGCACTAAATGCAATCGCTGTCAGTATGGCTGCAATCATTAC
>JAQZAX010000062.1 GCA_029239455.1 Anaerocolumna sp.
GCTCTCTAATAAGGTCCTACCAGTATGGGAACCATAATTGTTGCCAAAGCTGATATTAATGACAATCGGTCGGTTAAGTACGATTGCTTGCCGTACAGTAAAATCTATTCCCTCCATTAGTTGTGATGTTCGTGGGAAGGAATCTCCAACTGATAAACCTAATTTTACAATAATTAATTCACTTTTCGAGGCTACACCACGATATAGTCCATTGCTTGCTCTGCCATTGCCTGCCGCAATTCCGGTAACATGGGTTTGGTGTTTTAAAAATACAATCATTTTAGTTGTGCATTACAAACAATACAATGAAGTTAAATGCATCTAGTTTTATGTACTATACACAATCTATTATGTTGCGTGTCTGAAAAATACTGTTTTAAATTAAAAAAATTATATATTCCAATGAATGTGAATATCCTGATTACCATACATATCTTTTTCGCTAACCACAATATAATCAATAAAGTTTGCCACAATGTCAGTTGTTAATTCTTCAAATTCGACATACTTCTTAGCCAGTGCTATAGCATCTGGTTTTTCAATATTGATAATCTTGAGGTTTTCAATTTCGCTTTTTAAACGTGAATACTTTACCTGCTGCTCGGCTATTGCATTATTAAATGTGTCTTTTAACATAACATATTCGTCCTCGCTAATAACCTTCTTTACTTTATCCATATATAAAGAAGATAAAGCGTCATTATTTTCTTTAACCATACGGTTTATATTATTTAGTTCTTTAGTTTTTGCTTCGATTGCATTACTGGAGTCAGAAAAGCCACTTAATCTTTCCGAAAGGTATTTCTCATTATCTTCGTTCAGAACAGCATTAATTAGCTTTCGTATTTCGTTTGCTACCATATCCTTGATTTGATTTAACCTGACTGCATGTGGGGAACATCTCTGATTCCTAGTTTTATTAGCCAACTGACATCTCAAGTAGCGACTTTCTTGAGAACCACTTCCGCCTGTTTTAATCAACGAGGATCCACAATCCGTACATTTGACTTTTCCAGCTAAGCAATGCGCTTTATGCTTTTTATTTCCATGCTTGTCATCACAGCTCACAGTGCGCTTCGATTTTAACATATTTTGGACTTGATAAAATGTATTCCTATCAACTATGGCTTCGTGATTATTTTCTTTTACAACCCACTCGTCTTCCGGAGCTTTAACAACTTTTTTACTCTTATAACTTAGTTTTTTTTCTTTGCATTGTGTTAAAACTCCTACATAAGTATTGTTGGTTAAAATACTTCTTACGGTAGTTGTGCCCCATACACCAAATCGAGATGTAGCAGAAGAACTGTTAGGATTTTTATATGTATACCCTAAGCTTTGTTTATATGCTGTAGGTGTTAGCACTTGAGACTCTGTTAAAATATAACATATTCTTTTAATACTATAACCATCAATATATAAATCGAATATTTGTCTAACTATTTTTGCTGATTCTTCGTCAATAATCATTTTGTGCCTATCAGTTGGGTCCTTTTTGTAACCGTGTGGAGCAAATGCACCGAGAAATTGACCATCTTCTTTTTTTCTCCTTAAAGTAGTCTTGATATTTTCAGATAAATCTTCTGAGTACCATTCGTTTATCATACCATTAATCTGTCGAGATTTTTTATTGCCTTTTATATTAGTATCAACATTATCAACCACACCAATAAATCTGATACCCCATTCAACAAATTTTCCATGTATGTATTTTTCGACCATTTCCATTTCTCTGGTAAATCTGCTCTGGGTTTTACATATAATCACATTGAATTCGCCAATTTCAGCATCCTTCAACATTTTATTCCATTCCGGCCTATCTTTATCGGTGCCAGAATAGTCATCATCACTATAAATTTTATAAATTTGCATATCATGTTCGCTTGCATAATTTACCAGAAGCATTTTTTGATTTTGTATACTTTCGCTGTCATCTCCTTCATTTAATTTATCTAAATCTTCTCTTGACAATCTGCAATAAATTGCTGTTTTATCCATATCTTTTCTTTTGCCCCTTTCCTTATAAAAAGAGGTCAGATATCCACTTATTCGTACATATCATGTAACGTAAGTAAATAAAACTCTGACCAAGTTGTATTTAGCAAATTTTCTTCTCAATCATTTTTACTATTATTTTGATAATTTCTTTTTCTCTTCTTTCCTTATTTTGTTCCTTGTAATGATTATGTATAACTAATTTTTCCATCTAATCAGCCCCATTTATGCTTATTAGATTATATTTGTTGATAATATCGTTTATAACTTATAATTCAATATATTAGTTGGCCATAACAGGTCTTTTTTTATTCTAGTATTAACTCTAGAGAAAGAAAAAGGAAGATCTCAACGCCTGCAGACATTTAAATCGTTCGTAAGGCCAAAAACGAAAATATAAAAAGAACGCGCCGCCTTTTAACTATTAAAGTTATTTTGCGCCGCGTTCTTAACTAATTCTAATTTTCTTTCATTTTTAAATATTTATCAATACCCTTTGCTGCTGTTTTACCTGCACCCATTGCCAGAATTACGGTAGCCGCTCCGGTCACTGCATCTCCACCGGCGAAAACACCTTCTTTGGAGGTCATACCTGTAATCTCATCTGTAATAATACATTTCCATCTGTTCACATCAAGGCTTTGCGTCGTAGAAGATATCAAAGGATTTGGGCTTGTTCCCAAGGACATTATGACAACATCCAATTCAATCTCGAACTCAGAATTTTGTTTTTCTACTGGTTTCCTCCTGCCGGATTGATCCGGTTCTCCCAGCTCCATCTCTATACACTTTATTCCTCTGACCCAGCCCTTATCATCAACAAGTATTTCAGTTGGATTTGTCAGTAATTTGAATATAATACCTTCTTCCTGTGCATGGTGTACTTCTTCTACTCTAGCCGGTAATTCCTCTTCACTCCGCCGATAGATAATATATACCTGTGCACCAAGCCTTAAAGCAGTTCTTGCAGCATCCATAGCAACATTGCCACCACCGACTACTGCTACCTTTTTCCCTTTATATATAGGCGTGTCATAACTTTCATCAAACGCTTTCATCAGATTATTTCTTGTTAAATACTCATTGGCAGAAAAGACACCATTGGCATTTTCGCCCGGTATTCCCATGAATTTAGGAAGTCCTGCCCCCGATCCGATAAATACTGCCTCAAAACCTTCTACTTCTATAAGTTCATCTATGGTAACCGATTTTCCGATAATAACATTGGTCTCAATTTTAACACCGAGTGCTTTTATATTATCGATTTCTGTCTTCACTACCGAGTTCTTGGGAAGACGGAATTCCGGGATACCATATACCAATACTCCTCCTGCTTTATGCAGTGCTTCAAAGACGGTTACATCATACCCCATTCTTGCCAACTCTCCGGCACAAGTAAGCCCTGCAGGACCTGAACCAATTACGGCTATTTTTTTTCCATTTTTATATATCGGCATCTCAGGTTTAATACCATGCTCCCTTGCCCAATCTGCAACAAATCGCTCCAGTTTACCAATCGAAACCGCTTCCCCCTTAATACCCCGGATACATTTTTCTTCACATTGGGACTCCTGCGGACATACTCTTCCGCATACTGCCGGAAGCGCCGAATATAAACTAATAATATTAGAAGCTTTTTCTATATTACCGGCTTCCACTTCCTTAATAAAACCCGGAATATCAATGGATACGGGACATCCTTCTCTGCATTTTGCATTCTTGCACTTTAAACATCTGGAGGCCTCTTCCTTTGCTTCTTCTATATTATAACCAATGCATACTTCATCAAAATTTGTGGCCCTAATTTTAGGTTCCTGTTCTCTTACAGGAACTTTCTTTAATATATCCATACCGATCCCTCCTTTATTTATCACTGCAGCCACAGTTCTTGCTCTTATGGGCAGTACCCTCCTGTTCCTTTAGTAGAGCGCGGCCTTCTGCTGTTTTATACATTTGCTGTCTTATTATGCTTTCATCAAAGTCAACCATATGTCCATCAAATTCCGGACCATCGACACAGGCAAATTTCACATCATTTCCTACCGTTAATCGACATGCACCACACATACCTGTTCCATCTACCATGACCGGATTCATGCTAACTATTGTTCTAATCCCTAATTCCTTCGTTAAAATACTTACATATTTCATCATAACTATCGGCCCGATAGCTATCACCAAATCATAATGTTTTCCATGATTTTGAACTAAATCCTTAATACAGTCGTTTACATTCCCTTTCAGTCCGTAAGTACCGTCATCCGTAGTAACATATACATTTTTTGAAACCTTCTTCATTTCCTCTTCAAAAATAATAAGGTCTTTATTCCTGGCTCCAATGATACAGTCAGCCTCAATTCCCCGTTCTTTCAAAAGCTTTAGCTGAGGATAAACAGGTGCAGTACCTACACCTCCGGCAACAAATAATACATTTTTCTTTCTTAATTCTTCGAAAGACTCCTTTACAAGCTCTGACGGACATCCAAGCGGTCCCGAAAAATCGCTTATGTATTCCCCTTCTTTATACTCAGCCAGTCTTTTAGTAGAAGAACCCAGGGTTTGAAATACGATCGTAACTATACCTGCTTCTCTTTGGTAATCGCAGATTGTCAGAGGAATTCGTTCTCCCTTTTCATCCATTTTCACGATGATAAATTGTCCGGGCTGGCATGATTTTGCAACTCTTGACGCCTCTATCTCCATTAAATATATATTGGATGCCAAACTTACTTTTTTAACAATTTTGTACATATGATCCTCCATAAATTATTGCATTAGATATTTTTCTCCCAAGTAAATCTTTACAGACAAATAGGAGCAACTTTATCTAATCATAAGATGCTCCTATCTACATGCTCTTTATTATTTTTATATCTTATTCTGCACTTATTGCTTTCACCGGACAAACATCTTCACAGCATCCACAATCTACACAGCTGCTATCCTCTATTTCATATTTTCCTGTTCCCAGATAGATAGCTTCCACGGGACATTCTTTGGAACAGCGTCTGCAACTGATACACTCGTTTGAAATACTACGTGCCATTATAAAATCCCTTCCTTTCTAATAAGCTTCGCACAATTCAACGATAACATTATCCGGAGCTTCAATTAGCAAAACTCTCTGCTGAATAGGCTTAACCTCTGTCATCTCTAATGCAAACTTTACATTTTGTTCTTTTAAATATGTATTCCATTGATCTAAATGATCAACAGTAAATGCAACATGCTTTAGACCTACATAACAATCATCCAGCTCCTGTTCCTTCAGACGGTCGTTCATTTTGAATAATTCTAATAGCAGTTGATCGGAACATTTCATATAGGCTACGTAATCTTCGCCTAAATCAACTTCCTTAATGAACTCCATTTTTAGAATATCTCTATAGAAACAAATTGATTTTTGAAAGTCACGTGTATTGATTGCTATATGATGAACACCAACAATTTTCATACTTTTCTTCCTTTTTAAATTTTTTCTTTTTTCTGCAATACAACTGCCAATATAATGATACATCCTTTGATAGCATTTACTAAGAATACATCAACCCCCATTAGAGTAAGGATATTATTAATAATACCAAGAATAAAAATACCAAAAAAAGCACTGATCAAATTGCCTTTACCGCCGCTCATTGATACTCCGCCGATTACTACCATCGCGATTGCATTCATTTCATAAGATGTTCCAGAGGAAGAAGCATTCATAGAATTCATTCTGGAGGTCTCGATTACAGCTGCAATACCAACGGAAAGTCCCATCAGAATAAATGCTTTTATTTTTACCCAATCGGTATTAATTCCCGATAAACGGGTTGCTTTTTCATTTGAACCTACTGCATAGATGTATCTTCCAAGCTTTGTATATTTAGATATGTAATAGTAAATGGCAAATACTATTAATAAGTAGATAATTGGAAGCGGTATCAGATTGCCCAAGCTATAATTTGATATATTTGCATATGCCTTACTGCTGCCATAGAAGCCGCCTCCTGACATGAAATACATACATACCGAACGATAAATATTCATTAGTCCTAATGTAACTACAAAGGAAGGTACTCTGCCCTTCGTAACAATCAAACCAGTTATTAACGAAAATAAACAGCTGCAGATAATGCCGACAACAATACCGATAACGATATTTGAAGTTGCATTAATTACTGCTAAGATAATCGACCCTACTGCAACCAATTGAGAGCCAACCGACAAATCGATATTTCCTGATATAATTACAAAAGCCATTCCTAAGGCCAATACTCCAATTACCGCATTGTTTCTTACTATGTTAACGATATTCTGAGTTGAACAAAAGTTTGAACTCTCAAAGATAGTTGCTAAAATGAATATTACTGCTGCAACAAGAATTACGCTGTATTCCTTATAAAATTTCTGCCATATAGTTTTTAATCCACCTTTTTTCTCCGTTCCAAATTCCATAAGTACACTCCTTCATCACAACTTAGCTCCGGTAGCTAAAATCATAATCGTTTCTTCAGAAAGTTCATTATGACTAAGCTCGCCTTTTATTTCACCATGATACATTACCTTAACACGATCACTTAGCTTTATAATTTCCTGTGCTTCTCCTGAAGTTATTATGATTGCTACTCCCTTTTTTGCCAGTTCATAAATTTCATTATATATTTCATTTTTTGCACCAACATCTACGCCTTGAGTCGGATTACAAAGTATAATTACTTCAGGAAGAGTGTTCATCCATCTAGCAAAAATTACTTTCTGCTGGTTACCGCCGGACAAACTTGTTATTTTATTTTTTAAATCTCCTGTCTTAATTTTAAGAATTTGCTTATATTTTAATGCAATCTCTTTTTCTTTTTTATGTATTACCGTAATTCCCCGACAGCAGTCGCGTAATGTTGATATTGTCATATTCTCTTCGATACTTAGGTCTTTAATAATTGCATTCTCTTTTCTATTCGCAGGAAGAAAACCTATTCTTAGCTTATGTGCTTTTTTAGGACTGGAGATTTTTACAACTTTACCATGTAATTTAACTGTTCCTTCATCTATTTTCATATCTCCAAAAAGACTTCTTACCAATTCCTCTTTACCGTCACCAAGAAGTCCTGTAAATCCAAGTATTTCACCACGACGTAAAGAAAATGAAATATTTTTAGCATAATTTCCAACTCTAACATTATCAACCTCAAGAATTACATCGCTTATTTCATGCTCTTTATACACATTTACACCCAGTACATCACGACCTACCATTTGTTTTGCAAGTTCTGTAGTGGTAACCTTATATCCGCTTTTATCTGTTATTTTACCTTCACAAACCTTTTCGCCATTTCGTAAAACAGTATAACAATCACAAAAATCAACTACTTCACCCAGTTTGTGTGATATAAAAATAATAGATACATTTTCCCGAACCAGAGTACGCATAATACGAAATACATTTTCAATTTCAGGTGTAGTAAGTGATGTGGTTGGCTCATCCATGATTATAATCTTAGCATTTCTTAGAAGAGCTTTTGCAATTTCTATTATTTGTTTGTAGGATGCTGCCAAATCCCTGACCATTGCATTGGGATCTATTTCAACATTCATTCTTTCAAATACCTCTTGGGTTTTCTGACACATTGTCTTTTTATCCAGTTTTCCCAATTTGTTAGCCAGCTCATACCCCAGGAACATATTCTCATATACTTTTAAATCATTAACTACATTGAGCTCTTGGTGAATAAATGCTATTCCCAAATCCTGTGATTCGGAAGGATTTTGAATTTTCACTTTTTCCCCGAAGAGGTATAATTCGCCAGAATCCATTGGTAAAACGCCGCCAAGTATATTCATAAGAGTTGATTTTCCTGCACCATTTTCACCTAAGAGCGTATGAATTTCTCCTAACCCTACTTCTAGTGAAATATCTTTCAGTACACAGACACCATCAAAGCTTTTTACAATGTTATTCATTTTCATTGCATATTCTGCCATCTTATTCTCCTTGCTTAAGCCTTAAACAAGATGAATTGGCAAGCCAATTCATCTTGTCATGAAATAATACTTTTTGACATACTCAGGAGATATATCCTGAGTATGTCAAAAGTCCAAATGAAATTTTAGTATGGAGCTTTCTCATCAAAGTTATTTACGCTCTTCCACTGTTCAACATTCTCTCTATCTACTAAATCACAAGGTATAATGATTTTCTTATCACATGATGAGCCAGTTAAAACTTTCTCAGCAACGTACATGGCATCAGTAATCATACTCGGTGAATAAGTTGCAGACCCCAACCAAATGTCTTTATAGTCATCAGAGGTCATTTTATTCAAATATCCCTTACATCCGCCTCCACCGATTACAGCTTTAATATCCGTACGATTTGCTTCTTTAATTGCCTGAGTTAAACCAATACCTAATTCATCATCTGCTGAGAATACTGCATCAACTTCCGGATTAGCACTTAAAATATCAGTCATTAATGCAAGGCCTGCCTCCTGTGAAGCATTCTCTGCTGAATATTCACCTAAAATTTTAACATTGGGTGTGATTTCAGCAATCGTTTCCTTATATCCCTGAATACGTTCTTCAGAAATTGCGCCCCAGCCAGATATTCCAACAACTACTACGGTATAATCATCGCCGAGCTTTAGCTGCAGATATTTTGCACCCTGTACACCAACACCTTTATTATCTCCGGCTACATAATAATCCGGTTCTGTAGTTCCAAGTGTACGGTCATAGTTAATCAAGGTAATTCCTGCATCCATTATTTTTTGTGCTGCTGTAGCTAACTCATCATTAATAGGAAGCAATACAATTGCATCACATTTCATATTAATTAATTCTTCAATCTGATTTGCCTGTTCATTCGTATTTTCTGCGGCAACTACAGTAATTTCAATATCTTTGCCCATTACATATTGCTCTGCATAATATTGAACCGCAGCAGTCCATCCTGTTGAAGCCTTAGGAACCGATACACCCAAAAGTTTCTTATCCGTGTTGGCAGCTGCATCCGTACTGGTATCTTCCTTATCTTCTGTTGTAGTTGCTGTTGTAGTTGGTGTTGTAGTTGCTGTTGTAGTTGCTGTAGTATCTTCTGTTTTTGCAGAAGATCCGCAGCCGGATAATATTGAACCTATCATCATGACACATACTGCTAATGCTAATATTTTCTTTTTCATTGTAAAGCCCTCCCATAAATTTTATAATTAAATATTAAAATACTTTCTCTCAGTTAATTCAGGACAAACAAATACTTTAATTAAATTAATGTTTGTTTTAAGTTCTTCTAATGCTACTCCCAGCTCACTTAACGGAACAGCCATAGAAAACATTTTCTGTGGTTTAACAACACCATACTGCAATAACTTAATCGCCTCAGCCCAATTATCTCCAATTCCTGCGCAAGATCCGGAAACTTTCTTTTCCCCTAAGACAAACTGATAAGGCGAAATATTTGCAATGGCATTTTCCGCGCAGATTCCAAATGCAGTCAGCTTACCGCCTCGTCTTAACATTTTGAATGCCTGCTCATAAGTTCTTGGATTTCCTACTGCTTCAACCGCATAGTCTACCCCAATACCATCTGTAATCTTCATAACCTCTGCAACCGGATCTTCAATTTCATTAATATTAATTACGAAATCTGCACCCATCTCTTTGGCAATTTCTAACCTTGCAGGGCTATCACCTATTACAATAACCGGACAGCAGCCTCTTGCTTTTGCTACGGCTGCATGTAAAATTCCAAGGCCGCAGCCAATAACAGCAACACTGGATGCAATTTCTGGCTGCATTCTTTGTGAAGCATGTATAACAGCTGTCAAAGGCTCAACGAATGCTGCTGTAAAATCATCCATTGTATCAGGAAGCTTGTAGCAATTTTTCCATGGTGCTTTTACATATTCAGCAAATCCACCATCGGTATGAATTCCTAGCTGTGTGAATGTCTCACATAACAGTCCGTCATTATGACGGCAGAAATAACAATGTCCGCAAGTTAGACAGATATCTACAGCAACACGGTCTCCAACTTTGATACCCTTAGAATTCTTTCCTACCTTTGCAATTTCGCCCATAAACTCATGGCCTGTAATCAATGGTAATTTATCTGCGGCATATTTTCCTGTAAAAATACTTGTATCAGAACCGCAAATACCGCACACTTTTACCTTTATCAGTACTTCATCATCATTAATTTCAGGTACTGCAACATCCACATACTCCAACTGATACGGTGCTTTTACCACTTGAGCTTTCATTGTATCTTTCATAGTTTCGCCTCCAATATTATTCTCTTGGGTTATTAAAGATTTTATCGCGTCTTCCTTCATAAGGAGCTTTAATAAGTAAAGGTTTCAAATAAGCCGCTACCTTTTCTACACCGTCCCCAACGCTCATGGTTACATCTTCGTGCTCATAGCTTAGCGCGTAATCATAGCCTACTAATGCTAGTTCTGTGATCACTTTCTTCCAATCAACACTGCCCCATCCTGGAATTCTAAAGCGGAAAGATCTGTCTAATCTCTGCCAGTCGCCCTGCATCATGATTCCGCCACGCTGGATATTATGGGTAACAATTTCTCCATCCTTAGCATGCACGTGGAATATTCTGTCTCCTAATTCATCAATGAAATTCTCAACTAGAACTCCACCCAGACACATAATATTTGCCGGATCCAGATTAAATCCAAGAGCCGGATGATTATCAACCAATTCCAAAGCTCTTTTTGCGGTATGTATATCATAAATAAAATTATTTGGATGAGGCTCTACTGCAAATTTTACGCCATATTCTTTAAACTTGTCTAAAATCGGAACAAAGCGTTCAACAAATTCCTGTTCCATGTCCTTCCAACCGCGAGCATTCGGAAACGGAAAATATCTTCCCCAGTTTGTAACACCGGTAAATCCATTTACAACGGGTACCTGAAGTGCGTTTGCTGCTTGCGCAGTTCTAATAAGGCTTTCCGTACCATATTTGATTTTCTCTTCTTTTGTACCCTTGTAAATTCCGTCCGTATCTTCCGTATGTGGGCCTAGGATTAGAAGAGAATCTGCGTGATTGGATAATGCGGAAATTCCAAGATTGTAACTTTTTACCATGTCCGTTATTTTTTTCGCATTATTATCTTTTATAACCTCATCGCATTCCAGCTGTCCATTACCAATATAAGCAGGGATTTCAAGCATTTCATATCCGTTAGAGCTTGCAATCTTTGCTACCTCCTCAATAGAGAGATGCGCATAATTTGCGCAAAAAAACCCTAAATTCATAAAGAACCTCCTCGTATACTATTGAATAAATTTCATTAAGTTTAGTTATTAGGTATGCTTTTGTTTCAACCTACCGCACTCTTTTCTGGTGTTTACTAATACATCTGTATAATATTTATTGTAGGTACAGCATCCGATCGTTCTTTGTCTTATCAGCAATTCAAGGCAGTTATCACACAACGTACACCAACTTATCTCATTCTCTTTTCCCTCTGACAGTTTCTTAGGAAGGAAAGGATCTGCAAAGGATTGTCTGCCTACTGCTATCATATCAACTTTACCTTCTTCAATAAACTTCGCTCCGTAATGGAACATCGAGTTATTCTCCTTCTCAACAGCGAGTATCCCATTATTTCCATCACCAAATACAGAAAAATTCGAACCAATAATAACTGTTTCCGGTTTTACTACTTTTTTAATTTCTTTGGCCCAGGTATTATGTAAAAAAGCAAAATAAGGAGCATTTTTATCAGCCTGTGTAATTGCAGTAGTAATTGAAGGGCTTCCACCTGATTCTACAAAATACTGAGCTCCACGATCTTCAAGACCCTTAATCAAGTCAAGCGGTTCCGTTAAATCAATAATCGGAGAGTCCGGACCTTCTGTACCAAATCCACCCGGGAAGCCTTCCCACATAGAGATTTTAGAACCAATGAGGAAATTTTTATCGTTTATCTTCTTATTAACTCTTTCATATAAGTCAAATGCAAAACGGCTTCTATTATCCCAGGATCCGCCATACTTCCATTTCCTATCATTATAAGGTCTAATAATCTGACTACCCAGATATCCATGACATAACTTTAGATCTACTCCATCAGCTCCTGCATCATATGCAATACTTGCTGCTGTAATAAATTCCTCCATTATTTTCTCAACGTCGTCTTCCTGCAACAGTTCTCCGCCAAATCCCGGCAGAGGCTTCACGGTTACTCTTTTCGAAAACTCTGGGTTACTCAATTCACCGGAATGTGTTAACTGAAATACAATCAATACATTGGGGTTGATTTTTTTGAGCCCCTGTATAAATGTCCTTAGTTTCGCTGCGTTTCTCGGCATGATTGACAACTGTTGTTTTCTGGAACGGCTTTCATCTGTTACGGTAATCGCTTCCAGTGTTACCATTCCATAACCGCCTTTGAACAAATTCTCGTATCTTTGAATTGTCAGTTCTGACGGGTTGCCGTCCTGATCTGCATCGGTACATTCCATCGCCTGCACAAAAAAACGATTTTGACATGTTCTTGTACCGATTTTGATTGGCGATAATAAAATATCTTTGTAATTCTGTTTCATCGTTCCTTTCTCCTTTTCCTAACACATTTAAACGTTCCAAAGTACTACACAAATATGTATATATTTACTTTAATTAACAATATAACATTTATTCTCAATTAATCTGGCACATTTGTATAATATTTACTACCTCCCTCTCTATTTTTTCCTACTTTTATCTAACACCTTTTATGAATTGTATTGTACTTCTAAAATTGGAACGTGTCAATATAGATTTTAAATTTTATTCTAATTATTTTTGTTTTATATTTCTTCCTTCGTGATAGCAATAAAAAAGTGAGATGCCATGTCAAATGCATCTCACTTTTTATTCTGTTTTTCAATTCCTTTTACCTTTTACTTTAATATATCCTTTAATTTTTGATTTGCCTCAACAAGTGCTTGAACAACCGTCATATCTCCATTTACCGCTCCATGAACTGCACCTCCGACGATAGCTTCCATTTCCGCTTCCGTTATAAGGGACATACCATCAACATATGGAACTGTTCTTGTTTTTGTATACTTATAAGCTTCCCAGGCCGTCTCAAACCAGGAATAAACCTTATCAATCTGCCCTCTATATTCCTCATCACGTATTGGAAGAACACGTCCTAATGCTGCATTAGGACCTAGCAGATCATAACTCGACAGCCATTTCATAAATTCATGACTTTCTTTTATTCTTTTACTTTTCGGGTTTATTCCCAGTGACCATCCGCCTAGAACTGAATATTTTTCAGGCAAAATAGCACATTCCGTTTTTCCTACAATCTTTGAAAAACGTTTATCCTCCAGGGTAGATACATGCTCCGTATACATTATCATCATTGCAACATTTCCTGATGAAAATTCCTTCACCTGCTCATCCCACCACCAATTTGTTGCCTCAACATTAGCATATTTATAGCTTTCTACATAATTTTTTAAAGCTTCTACAGAGCGTTTGTCACCAATTGTAGCCCGATTTTGATCAAAAATATTTCCCCCAAATGAAAACAGTCTTGGCAAATACTCATTTACAGCACCGGATGCTTTTCTTCCGCCCAATGTAACTCCATACTCGGTATCTGAATTAGGGTTATATTTGCGCGTAAATAATTTTGCAACTTTATTAAACTCTTCCCAGGTTGAAGGTACTTTCAAAGGCTCTTTATACCATTCATAATGGAGTCTCTGATTTTCCAGTTTATTAAAGAGGTCTCTTCTATAAAATAATAACTGAATTGTAAAGCTGTATGGAACTCCATAAAAGTGATTTCCTATCTTGGCATACTTAGCTAATACATCTTCAGGAAAGCGTTCAAAATACTCCTTGGAATTATTATAAAGATCATCTAAACATACCAACATATTGGAGGAAACAAAATCTGTTAACCATGGAATATCTACACTATAGACATCATACAGAGCGCTTTTCCGATGACTCCATATCTCATCATATATTTCTTCATATGGTTTTGTATCAACAATTACATCAATTCCTGTTTTCTTTTTAAAATCAGCCAGCAAAAGCTTAACAGCCTCACT
>JAQZAX010000181.1 GCA_029239455.1 Anaerocolumna sp.
ACAACAACCATGGAGTATATTATTATATTTTCTCTATTTCATACTGAGAGTTAATAACCATCCACATTTGCGGAAAATAGCTCATAATATTCCAAATGCTGACACCATTGAACCCATACTCCGGTATTAATTTTACATAAGCATCAATGCTTCTTGCATCTCTAAACAGTACAATATATTCATTAGCATTTACATACTGAAAATAAGTTGCTTTTGTAATTTCATTATACTGAATAACTGCACCGACATTTCTTGCTAATTCTACTGCAGAATCATAAGTAATTGCTAGACCTTTTGAAACTCCTGCTACATACGGCAGTTCCCAAACATAACCAATGATTGGAGCCCCGATAATAATCTTTTCCGGAGTTATTTGCATTGATATGTAATCCAAATATTTCCTTATTGTATCAAAAGATATTATTCCCGCAGGGATTCCTATAATATTTCCCCATTCGTAAGTCATAAGCATTACTCTATCTATCGCATTACCAAGTCTCGAATACTCAAGTCCTTCATACATTGTTCCAATCATTATTTCAAATACAGTTAGGCTTAATGTATCAAATACTACTTTAAATCCTTCACTCTGTATGCGATTGGTAAATTTAGTTATAAAATCTACATAATCGTTTCGATTCTTTGGAAATATATATGGCGTATTGATATTAACTCCATAATACCCTTTGGTTTTTAAAATACTAAGGACGTTTTCTATAAATTGATCCTGTACATCCTGACTGGAAAGAATATTATTTGTCACATTAATTTCATCTATCTGGCTTGTAGCAAGTGCTGTTAACATCATAATCGATGCAACACCATATTCCTTTGCTATCTGAATAATCTCTGTATCATTAATATCAATTATCTCACCCTCTGCAGTAAACATATAGCTAAATATTGTTAAATATGTCAGAAAAGGAAGTGTCTTTTTAAGAACATCTTCATCAATAAATGGATACGCAAAACCAGTTGTTGATAATTTCGTTATCTTATTATCTTTATAGCTAATTACAATTGTTTCACCCGGATAAATAAATTCTCTATTTGAAAGATACGGATTATTCCTGAGTAATTGCATCACAGTTACATCAAAATAATCTGCAATGCCTGTTAACGTATCTCCTACCTGAACGGTATACAATACCTCAGGAAATAAAATAACCAGAGTTTCTCCAACTACTAATCTATTTGGGTTTTTTATCTCATTTTCTAGGATTAATCTTTCAGCAGATATACTATATTTTTCCGCAATTGAGTTTATAGTTTCCCCTTCTTGTACTACGTGAATAATCATAAATACCCTCAATTTATCTATTTATCTTTATTATATGAATATGAAAATTATTGGTTATTGGTTTTCTAAATTACCACACCAAGCTCTATTGGCTAACAACGCTTTTCTCAACTCCGATTCAATTATGTCTATTAAGAAAGGATAAAATGAAGTGTCCTGTTTATCATTTTGGAGTACCAAATATCGTAGAAGATCTAAGATTAAACTAAACTCTCCGTATATCTTTCTATTGTTGACATTTGGGAATATGATGGGTAATGCGATTGGGTATATTGAAGGGTTGCAAAAAAATAAAAGAGTCACGGCGTAAATTTCCATGACTCTCTCATCCCAACACTAATGCCTATTTTCTTAGCTGCGAACTCATATGCTCGACAGCTTTTTTAAATTTCTCAATACATTCCGGCCTTAACAGCAATATCATCTTTGGCGCGGGTTTCAGCCATATATTCTTTCGTAAACGTGCCTTCCTGCTGCCTTTTAAAGCTTTTGTTCAAATGACCTTGATTTCTTCTTTGCCTATAACATATTTTATTAAAATCGGATACTTCCATGGCTGACTCTCAATTATAAAAACCGCCTGACTCTATTACAGTATTCCGTAAATTTTTTGCCGTATATCTTTTTTAGCGGTTCTTCCTCAAGTAGGATTTGCCGGTTGAAAAGCCATATACCGGCAAGACAAATGGCGGGATAAAACAAGTATTATAAATAAAAACATTGTTGCTACTGCGATATATCTCGTCATATCGTTTCCTCCTCTTTATGACAAAATAAGCAAATCGTTCCGTCTTTTATTTAATACTTTTAAGCGCTTCCACCATGCCGAGGGCATCATAATGCTTTCAGTCGCTATTGCAGGGATTATCTTTTATTAGCAATTTTTCAAAACTATTTGCTTTCTTGAAATTAAGTTTTAATACGTACCCTTTTTAATACATATTATAATGGTAAGACTTTGAACTCATCAGTTAACAGTATGTTTGTTGAATTATTGCCAACCATGACTTCAAATTTACCATCCTCAACTACCCATTCGAAATTTTTATTTAATACTCGTAATTGCTCGTTTCCTAAGGTTAATATAACAGTTTTTGTTTCACCTTTATTCAATTGAATTCGTTTAAACCCTGCTAATTCCTTATAGGGACGCAAAACGCTACTATATTCATCATGAATATAAAGTTGTGCAACTTCTTCGCCATTGCAATTACCAATATTAGTTACGTCAAACATGACATCTACAGTTTCATTTACTCTGATTTCTGATTTTGATAATCTTATATTTGAGTATTCAAAATTTGTGTAACTTAGACCATAACCAAAAGGATATAAAGGTAACCAATCCATTTCGACATATTTGGTTGCACTAAATGGGCATCTATTATAGTGAACCGGTAGCTGCCCTACTGATTTAGGAAAGGACATCGGTAGTCGGCCAGCAGGATTAACATCACCAAATATAACCTTTGAAATTGCCATACCGCCCTGTTCACCTACATGCCAAGCTTCTATAATAGCCGGAATATTATCATTTTCCCATGTAATTGATAGTGGTCTACCATTTTGTAAAACCAGCACAACAGGTGTGCCTGTTGCATGTATCGCCTTAACTAAATCCAGTTGTTTACCCGGAAGATTTAGGTCAGCTCTATCAAAA
>JAQZAX010000182.1 GCA_029239455.1 Anaerocolumna sp.
GGAATTGACAGAATACTAGCAGAAGTTTTACCACAGGATAAAGCCAACGAAGTGAAAAAACTGCAGGCAGAAGGTAAGAAAGTGGCAATGGTTGGTGATGGAATTAATGATGCGCCAGCATTAGCCCAGGCAGACATCGGAATAGCAATCGGCTCCGGTACGGATGTAGCTATGGAATCTGCAGATATTGTTCTTATGAGAAGTGATTTGATGGATGTACCTACAGCAATACAGCTATCAAAAAGTACAATACGTAATATCAAACAGAATCTCTTTTGGGCATTTGGATATAACACTTTAGGTATTCCGGTGGCTATGGGAATACTTCACCTCTTTGGGGGTCCGCTGCTAAATCCAATGATTGCAGCTGCTGCAATGAGTTTAAGCTCGGTTTCCGTATTGACAAATGCTTTAAGATTAAAAAGGTTTCAACCAGTAAAAAAGTAAATATAAATTTTAGGAGGACAAAAGGATGAAAAAGAAAATATTAATTGAGGGAATGAGCTGTAACCATTGTGTGCACCATGTAACCGAAGCTCTTAGTGAGCTTAGTGGAGTAACAAACGTAGAAGTTAGCCTGGAAGCTAAAAATGCAATAATTGAACTGTCTGCCGATGTAAAAGACGAAGATATTAAATTTGCGGTTGGTGATGCCGGATATGAAGTTGTCGGGATAGAAACTGTATAAT
Organism: Anaerocolumna sp.; assembly: GCA_029239455.1. GTDB lineage: Bacteria > Bacillota > Clostridia > Lachnospirales > Lachnospiraceae > Anaerocolumna. Next base: position 690 of record JAQZAX010000182.1, read on the forward strand.
GAAAGCAGACAGAACAAAAGTAACCCGTCTCCTAAAAACTGCAAGAGGGCAGATTGACGGATTACTTAAAATGGTGGAAGAAGACCGTTATTGCATCGATATATCTAACCAGCTCATGGCTACAGAGGCAATTCTACAAAAGGTAAATAAAGAAATTCTCCATGATCATTTGGGAAGTTGCGTGAAAGAAGCAATTAACACAGGAGAAGAAGGCAAAAAAATGGAAGAAATCATGGCTATAATGGACAAACTGATGAAATAAAAAAAGGAGGTAGAAAAAGTAGTCTAGGTACTTACAGACGATATTTTCTACCTCCTTTTTCTTTAGAATTGGTTTATTATTTTGTAGATGCTAGTAATCTTGAATTTGGCATACTGTTTTTGTAGGTGTTGGTAATCTTTTGAACTTGGTTTATTGTTTTAATAGCAGCGGATAATCTTTTCTGACATTATCTTGTAACTCCTGCAACTTCACAGGTTGTTTTGTTATCTTATATAAGCATGCAACCATATCGTAGTAACTTCTCGCTTCTTCATAATTTCCAGCAGCATAGAATACCTTCAATTTCATTTCGTATAATCCAGGTAACAAATACAAACTGTCCTCCTTTAAAGAAAAATCAATTCCAATGTCTACATAATGTAATGCATTCTTTAAATCATGATCTTCTAATAAATAAAATGCTATATTAAACACGGTAACCTGATATATTTTCTTGGAAAACTGAGAAGCCTGGTACATGGGATAAGGAGAGCTTAAAATAAACTTTTCTAAGATAGTTAACAAACTATATAATACTTTTATGCCTTCTTCCTTCTGATTCATGGCGAGATAATTACCACAAATACAATTTAGTATAGTAAGTCCGACATTGGAGTATGTATTTATTGGAATTGAATCAAGGGAGAAATCTGGACATTCAACCCGCAGTCCTTCCACACAATAGTTCATTGACAATGAGTAATCTCCGTCTAAAATTGCAGAACACAATGCTTTCCCATAAAGTATGTGTTCTAAGTTTTCCCCCTGTTTAAAAATCTCTATTTTCTCATATTTCTTCACTAATTTTCTTAATTTAATAAGATCATTGGATTGAAGCGCATGATTTATCTGGGCAATACCATCATAACCTTCAATGGTTCGGCTGGTAAAATGCATCTTAAAATATTCATTTAAATCCAAATTAAATTTTATGGATAGTTGATTTAACAGATAAAGAGAAGGTTCAAAATCCCCTTTTTCGATACGATATATCTGTTTCGGGGTGCAAATATTTCTCGCCAGCTGCTCCCTTGTAAGACTTCTAGATTCCCTTAACTCTCTTAGTAAAATGCCAAAATGTTCATAACTCATTCGTATCTTCATCCTTTGTGAGTTAAATGGACATAAGCGTCCATTTAAAATTAATTATGCGAATGCTATAATTTTTCTATAACATGGAGGGGGGTATTTATTATATGTTAAATAAATTATTAAAGGTTAGTAAACTTGTTTTGGCGCTTACACTAGTAATCTCAACATTGTCACTTGCTTCTGTCAATGGACAGGATGCTGGTTCAGACGATACACAAGTAAGTCCAACTTTTATTTGGGTGGTAGGAACTAGATAGGTATATTATACCATATTTATATTTATTGTCTATTGCTTCATCACTCTGAAATACTAGTAAATACTTTTATGTTGATGACTTAAGAATGCTCGGCTTTTCATAACCTCCTAAGTATATATTGCAGAAGCATCCTACATCGCGTAAAGTTATTTAAACCGACAATTTTGCCGGCCAATAAATCATTACATACCTAAAAACTGGTAAGTGAACAGGAAGACATATATTCTATGAGGGGAAGAAGTAGAATATGTGTCTTTTTTGCGTGCTTATATGTCACAATATCCTAAGGGATTCATAAAATAGTGTATAAAATTAAAAGGAGATTTACCTGATGGATAATTATAGGCAGCAGATGTATTCCCGATATAATAGAAGGGGAGCATATCAAAATGCAGCAAATAACTATGGCGACAAATCTTGTGTAGAGGCAGTTAGGGAAGAGCGTAAATCAGACTATTGCGATGAGGAAATGGCAGAAAAATGTTTGGATAAGCTACCCCTTGCAATGGCTTATGTACCTTTTCAAAAGTGGAAAAATGTTTATGATGCAGCAACAGGGCTGGCACATGGAACCATATTCCCTGAATTAAACCTTCCATTCTATGGTGACAAAAATTGTTTTGGAATGAGAGGTGACAGATCATGACAACAAAAACTCG
>JAQZAX010000063.1 GCA_029239455.1 Anaerocolumna sp.
AATCTCTGTCCGGTTAAGGCTGATATAAATATAATTTCTGCATATGGCATAAAGGAAAGTGTTTCTTTAATCTTACCGGAATACTGATAAATAGTTTTATCATTCTTTTCAATTGCGTCCCACTTATTAACTGCAATTATGATACCTTTGCCTCTTTCGTGGGCAATTCCTGCTATCTTAGCGTCCTGCTCTGTAACACCTTCTGAAGCATCAATCACCAAAATTACTACATCTGCTCTTTCTACTGCTGTTACTGTACGCACAATACTAAAACGTTCCAAGTCTTCTTTTATTTTGCTTTTTCTGCGAAGTCCTGCAGTGTCAATAAATACATATTCTTTTCCATGGAATTTAACAGTAGTATCAATGGCATCTCTTGTTGTACCCGCTATATCAGATACAATAACTCGTTCTTCCCCGATTAGTTTATTTACGATGGATGACTTACCGACATTTGGCTTACCAACAATGGCAATTCTTGGACGCTCGTCTTCTTCTTCCGTTAGCGCATCTTTTCTAAAATGTTTTATCACTTCATCCAGCATATCACCTAAACCAAGTTTAGAAGAAGCTGATACCGGATGGGGATCACCGATTCCAAGATTGTAAAATTCATACACATCTGACATTAATTTTTCAAAACTATCTACCTTATTTACCACTAAAACTACTGGTTTGTTCGAGCGTCTAAGAATATCTGCAACTTTAAAATCGGCATCTACCAGTCCTTGTCTTACATCAACAATAAACATAATGACGTCTGCTGTTTCAATAGCAACTTCAGCCTGCTGCCTCATATAAGTCAGCATCATATCCTTGCTCTCTGGCTCAATTCCTCCTGTATCTATCATTGTAAATTGATTATCCAGCCAAGTAACATCGGCATATATTCTGTCTCTTGTTACTCCAGGAAAATCTTTCACAATCGCTATTTTTTCTCCTGCAAGTGCATTAAATAATGTTGATTTACCTACATTAGGTCTTCCAACAATTGCAACAATTGGTTTACTCATTTCATTTTCTCCTTATTTCTTAATTAAGAATAGCATCAATTAAGGACTTTCCGTCTGATTGTACAATACGAATCTTCGTTTGTAAAGTATTTTCCATATCACCCACGGTATAATCATCTAATAGAATGTCCTCACCATCACGCAAAAGCGCTTGTGGCAATAATAGATGTTCTCCTAAATCTTTACCCTCTAATTGCTTCGTTATATCTCCACCGGTTAGCAGGCCGGCAACCGTAATATTCGTCCCAAAGAATTCATTTACTATAGTATATACATTAACTTGAATATTAGGATACTTATTATAAATTTTATTTACCAGATCCGTTATAATTGGAGCAGCAAGAACCCCTGTTGCAAGAGACAATGTGTGTTTTCTGTCATCCCCACTTAGAGTTTCATAATACTCTTTGAATTCCTCCATTAAGGAACGAACCATACCAACACCATTCTCTATCTGCAAGTATCCTTCATAGTTTTCACTATCCGGCAATGGAAGCTCTGCTGTTAAATAAAATTCATCACTCCCATGAATAAATCTTGTTCCGTAAGCACCTAACAAAATGTTCTGCCATTTGTGAATTATACTGATTACTCCAAGTGCATCTTCCTTCTCAAATTTATCTAGTGGTACTAATCCATCCCGGTATTTTGTCAAACCTACCGGAACTACGGATACGCTTTGCATATGAGGAATATACACTGCCAAATCATGGATAGAGCGTTCCAGTTCTTCTCCGTCATTGACACCTTTACATAATACAATCTGTCCGTTCATTACAATTCCTGCATCATACAATTTCTTAATCTTGTCCAATGCCTCTCCTGCAAAACGGTTATTTAACATCTTACATCTTAATTCTTTGTTCATGGTATGAACAGAAATATTAATCGGCGATAATTTATAGAAAATTATTCGCTCAATATCTTCATCGATCATATTTGTTAACGTAATATAATTACCCTGTAAAAAGGATAATCTTGCATCATCATCTTTAAAATATAAAGTTTCTCTCATCCCGGGCGGCATTTGATCAATAAAACAAAACATGCATTTATTCCTGCAGGAACGATAAGAATCCATTAATCCTTCTTCGAATTCGATGCCTAAATCTTCTTCTATCTCTTTTTCTATCTCAAGCTCCCACTCTTCCCCATCCGGTTTTTGAATCAGGAGCACTAAGTATTCATCATTAACAGCATAATGATAGTCGAATACATCCTTTATTTCATGATCATTAACGCGAAGTAATTTGTCACCGGGCCTAATCTCCAATTCCTCTGCGATACTTCCGGGAACAATGCTTTTAATGATATGCATTTTTTCTTTCATTTAACTTTATCCTCTCTTGTTTTTACCATATTAGTATAGCAGTTGCACAGTAATTTATCAAATAATATTTTAGCCAGGTAAGTTGGAGTATCCTTTCAAAACTATCAGTTAAGATATTTTTGAAAGAAAATACAAGTGAAACATTTTTGTTAAAACATAGGTTAAAACATATTCAATAATTCCTGTTAAAACATTTTTGAAAAATACCTTGACATCTTCAGTTCTTCTAGATATAATCAAAAAAAATGAATAAATATAAACTGTTGAAGCGGAAGTCAAACCGTAAGAGGCACCTACAGAGAGCAGGATAAGCTGAGAACCTGCGGAAGGCTGTACGGCAAATGGACCGCAGAGGGCAAGGTGAAAGAATAATTTCTAGTATCCAAGACGTAGGCTTACGTTACAAGCAGGAAATGTGTTGGCATTTCTGTTGAGCGGATATATTTATATATATCAATTAAGGTGGTACCGCAGATTATTATCTGTCCTTTTGTATAACAAAAGGGCAGTTTTTTTATTTCATAGGAAAGTTCTCTAAGCTTTCCTATGAAATAAAAAACCCGACCGTTCATAACATACCCGCGATGAGTGTTATGAATCACAAAGTTGTATCACGCGGAGAAGGAGCAGAATATGAAAAAAATTTTAGTGTTAGTTTTGGCATTAGCAATGGTGATTGGAACAATTTCCGGTTGTTCTAAAAAGCAGGAGGAAAACACCACAGAAACCACGACTGCCGCAGCTGAATCAACAGCGGCCAGCGAAACAACAGCAAGTACAGAAAAGATAAAAATCGGTATTGTACAGCACGTGGATCATCCTTCCTTAAATCAGATTCGTGAAACAATTATTTCTGAACTTGATGCAGCAGGAATGAGTGATAAGATTGAAATTGTTTTTGAAAATGCCAATGGAGATGCTTCTCTTCTTCCATCCATAATGCAATCCTTAGTAAGCGATGGGGTGGATATGATTGTCCCGATTGCAACACCTACTGCACAGGCAGCAGCTGCAGCAACAACTGCGATACCTATTGTATTCTCCGCTGTAAGTAACCCGGTAGAAGCAGGTTTGGTAACAGCATTTGATGCAGTAGATAGTAACATTACAGGAGTGTCAAACTCTATTGCTATTGAAGATATATTTGCTTTAGCCGCAGAGTTATCCCCAGAAGCCAAGACATTTGGTTTTGTATATAACAGCAGTGAGATTAATTCCGTTACCGGCATCAACCGTGCAAAAGCTTATTGTGATGCCAATGGTATTGCATACAAGGAAGCGACCATTACAGGAACTGCAGATATCCAACAAGCTGCTTCTTCTCTTGTAAATGAAGTTGATGCATTCTTTACACCAAATGATAATATGGTAGCATCTGCAATGCCTGTTTATCTTCAGGTTGCAACCGATAACAACCTTCCTATCTATGTTGGTGCGGATTCCATGGTTAATGATGGTGGTTTAGCAACGGTTGGAATTGATTATACTGTGTTAGGCAAGCAAACTGCAGATATGGTTATAAGAATTGTAAACGGCGAACAGATTTCTGATAATCCTGTGGAAGTAATTAATCAATATGCAAAAATGATTAATATTAATACAGCTAATACTCTTGGTATTACCATACCTGAAGAAATGAAAGATGATTTCGTTATTATCGGAGAATAGTAAAATAAGAAAATTTCATATTATATAGGAAACAACAATAGACCTTAGTTTCAGTCACAGCAATGCTCCTTAAAAAGAACATTGCTGTGACTATATGTTTTACCGTAGGAGGCACATATTATGATTTTACTCATTGGGTCCATACAATTAGGTTTATTGTATGGAATCATGGCACTTGGAATCTATATCACATTCCGAATACTTAATTTACCAGACTTAACAGTTGACGGCAGTTTTACCCTTGGAATGGCAATAACCGCTGTTTTAACAGTAAATGGACACCCTTATCTAGCATTGCTTGCAGCAATCCTGTGGGGAGCAGCCGCAGGACTTGTTACCGGTTTTTTGCAAACCAAGGTCGGTATTCATCCGATTTTAGCCGGAATATTAGTTATGACAGGTTTATATTCTGTTAATCTGTTCATTATGGGCGGAAAATCCAATATATCTCTTATGGGCAGTGATACTATTTTTATTCATATTCAAAAATTATTCGCCATTACTTTAGATCTTAGTAAAACATTGCTTGGTATTTTGGTTTGTACAGTTTCATTTCTTATACTATCTGTTTTATTTAAGACCCGTCTTGGTTTATCGATTCGGGCAACCGGCGATAATGAAGATATGGTCCGCTCCTCTTCTATTAATGCTGATTTTTCAAAGTGTGTTGGATTAGCAATCGGAAATGGATGTGTTTCACTATCCGGCGGTCTCATTTCCCAGTATCAGATGTTCTCTGACGTTAGCTCTGGTACCGGCATGGTTGTAATTGGCTTAGCGTCGGTTATCATAGGAGAAACCATATTTGGCAGACGCTCTGTTACCATTGGATTTCTATCTGCCGCTATTGGTTCCATTTTGTATCGTATCATCATTGCTCAGGCATTAAGCATAGATCTTTTTCCTGCCTACGGTTTGAAATTAGTTTCAGCTGTCATTGTAGGTATTGCTCTATCGATTCCAGCAATTAAGACAGCTTATGATCAGGCTAAAGTTAGAAAAGGGGGTAAATAAGAATGGAAACTATGTTAGAATTACAAAACATAAGTAAAACATTTTTCCCTGGTACTCCAAACGAAAAGAGAGCCTTAAATAATGTGAATCTATCGCTGAAATCAGGAGACTTTGTAACAATTATTGGTTCCAATGGAGCTGGAAAATCAACTCTATTTAACGCAATTGCAGGCACATTCTATCTGGATGCCGGACAAATAATTCTTGACGGTAAGAATATTGCCCGCATGCCCGACTATAAACGGGCATTTGATATTGGCCGCATTCATCAGGATCCTATGAAAGGTACTGCTCCTTCCATGACCATAGAGGAAAATCTCGCCCTTGCCTATGGCAGAAAGGCGAAAAAAAGTTTCTTTGCACTAAATAAAACAGATGTATCGTATTTTAAAGAAATATTGTCTTCCTTAGAATTAGGCCTTGAAAAACGGTTAAAAACGAAAGTCGGTCATCTATCAGGAGGTCAAAGACAGGCTGTTTCCTTATTGATGTCAACCATTGCTTCGCCTAAGCTCTTATTATTAGATGAACATACAGCTGCATTAGACCCACAAACTGCCCAGAAGATTTTAACTATTACAACGGAGATTGTTACTAAATCAAAAATAACAGCCCTGATGATTACACATGATATTAAAGCGGCTCTAACCCTTGGCAATCGAACGATTATGATGGATGAGGGTGAGATAATTCTTGATATTAGTGGGGATGAGCGAATGAATATGACGCCCGAAGAATTACTCACTTACTATTCCAAGAAACGTCATAAGAAGTTAATGAATGATAGAATGTTATTTTCTCTTGAGAAAGACTCATAATCCCAATCTAAATAGGAACCGAACAAATGAAAGAGGCAAGTAGTTATCTGCCTCTTTCTGATTTGTACGGTTCCTTTTGTTTAAAGTGTAGCAGCCAAAGCGATGTGTTTGCGTATCACATCACAGGATTCATTAAACTGCTTTTGTTCCTCTTCTGTTAAGTTTATTTCTATAATGTGCTCAATACCATCTCTTCCAATGATTGCAGGCACTCCCGCATATACATCTCTTTGACCATATTCACCTTGCAGTAAAGCAGAAACCGGCATGACTCTATGTTCGTCATGGAAGATAGCTTTCACCATATCAGCAAGGACAGAGCCGATGCCAAATTCTGTAGAACCTTTTCCAATTACAATATCCATACCAATCAGCTTGGTCCGTTCTAATATTTGATTTAGATCTAGCTTTCCATAAGTATCAGGGAATTCCTTTCTTAAATCAAATAGAGGTTTCCCTCCAATGCATACATGTGAAAAAGGTATCATCTGAGAATCTCCATGCTCACCCATTGAATATCCTGTAATGGAACGAAAGTCAACGCCTGTCAACTCAGACATGGTACGTCGAAATCTTGCTGTATCTAAGGAAGTGCCGGTACTAAACACCTGATTGGCTGGAAATCCAGTATGTTTTCTCATATAGTCAGCAATAATATCAGCTGGATTGGAAATGCAAATTAAAATCCCTTGAAATCCCGAAGTTTTAAGTGGATCTACGATTTGTTTCATGACGGCAATAGAATCTCCCATGGTATCAAGACGTGTCTGTCCTGGCTTTCTTGGCACTCCGGCACTAAGTACTACAATATCTGCATCTTTACAATCCGAGTAATCACCTAATCGAACAACTGCAGGATGTGGCGCAAATAATCCTCCATCTGCTATATCTAGCCCATGGGAAACCGCCTTTTCTTCATCTACATCAATAAATACGATTTCATCACATTCACCTTGCATTAACAAGCAAAATGCAAGGTGGGAACCTACATGTCCCGCACCTATAATAACAACTTTTCTGGACCTTGTAATCATTTTATAATCCTTTCTATCATTAGAATATTTGGTAATAGCGAAAACTTTCAAGTTTCGCAATAACCTAATAAGAATATCTATGCAACTGCGAAACTCAAAGTTTCCGTAAATACCAAATAAGAATCTCAATTTTATTTTAACATTAAGAAAGCGGCCAACGTCCCTCTTCTTCCCTGTGAGGCTCTATGTGAAAATAACAAATCACTGTTACAGCTGGTACAGACGGATGAAATATGGATGTTTTCATCTTTTACACCTGCATCTAAGAAGATTTGACGATTCGCTTCCCATAGATTTAGCTGATATTTATTATTTTCATTCTCTGTTAAGATAGCAGGTAACTGGGTGCTGTTAAATTCGTCCCGAAAAGCATGTGCTACATCCTCACTTACCTCATAGCAATCCTGACAAATCGAAGGCCCTATAAGTACCACCACATCCTCAGGTTTCGTGCCATAGTTTTGATTCATCGCTAACAGAGTAACCTTTCCCATTCTGTTTACTGTACCTCTCCAGCCGGAGTGACTTAAGCCTATGGCTTTTCTTTTTATATCAATGAGATATAATGGTACACAATCCGCATAAAAAGTCACAAAGGGAATACCTTTTACATTGGTGATTAATCCGTCAATACCAGAATAATCTCTTTCTTTTCGAATACCCTTTCCTTTATCTTCCCCTGTCACTACTTTGATATCCGTATTATGGACCTGATCGGATAATACTAAATCATCCCTTGATAAACCCAAACTGTTGCAGATGCGTTTATAATTTTCATCAACATTATGGGGATCATCTCCATTTGCATACCCAAGGTTCATAGTTCCTAAGTATCCATTACTTACTCCGCCTAGCCTGGTTGAGAACCCATGGGTAATAAAATCTATAGACGATAACCCTGGAAATGTTAAGAAAGGGATTTCATTCTCTGTATTAAGTACAGCTGTGCTGCTATTATGAAATTTCATGATGCCTCCTGATTTTATGACTGTAATGATAACTTATTGTGTATCAACCGCGAGGGTATCAAAGGATATGAATTAGATTTAGGTTCAGATTATAGAATTGCATCGAAAGCATTTTTAATTAAGGTAATCGCATCATCTAAAATAGTAACAACATCAAAACGACATGGGGTATCTGCGGGCAGTCCTTTGGTTAACATATAATATTGAGCTGTCTTCGATATTTTTTTAATTTTTCTATTGTCTACAGCTTCTTGCGGCAATCCTTTTACTGTATTCGTGCGATATTTTACTTCAATAAAAACCAGATATTCTCCCTCTCTGGCAATAATATCAATCTCGCCACTTCTGCACCTGAAATTTTTGTCAATTGCCTGGTATCCTTGGTTTGTTATATATTTTATTGCTTTTTGTTCGAATTCGGAACCAATGGTACGTTTATTATACATGGCGCTCACCTGGGGTTTTAGATTTTCTAACTTTGCTCTTAATGTGGTCCATATCATCAACAAAAACTAATACCTCAGACACGACTTCATATAATTCAGGCGGTATGTAATCGCCAATGGATAGTTTGGACAAAGTTCCCGCTAATTTCTCATCTTTATGTACCGGTATGTGGCTTTCATTTGCTACCTGGAGCATCTTATCTGCAACATATCCTTTGCCTGACGCTAAAATCTTTGGTGCCGGTTCATCTGGATTATAAGATAATGCAACGGCAGTTTTATTTTTGCCAGGAATATTTAGTTTTTCATTTTCCTTCGTTTTTTTATCTCCCATTGTATACTCCTTATAATCTTAGATTGCAATATTTTTAATTTATGTTGCGCTTCAAAAGATTCAGTAATTACTTTAAAATCATAAGATTTAATCAAGTGAAAAGTTTTTTATAAAACTCCTCCTGTGAATTGGAGATGGGCCAAATCTCATTAATGCTTCTATATGTTCTTTCGATCCATAACCTTTATTACCTGCAAAACCATACTGAGGAAATAATTTATCATATGCTATCATCAGTCTATCTCTGGTAACCTTGGCAATTATACTGGCAGCTGCAATAGATATGCTTTTTGCATCCCCTTTAATAATTGGAACTTGTTTTATCTTGATTTCAGGAATGGTTACTGCATCATTTAGAAGAAGATCCGGTGATACTTTCAAATTACCAATTGCCTGTCGCATCGCTTCATATGTCGCCTGAAGAATATTAATCTCATCTATTCTTGCCGGTGGTATACTGCCTACACCTACTGCTACCGCCTGCTCCATGATCAGGTCAAATAACTCTTCTCTTTTTTTCTCAGATAATTGTTTCGAGTCATTGATATATAATATGGAACAGTCTTTTGGTAAAATGACAGCACTGGCCACAACAGGTCCAGCCAAAGGTCCTCTTCCAACCTCATCTATTCCGCAGATAAATGAATACTCATTATATTTATTTTCATATAGTTTCATTTGCGCGGTACGTGCTTTTTCATCCTGTAATTTTGCTTTTACTTTCTCATACTTCTCAATTAATTTTACAACCCCGGCTCTTTCATCTGCTCTGTATTTATCCAATACTTCATCTATCATCTCTAAATCAGTAGCTTCCAGATCCATCTTAATTTCAGTTATCTTAATATCCATGTAAAATACTCCTTACATTACTTATCGTCACGTTATATGTGAATTTTTATATTAAGTGTCCATTTTTTGTGGGAATTCTAAAGTTATATTACCTAATCTGCCATTTCTGAAATCATCCATAATGAAACCAGCGGTTTTTTCTAAATCAAGTTCCCCGCCTTTCATTTTGCAGGCTCTTTTTTCAGCAATTATATTCATATTCATTAGAGCATCTTCTACCTCTTCGATTTGATATCTGGCAGACAGATTCCCTTTATAATGCTGTGCTAAGAATTTGGTTAGTTCAAATGCAAGCTCCTGGATATTTAATATTTCCTCACGAATGGAGCCAATCAGGGCCAGCCGTAATCCAACGGTCTGATCTTCGAATTTAGGCCATAAGATACCAGGCGTATCAAGTAATTCAATATTTTTATTTAAACGGATCCACTGTTTTCCCTTTGTGACACCAGGCTTATTCCCTGTTTTTGCACTTGCCTTACCTGCAAAACTATTGATAAATGTTGATTTTCCTACATTAGGTATTCCTACAACCATTGCCCTAATTGGGCGATTAAGGATGCCTTTTTTACGATCCCGCTCAATTTTCTCATGACAGGCTTTTTGTACGACATCGTTCACCTGTTTTACACCATTACCCGATTTGGAATTTACTAAAGTAACAAAATACCCCTGTCCCTCAAAATACTGTTTCCACTGTTCTGTATATTTTCTATCCGCTAAATCAGATTTATTAAGTAAAATAACTCTGGTTTTATTCTTAGCCAATTCATCAATGTCCGGATTTTTACTACTATAAGGGATTCTGGCATCCACCAACTCAATTACTACGTCTATAAGTTTCATATCTTCCTGCATCATACGTCTTGCTTTCGTCATATGACCCGGGTACCATTGAAAATGCAATTTATTCTACCTCCTTATTTCGGTTTATTTTATCAATAAAGTTAAAATTGTTCATTCTAATCCATGCTTTGCCTATGATATCGTCTGATAATACATTCCCTACATTAGCAAATCTACTATCTTCGCTATTATTTCGATTATCTCCTAATACAAAATATTCATTCTCATCTAGCTGAATTTCTTCCGCAGCCAATCCATATATGTTAACTGCTTCTACCGCTATGGGCTCCGTTAATTGTTCCCCGTTAATATAAATATTGCCATTGGCAATTTGAACAGTTTCACCAGGAAGCCCGATTACTCTCTTAATATTATAATAACTATGCTCCGACCCTGATTGTTTAAACACTACGACATCATACCGCTTAGGTTCCATGAAACGATAGGATAATTTACTTATCAGAATCTTGTCGCCTTCCTGTAAGGTTGGATTCATAGATTCCCCTATCATAGTTGTTCTTTCCACTGTATAATTTACTGTAACATAAGCAATCACTATTACTAGTGCTATTTCTATAATCCAAATGATTGCTTCTTTCCATATTTTTTTATGATTTAATCTTTTACTCTCTTCTTCAAAATATAGATTCATTCCTGCCTCCTTTTAACATACCCTTACAATGGTTGCCGATTTTAGCGAATGATTTATATCAATATATTTAAAATGAACCATATAATTGTGAAAAAGAGTCTGCTACAAAACTTTAGGTTTCCTACACTTGTTCTGTTTAAGACAAGTAATAAAAACTATGAGTTTTGAGACAGACCCCTCTCATAAATATTATTATAAATAATTATTTGATTGCTTCTTTAACTTTAGCCTTCTTACCTACTCTACTACGTAAATAATTCAACTTAGCTCTTCTAACTTTACCAAATCTTATAACTTCGATTTTTTCAACATTTGGAGAATGTAATGGCCAAGTTTTTTCAACACCAATACCATTAGAAGTTTTTCTAACTGTAAATGTTTCTCTAGCTCCACCATTTTGTCTCTTAAGTACAGTTCCTTCAAAAATCTGAGTTCTTTCACGGTTACCTTCTTTAACTTTAGCGTAAACTTTTACAGTATCGCCTACATTAAACTTAGCAACGTTTTCTTTGAGCTGAGCAGCTTCAATGTTTTTAATAATATTATTCATTTTGTGACCTCCTTAATATTTAGATGTTCTTAATACTTCATTTTACAGACATGTCTTATTACAAGCCTAAGCTCTATGAGCGATATATCAGAGGACCATCCCATCTCACAACATCTTACTTTAACATATTATCCATTACATTGCAAGTATTTTTATAATTTTATTGTTTTTATTATTTATTGTTTTTATTATTTATTGTTTTTATTATTTATTGTTTTTACTATTTATTGTTTTTTTCATTATTTATTTAGTGTTTTTATTTCTTTTATACTTTTTTTCATGTTTTTATTCTATTTTCATTCCTATTATTTTTTTATTATTAGTAAATTAATTGCGATATTCTTCCAGGAATTTCTTTTCTTTTTTATTTAGCACTGCTTTTTCTAATAGATCCGGTCGCTGATTTACTGTACGAATAATAGACTGTTCTCTGCGCCATGCATCTATTTTAGCATGATGCCCCGATAATAAAACCTCTGGGACCTTCTTGCCCATAAATTCTTCCGGTCTTGTATATTGAGGATACTCCAGAAGATTATCTTGAAATGATTCAAATTCAGCGGAAGTATCATTATTTAAAACACCCGGAACTAATCTTGAGATAGCATCAATCACAACCATTGCTGCTAACTCTCCTCCGGTTAAAACATAATCACCAAGGGAAACATTATCTGTTACGATTAGCTCTAACGCTCGTTCATCAATACCTTCATAGTGACCGCACAGAAAAACCAAGTCTTCTTCTTTGGCAAATTCCTCTGCCAGATTTTGATTAAAAACCTGTCCCTGAGGTGTCAAATATATTACTCTTGGTTTTTTACTAATTATTTGATCCTTAACATGTTGAAAGGCACGATATACCGGACCTGGAGCCATAACCATGCCTGCACCACCACCATAAGGATAATCATCTACCCTATTATGTTTATTCTCTGCAAAATCTCGAATATTAACTGTTTGCAGCGTCAATAGTTCTTTCTCCAAAGCTCGTCCGATAATACTTGTATTTAAACCTTGTTCAATCATCTCAGGAAAAAGTGTTAACACGTGAAAATTCATAAATGGTTCCCTTTCCATAGTCAGTCTATTCTTTGTTACATTAGAGTAAGCCTTCCATTACATGAACTTTAATAATTTTACTATCCATATCAACATCTAAAATACAATCTTTAATCGCTGGAAGTAAGATTTCTTTTCCCGCTGTGTTTTTTACAACATACACGTCATTTGCTCCGGTAGCTAACACTTCTACCAGTTCTCCAAGTTCCTCCTGCGTATCAGTTACTACTTTTAGCCCAATCATATCAAATATAAAATATTCATCTTTATTTAATTTAACTGCATTTTCTCTGGATACAAGTAAGTCTTTCCCCTTATATTTTTCTATATCATTTATATTATCAATTCCCTTGAATTTTAGGATAACAAGTTGCTTAAAGAATTTTACTCCTTCAATTTCAAGTTCTATGTGTTCTTTTCCAGTATCTAAAATTACCTGTTTTAATTTTTTGAAACGATTCACATCATCCGTTGTAGGAAATACTTTTACTTCTCCTTTAATACCGTGTGTTGTAGTAATTACTCCTACTCTTAAGAAATTATCCATAATTTACACCCACCTCATACCGCAGGTAGGCCTGCGATACTGCCACAAATAAAAATGAGTGATAGAATCACACTGTGGCAACCTTTCTTTTTAAAATTTTCTTTCACACTTCCAGACATGCCGGGCGCCTTCGGCTACCGGCACAAATTCACACTTGTCTCCTATCTGTACAGATACAAATTTAATTTAGCTATATAGGACGTAATTTCCTATTAAAAATTCTGCATTGCAAATCTATCGCCTAAGACAAATTATAAAACAAGAACCCATGCCTTTACGGCAAGCCTAAAAGACTGGGTTCTTGTTATTTTTAAATTATTGTAGTATCTCAACAACTACTTTTTTATCATCTTTCGTTGCTGCTGCCTTAACAACTGAACGAATGGATTTTGCAATTCGGCCTTGTTTGCCAATTACTTTACCCATATCTTCAGGAGCAACTTTTAATTCTATTATGATAGACTTATCAGTTTCTTTCTCAGTTACAACAACCTCTTCTGGATGATCTACCAGTGATGTAGCAATTACTTCAACCAATTCTTTCATTACTCTTCACCTCCACAGGAATGTGAAATACAATTATTTTGTAATGCCGGCT
>JAQZAX010000064.1 GCA_029239455.1 Anaerocolumna sp.
TTACGAATTTCTTACGAAAAGTATCATTTCGTAAGAAATTCGTAAGGGTGCCTGACACCAGCGGTAACTTAATCACAGAACTACCGGGACAACTTTGTTATAATTGCAGTAATTATAAGTGGAGGTGTGCAAAATGTTAATTAATACAATTATAGGCGGAATCATCGGCGGTGGCCTGGGGTATCTATATTATAAAGTAGTGGGGTGCCCGGGAGGAAGCTGCCCCATAACTTCTAATCCTTATCGTTCCACCATCTACTGCGTGGTTGTAGGTATCATGTTTACTTTATAAAGATAATTTTTGCATCATATGACATAGGATGCAATGAACATAATTTCTATATTTTAAAAAAAGGGTTGCCGGAAAGCAACCCATTTTTTATGTTAACTCTATATAATTAATCTTATTCCTCAACTGGTTTCTTAAGTATACCTAATAACAATGCCCCAACTGCGGAACCGATTGCAATTGCAGCAAGAAAACCAAATGGATTGCTAATCACAGGCACTACGAATACTCCTCCGTGTGGTGCTCTCAAACCACAGCCAAATAATACAGATAAACCACCGGCAATTGCAGAACCAATAATACAGGATGGCAATACTCGAACCGGATCTGCTGCCGCAAATGGAATTGCACCTTCTGTAATAAAGGATAATCCCATAATATAATTAACAAGCGCTGATTCTCTATCTGATTTCTTATAGCGATTACGGAAGAAGGTTGCACTGATTGCAATTGCAAGAGGTGGTACCATACCACCTGCCATAACAGCAGCCATAATTTCAAATTCTCCACTTGCAAGTCCTGCAGTTCCAAATACATAGGCAGCCTTATTGAATGGTCCACCCATATCTATTGACATCATACCGCCAAGTACTACACCAAGTAAAACTTTACTTGTTCCACTCATAGAAGCCAATGCATCATTCATTGCTGTGTTAATTGCTGCAACTCCTGGATTGATGAAAGCTACAATGATACCTATAAATAATAATCCAAATACAGGGTAGAGTAATATAGGTTTAATACCTTCCAAACTCTTAGGCATTAAACTAAATAATTTTCGAAGGCCAACAACTAAGTAGCCTGCTGCAAAACCAGCGATAAGCGCTCCTAAGAAGCCTGCACTTATTCCACCGGAAGGATTTGCAAAAGTAACTCCTGCGTTCGCAATTGCCCCTCCAACAAAACCAATGGCAAGACCCGGACGTTCCGCAATACTCATAGCAATAAATCCTGATAGTATGGGCAGCATAAAGCCAAAAGCTGTACCACCGATTTTCTTTAAAAATGCAGCTAAAGGTGTATTGGAACCAAAATTGCTAGGATCTATTTCATAATTATCAAACAGGAAAGCCAAAGAGATTAAGATACCTCCGCCAATTACAAATGGCAGCATATGTGATACACCACTCATTAAATGTTTATATATGGTGTGTCCGATACTATCCCCTCCGGTAGTTTTCTCTGATTTCTCTGAACCACCCTCTGCATAGAAAACACTGCCTTTGCCAGCCATGGCATCCTTAATTAATGCATCTGCTTTGTGTATACCATCAGCAACTTTGGTTTTTATAACTTTCTTACCGTTAAAACGAGCCATTTCAACATTCTTATCGGCTGCAATAATAACGCAGTCCGCTTTTGCTATATCTTCCTCTGTCAGGACATTCTTAGCACCGCCAGAACCATCTGTTTCTACTTTAATATTAACACCCAGGGCTTTTGCCTTATTCTCCAAGCTTTCAGCGGCCATGTATGTGTGGGCAATTCCTGTAGGACATGCAGTTACGGCAACAATACGGTAAGCGTCTTTTAAATTAGCCTGCTGATTATAATTGATTTCTTCTTTTCCATATTTAGCAGTTTCTGCTTTATTAATAATATCCAAAAATTCTTCCTTGGTAGAAGCTTTTCTTAAACTTGATGTAAAGTTTTCATCCATTAGCAGTACAGATAATCTGCTTAATACATCCAAATGTACATTTTCTTTCGAATTTGGCGCTGCAATAAGAAAAACTAAGTCAACAGGATTTCCATCCAGCGAATCATAATCAACACCATTTCCAATTACCATTGCACTAAGACCTGGTCTTTTAACCGCATCCGTTTTTGCATGAGGAATTGCTATCCCTTCTCCAACTCCGGTAGTACCCTCTGCTTCTCTTGCATATACGCCCTTTTTATATTTCTCTTTATCCGAAATGTTGCCTGATTGAACCATTAATTCAACCATTTTGTCAAGAGTTTCTGCTTTATTAGAAACCTTGCCCTTTAATTCAATTGATTCTTTTTTAAGTAAATCTGTAATCCTCATATTGCTCCTCCTTTATTTTTTAGAAGAATAATTATATAGTTTTTAATAATTCTAAGACTTCTTGCTTCGTTGCCAGTTTTGGTGAAAATGCACTAGCACTGCCGGTAGCAAGCCCCATCTTAAATGCTTCATAATAACTGCCGTTTTCTAAGTAACCTGTAATAAATCCTGCCACCATGGAGTCACCTGCCCCCACTGAATTAACAACTTTCCCCTTTGGTGCTGGACTATCATAAACCTTCCCGTCTTCACATACTAAAATTGCTCCCTCGCCTGCCATAGATATCAGTACATTGACAGCACCCATCTCCTTTAGTTTCTTAGCATAGAATATTACTTCATCTTTGGTTGATAAGGTAACTCCAAACATCTCTCCTAACTCATGATTATTGGGTTTAATGAGAAATGGGTGGTATTTTAGTACATTCATTAATAAATCTTTGGTTGCATCCACAACCACCCTAACATTCTTATGGGCCAATCTTTCAAGTATATCCTCGTAAATGTTTTGTGGAAGCCTGTTAGAAATACTGCCCGCTAGAACCAGAATATCTCCATCCTGCAATTCCTCTAATTTTTTAAACATTTTCTCTAAATCTGACTCAGAGATATTAGGACCTTGCCCGTTTATTTCTGTTTCAACATCTGATTTTAATTTAATGTTAATTCTAGACATCCCTTGTTCTACTTGAATAAAATCAGTAACGCATCCATGGACCTTTAAGCTTGATTCAATCTCTTTTCCCGTAAATCCTGCAACAAATCCAAGGGCAATACTCTTTATTCCAAGATTCTTTAATACGAAAGAGACATTGATTCCTTTTCCACCAGGCAAGATCTCTTCTGATTCCGTGCGGTTAACAATACCCTTTTTAAATTCATTTACCTGGACGATATAATCCAGGGATGGATTAAATGTTACAGTATAAATCATGTCTTACACCTCCTTTACATTTTTTAATTTCTTGTATTGTTCATCTTGTACATTTGTAGTAATTATTGTAGCCTCCGTAAATAAAGCAAAAGAAACCGGTGATATTTGATTGAACTTTGATGAGTCACATAAAATGTAGTGTTCCTTCGTCTGTTTCATTGATTCCTTTTTCGTCATTGCTTCATTGATATCCGGGGTCGAGAATCCTCTCTGCAAGCTTACACCATTGGTTCCCCAAAAACCTTTTGTAAAATTGTATTTTTGTAGATTGAATATAGCTTCACTTCCTATTACCGCCTCCGTAGAGAGTTTTAACTCACCTCCAAGCAAATAACAGGTAAAACCTCTCTGTACAAGTTTCTTCGCATGGTTGATTCCATTGGTAACAAAGATAGCCTTCTTCTCTGTAAGAAAATCAATCAAAAGTTCCGTCGTTGTTCCTGCGTCTATATAAACAAAATCATTGGCCTGCACAAGCTCTGCAGCATATCTAGCTATATGAATTTTCTCATCACGGTTTAAATCCTGTCTTGTGGCTACATCATCATCTTTTGTGCTATAGTTGATTCCGATTACTGTTGCTCCACCATGAACCTTAACTAATAAACCCTTCCGATGTAATACAGTTAAATCTCTTCTTATTGTAGATTCTGAAGCATTTAGTATCTCTGTCAGTTCCTGAACGGTTACGGTACGTTTCTGTTCTAGTATACACAATATTTCATTTAATCTTTCTTCCAATAGCATAGAATTTCGACTCCTTTTGCGATTAGTTGATTGTTTTTGACCGTTTCATTATCTAATTTAATAATATCATCATTTTCAGTCATTGTAAATCAAATTTGCTCAAATTAAATCACAAAAATAGGCGCTCTAATTTGTTCAAAATCAACAAATAAAAGAGGTGTCAGGCACCCTTACGAATTTCTTACGAAGTAATTCATTTCGTAAGAAATTCGTAAGGGTGCCTGACACCTCTTTTACAGCGCATCTCTTAAAGCGTCACCAATAAAGTTGATGGAAAGAACCGTTAGTATGATTGCGATTCCTGGCGGAAGCCATAGCCAGGGTTGTGATGTGAGTACTGTAAGGGATTGGGCTCCATTAAGCATATTGCCAAGGCTCGCAGTCGGCTGCTGCACTCCAAACCCCAGGAAGCTAAGTGCTGCTTCATCTAATATTGCCCAGGCAATGCCTGAGGTTGCATAGATAAGAATTGGTGCAAGTGTATTGGGTAATATTTCAGATAATAATATTCGGTTGATACGAAATCCTTGTACCTGCGCTGCTTTTATGTAATCCTTCTCCTTTATGGCAAGTACATTACCCCGCACCAGCCTTGCGGCCCCCGGCCAGTTTACAAAACCAAGGATTACTATCATATTAAGCAAACCGGGGCCTACGATACTGGCAACCACTAAGATTAGCATAATATAGGGGAAGGACATTACGATATCAGTTACTCTCATTATTACCATGTCAATCCAGCCGCCAAAATATCCGGAAACCAGACCAAGCAATATTCCTATCACCAAACCGATTGCCATAGAACTAAAGCCTACCAGCAAAGATATTCTGGAACCATAGATAACGCGGCTTAATATATCCCTTCCTATCTGGTCTGTACCAAATAAATGGCTCCCATCCGGGGCGTTGCCGAAAGCTCCTACCATCTCATTAGGATCATATGGTGCTAACAATGGTGCAAAGATTGCACAAATCAGAATTATTCCAAGAACGAAAACACCACAAACCGCAAGTTTGTGTCTTGAAAATTTTTGGAGAAATGTTACTGAATACTGATTTTTTCTCAAACCCTTTAAGTCATTATTGCTTTCTGACTTATTCTCTGTAATCCTTTGTCCCTTTATTTTATTGTTTTGACTAACTTTCATAGGACTTCCTTCTTCCTGTGATAATTTGTAGTTATTGAAGTTTAATCTCTGGATTAACAACACTATATGCAATATCGGTCACCAGATTAGCAGTTAGAACGATAATTGCGGCAACCAGATTAAGCCCCATAATCGTAGGATAATCACGACTTAAGATGGAACTCATAGTCAGTAGTCCCATGCCCGGCCAGGAAAATATCTGCTCAATAATAACAGCACCTCCAAATACCACCGGAATTTCCATACCTATTACCGTAATAATAGGTATCAGCGCATTACGCATTGCGTGTTTGTTAATAATAAAAAACTTCTTCACACCCTTGGCTTTGGCAGTCCTAAGGTAATCCTGCTCCAATATCTCAAGCATGCTAGAGCGAACATATCGAATATTTCTTCCAGCAACAGCTACCGTAAGTACGGTAACAGGTAAAATCATATGCTGTATCACATCGAGAAAGCCACCTTCTCCTCCCATTGTAACCATACCACTGGATGGCAGCCAATTTAACCTCACTGTAAATATATAAATTAAGAACAGTGCCAAGAAGAAGCTTGGAATCGATATACTTAAAAATGAAGCAGTAACCGCAGTGTAATCTACTTTAGAATATCGCTTCGTTGCACTTAATACTCCAAGTGGAACTGCAATAAACAGCCCCAAAAGCAGTGATACTCCCATTAGCAATATGGTAGGTCCAATATGGGTTGCAATAAGAGATGACACAGGTTGATATGTAATCATAGAAAACCCTAAATTACCATGTAACAATTCCTGCATCCACTGCAGATATTGTAGGTAAATGGGTTGATTTAGTCCAAGTGACTCAGCTTTTAACTCTAACGCCATATCAGAAACCATTGGATTTCTCATTAAATCCAATGGACTTCCAGGTGCTAAATTCATCAAGAGAAAATCAAAAATGGTGATTCCTATTAATACCGGTATGGCTATTAGTAGTCTTTTTATAATATACTTCGTCATCCTATTCTCCCCTCTGTGATACATGCCTGCTGATTATTAATTTCCTCACTTCTTAGGCAGGCAACCATTCTTCCATTCTCTTGGACTTTAAGAACCGGCTCCTGTTGCCTGCATAAATCAGTAGCAAAGGGACATCGCGTATGAAATCTGCAACCAGAAGGAGGGTTAATTGAATTTGGCACATCATCGTTAAGAATAATACGGTTATTATTGTTTCGAAACCTTGGGTTCTCAATGGGTGTTGCATCACACATAGCTTTCGTATAAGGATGCAGCGGAGTGTAAAATATCTCTTCCGCCGTAGCCACTTCCACAATCTTACCAAGGTACATAACTGCTATCCTGTCACTGATGTACTTTACTGCTCCAAGTCCATGACCAATGAATAAATAGGTTATCTTTAACTCTTGCTGTAACTCCTTTAATAAATTTAAAATCTGCGCCTGAATAGAAACATCCAATGCAGACACCGGCTCGTCACATACAATTACATCCGGTTTTAAAGAGAGGGCCCTTGCTATACCAATCCTTTGTCTTTGCCCCCCTGAAAATTCATGAGGATAGCGGTTTACTGAATCAGAAGGTAATCCAACAAGCTCCAATAAATGATTAATTTCTCCCGGAATTTTTTCCTTTGGAACTATAGAATGAATGGCTAATGGTGCAGCAAGAATATCGTATATCTTCTTTCTTGGATTCAGAGAGGATAAGGGGTCTTGAAAGATCATCTGAAGATTGGTTCTCACTTCTTCAAAATGAGCCCCTTTTGCATTTGAAACTTCCTTTCCACCATAAGTAATAGTCCCTTGGGTAGGTTTCTCAAGTCCGACAATCTGTCTTCCAATGGTTGACTTTCCACACCCGGACTCTCCCACAAGTCCTAAGGTTTCGCCTTCAAACAGCGAAAGATCCACACCATCCACAGCCTTTACATAGGATACAGAGCCATTAAAAACTCCTTTTTTTATTGGGTAATATTTTTTCAAGTTATTTATTTGAATTAACGGCTCTTCTTTTGTAAAATTATGATTCATCTAAAGAGCCCTCCTTTTCTACAGCAAAGCAACGAACCTTATGTCCCTCTTCTGTCATATTTAGCTCTGGATGATAAAAGTAACATTGTTCAAAAGCCACAGGACATCTTTCTCTAAATCTACACCCTTGTATCATCTGATAATTTTGTGGTACAGTACCTGGAATAGCTGTTAATTTCCTTCCAGGAAAATCCGTCACCTTAGGAATGGATTCTAATAATGCTTTCGTATACGGGTGCCTTGGATCATCAAACAAATGAAAGACATCTGTTTCTTCTACAATCTCACCAGCATACATAACAATAACCTTATCTGCCATCTCAGCAATTAACCCCATATCATGGGTAATCAGAAGAATTGACATCTTATATTCTTCCCTTAACTCTTTTAGCAGCCTCACAATCTGGGCTTGTATTGTTACATCAAGTGCAGTTGTTGGTTCATCCGCAATTAAAAGCTTAGGATTTTGGCAAAGTGCCATGGCTATCATGGCTCTTTGCCGCATACCTCCGGATAACATAAAAGAGTATTCCTTCATTATCTTTTCAGGTCTGGAAAGACCAACTTTTTTAATCAGTTGTACCGCAAGGTCATAGGCTTCCTTTTTTGATAATTTATAATGTATACAAATAGCTTCTATCAGCTGATGGCCAATGGTAAATACAGGGTTTAACGCCGACATCGTATCCTGAAATATCATAGATATTTCATTTCCCCGGAGTTTCTCCATTTCTTTATCTGACAATTCCAACAGATTCTTACCATCAAATAATATACTTCCTTCGGAAACAACACCATTTTTCGGAAGCAATCCCATAATAGACAGCGCTGTAATACTTTTGCCGGAACCTGACTCACCTACAATTCCAACCGTTTCTCCTTGCTCTATCTTAAAATTAATATCACTGGTATAATCTGTTCGATTCTTATTTTTAATAAAGCTGGTTTGAAGATGTCTTACTTCCAGTAATTCCTTCATAGTTCATCTCCTGTTCGAAGCCGTGACAATATAGCAATTATGCTAATCATCACGGCTATGAGTTTTTATAATTATTGGGCAATATCCCACTCATGTACATTAATAAATGTTCCATATGCTCTTGGTGTAACACCAGTCACACGATTAGATATCGCAGCAAGGGACCGTGTAGCGTAGACAGAGAACATAGGCACTTCTACTTCTGCAATTTTATTAATTCTTGCATATAACTCTTTTACTGCTGCAGGTTCATCTTCACTCTTTACCTGAGCCAGCAATTCATTCACTTCTTTATTAAAGTAACCATTCACATTGCCTTCCTGCAATAGATAAGAAAGGTCCGGATAAGGATCCACCGGTGTAAAGGAATACTGTAGAATTCCCAAATCATAGGACATGGAATATAATTCATTTATTAGTGTATTAAAATCAGTCATCTTAATCTTTACCTTAACGCCTGCTGCATTAAGATTAGCAGCTACGATATTAGCAGCCTGAGCAAGTGTATCATCACCTGAGGATACGCTGATTGTAAGTTCCTTGGTGTAATCCCATGCAGATTCAGTGAGTAATTGTTTTGCTTTCTCAGGATTGTATTCGGTTGGAACCAAAGTTTCATCATAATATGGACTGTAACTTGTGAAAAATCCATTGATGACTTCTCCATTTCCTTTCAATAATTCATCTACAATTTGCTGACGATTAATTGCGTACACAAATGCTAATCTTGTCTTAGCATCCGGTACCACACTTTCATTTATGTAAACATATTGATTTGCTATAGGCTCTTCTAAGATTGTGGTTACGTTCTCTAACGCTTTTACATTCTCATAATCTGCTGACGGCAAAATGCCAAGGGTAGGAAGATTAAAATCTATCTCTCCTGATTTAAGTCTTGGATATAATTGACTAGCCTGCAATACATTAAAGTTTAATTGATCAATCTTTGGGGCACCTTTAAAATAATCTTCATTTGCCGCCAATTGAACATAATGATCACGGTCATAGCTGATTAAGGTAAAAGGTCCATTGGTTACATCTGGCTTTAAGAAAAATTCAGAAGAAACTAACTGATCAGGTGCTATCTCCTTTAATATATGTTCCGGAATGGTCCATAAATACCTTGCTACGGAATTATTAAATGTGATTAAGGATACCTCTTCCTTGGCAACCAACTGTAAAGTCTTATCATCTATACGTACAATGCCTGGCACTTCTTGTGTTCCTTCTGTAATATATCCATATTCATCAAACCCTTCAAACATAGCAAATATATAAGCATATATACTGCCAACAGAAGGATTTGCCATTTGCTTAATTGTATAAATAACATCATCGGAGGTAACCGGCTGTCCATCGGTCCAGGTTGCGTCTTGATTAATCTTAATTGTAAATACTTTATTGTCACTAGTTTCTATGGAATCAGCAAGCATTGGCTGGAATTCCATATTACTGTCAATTTCTAATAATGGTAAAAACATTAATCCGGTAACACTGGTAGCCACTTCCCCTGTTGGAGATAATGGGTTTATTGTGCCGGGCGCATAAGTAACTCCTATATTAATTATCTTCTTCTCATCCTGATTTCCCCCTGTTGCACTTTTAGTTGCTGCATTCTCTGCCGTATCTGTAGGATTCGAACACGCCGTCATTACTACCATTACGGCAACTACCAGCAGTGTGCTCCATAGCTTCCTAAACTTATTATTTTTCATAATTATACCCACCTCATATCGCAGGTACACCTGCGATACTGCCACAAATAAAAAGGAGTGAAAGAATCACACTGTGGCAACCTTTCTTTTTCTAAATTTTCTTTCACACTTCATTCCCTTTCAACTATAATATCGAATCAGGTAATAGTAAAAACTTTGGATTTTCACTATTATCTATATAATATGTACTGATTCGTATGATATGTTATATATCATACTAATCACATATGATTTACAGATTATACTCCTTGTTCCTAAGAATGTCAACTTTTGACTAAGACTCTATCAAGTTGATATAACCAAGATTTTGTAAGTCGATATGACCAAAACTTTGTAAGTCGATATAACCAAGATATTTAAAATCGATATTACCAAGACTTTGTAAGTCGATATGACCAGTCTTCTTTCGAGTCGATTATATTTCTTTAGTAACTATACTTTATAAAGTTACCATATTTTATTATAGAATTCAATAACCAAGATTCAATTATTTGAAATCTTAATATATTCTGCCCTTAATGCTTCTACCGCATCTTTCTTTGCTGCCATTCTTGCAAGTATATGTCCTGGATTTTATATGTGAGTTAATCACAGAAGATACCACGGATTAAAGGTATAATTCTATTCGCAAAGTATTCGATTAGGTAAGTGAAAACTTACGAGTTTCGCAAGTACCTAAAAGTATTCGACATAAGAAAGGAAGAGATTGTATGGCTAACATTATTATCATAGGGAATGGCCCTGCTGGAGTATCAACCGCTTTATATACTACCCGCGCAGGTTTTAACACTACCATAATCGGAAAAGACAGCGGAGCATTAGGCAAAGCGAAAGAGATAGAGAACTATTATGGATTTGAAGCACCAATATCCGGTCAGAGTCTCATTGAAGGCGGAATTTCCCAGGCAAAACGCTTAGGAGTAGAATTAATTAGTGATGAAGTTGTAGGTCTTAACTATAACGGCAAACTGATGGTTCAGACAAAAAATCAGGATTATGTCGCAGATAGTGTAGTTATTGCAACTGGTACCTCCCGTATGGCTCCTAAAATAAAGGGGTTAAAAGAATATGAAGGCAATGGTGTAAGTTATTGTGCCGTATGTGATGCCTTCTTCTATCGTGGTAAAGATGTCGCTGTTTTAGGGGAAGGTGAATATGCAGTTCATGAAGCAATGGAGCTTTTACCTACTTCTAAGTCAGTAACCATTTTAACCAACGGCAAAGAGCCCCTCGTAACTATACCAAGTGGAATTAGGGTCAATACCGCGCCGGTTACTGCACTAGAAGGAACCCAGGTAATAGAAAAAGTTATATTTAAAGACGGCACTTCCCTAGCAGTCGCTGGAGTTTTTGTCGCTTTAGGTGTTGCCGGAAGCAGCGCTCTTGCGAAGAAAATAGGGGCTGAAATCGACGGCAATAAGATTGTAGTAGATGAAAATATGGCAACCAGTATTCCTGGTTTATACGCTGCAGGAGATTGTACCGGAGGATTGTTGCAAATCGCAAAAGCTGTCTATGAAGGAGCAAAAGCTGGAACTGAAGTAATAAAATATCTTAGAAATAATGAGGAAGAGAAAAGTGCATAATATTTTGACTAGTTTACGACACAATAAAAATTTATATCTTGTAACCATTTCATTCTTTCTGCTTGGATTCATTAATATTCACTTAGCATTAATAGGATTCCTATGCATGATATTACCTTTTGTACTATTAATGAATACAGGTAAAAAGACTTACTGTCAGGGGTATTGTCCCAGAGCTTCTTTCTATTCTAAAATTGGTAAATTCAAAAAGACAAATCAAAAAACTCCTAATTTTTTTATAAAAGGAGATATGAAGAAATTTATATTAGTTTATTTTGTATTTAATTTATTTATTATGATTGCTGCAACAACCAGAGTATATTCCGGCGCAATGCCACCAATGTTAATGGCTCGTTTTATGTTATTTTTCCCATTTCCAGGCAACTTACCTCAACTAGTGGAATTTGGTGGCATTGCACCGTGGATTACACATCTGTCCTACCGAATTTTTTCCATGATGATGACAACAACAATGATTGGAATCCTATTGGGTTTTCTATATAAACCACGTACATGGTGCACGGTATGTCCCATAAATACTTTGTCCGATGCTTATCTTACCATAACTAAAAAGAGAAAATAATAGATTATGGTTGTCTTTTCTTATCACTTCGTATTATTATAAGAGAAAAAGATTTAAGGAGTGTAAGATGAAAACAGAATTATATCTTGTCAGACATGGCGAAACGCAGTGGAATGTATTAGGAAAATTTCAGGGTTCCAGTAATATAGATTTATCTGATAATGGAATAAAACAAGCAGAATATTTAAGCATGAGATTTCAGAACAATTACGATATTATTTACAGCAGTCCTTTAAATAGAGCGCTTCAGACCGCAGAAATGATTAGCAGAAATAATCCAGAGAGCAAACCTATCATTCATGAAGATTTAACTGAGATCAATTTTGGTGATTGGGAAGGTCTGACCTTTCATCAAATCATGGAGCAGTATCCTTCCCAGTTTGATGCTTGGAAAACCGATGGCAGTTTAATGGGTGGGGATTTAAATGTTCTTTCTGCAGGCACCAGGGCAAAGAATGCTATTCTAGATATTGCGAAAAGCAATGCTGGTAGAAAAATTATAGCTGTGGCTCATGGCGGTATTATTAAAGCTGGCCTGGTTTGTCTGTTTGACTGGAAAGTACCGATGTATCATAGTATTTTTCTTGATAATACATCCGTTACGAAATTAATTTTTACAACAAATAATAACATAATATTATCTACATTAAATGATACAAGACATATTCCAATAACAGAATAGAATGTGAAATCCCTGGCTTATGTTAAAAAATATAAGCCAGGGAATCTATAAATTCTGAAATAACAAACTCATTTATATCGAAGGTTCTATTATTAGATTTCTTTTAAGATTAATTCTTCCAAACTACGTTTTGGCACATGATGCACCTGATTTTCATCTCTCCAGTATTTTATGTTTCCGTCTTCTCCCATGGAATCTATGACAACTTCTTCTTTCGGATATCCAAGTGCAATAACATATACCGGTTCATAATCAGCATCTAGGTCAAGTGTTTTTGCCAAATTTTCTTTGTTGTAATTTCCTATGACACAACCACCAAGGCCTTGCTCTACTGCGCCTAATAACATGCTCTGTACGTGAATACCTTCATCCGCAGAAGGGACTTTCGTTAATGTATTATCTCTTAACATAACTATGTATGCCGTAGGACGTTCCGATGGAACTGGACCTGGCCAATCCTGTAAATAGCCTGCCCAGCCAAGATGTTCGAATACTTTTTCATTCATTTTGGGATTACATATTAACACATATTTTAAAGGCTGACGATTTGCCATACTTGGTGACAATCTGGCAAGATCAACAAGTTCTTTTAATTGATCCATAGTAACAGCTTTTTCCCCGTAAAATCGTCTGTAAGAGCGGTTTTTTGTAATCATATCTTTAATCATTTTTACACCCATTGCATATCGCAGGTTTACCTACGATACTTTCCTTCCTAGTGTTTTTCTTTTATTATATCATTTACAACAATGAAAATCTATTCCATAAATTATTCTTTGGTATTTATTCTGAATCATTCGTTACTATATAGCCTTCGGTACCGCGAGGTGTTTTGTGTAACAAAACCCGAGAACTTCATGCGCCAAAGTGCTCTTTTTGCACTTTGTGTGCATCAATTGTTGCTATGA
>JAQZAX010000065.1 GCA_029239455.1 Anaerocolumna sp.
TGGAGCCAAAGTGTGTGGAAGGAAATGATGTATGACCATCTGAGCATGTTAGAGCATGAAGTATCTGCAAGAATACAAGGTAGATATCAGGAAGATATTGCTGTGTATGATGATATTCAAAAACAAGCTTTGATGATGGCAGATGTAATGTCAGAAGGCATTATTAGACAGTTTGGGGTATAATATCAGTTGCGTAGAAAAGGCCGTGCTAAATTAGCAGGGCCTTTTTTGAATATTGAGTTGTAGTCAATAGGACTTAAAATCCCTATCCATTTACAAATTTAATCAATGCATCATTAAACTCATCTCGCTGATCATAGAATGCTCCATGTCCACTGAAATGCATTGGAATAAATATAGAATTTTTAATTAATTGATGTTGTATTTCACCTAATTGATATGGAACAATTTTATCGTGAATGCCATGAATAATTAAGGTCGGTACGTGAATTGTATCCAAGTCAGAAAGTAATACTTCATTTATCCATGTATTCGCTATGGCGGCAGTTGACCAGCCTGCTGCCTGTAATCCTAACCCAAAGAACCAATCCGAAAAAGGCTGGGAAGTGTGCTGAAAGAAGAACATTTCACCAAAATTCCGTAGCATTTCAGGACGATCCGTAAGTGTACCTTGTATGATTTCCAATACATTTTCTTTATCTAATCCGTAAGGAAAATTAGGGCGCTTGATAAGGCTAGGTGCTGCTGCAGCAAACAGAGCCAGCTTTGATACTCCATGCCCTCTATGACGAGCCATATATCTGATTGCTATTGCTCCTCCGGTAGAATGTCCCGCTAAAGTAATATCATGTAAATTTAAACTATCTATAACACTTCGAATATCATCTGACAATGTATCATAGTCGTAACCATAAAACGGTTTATCAGAATTACCAAATCCTCGTGTATCTACTCCAATACATCGGTATCCATAATTAGGAAGCTGGTTGAATTGATATTCAAATAGCTTATGACTTCCGGGCCAACCGTGTATAAATAGAATTGTTTTATCTCCCTCGGGATTAAGATCCTCCACGAAGATTTTCACATCATGTTCCGCATTAATATAGTATCCCATGAATAGCCTCCAAAAAGCTATCTCTTTTTGACTATATTATTTGTCACGGCTCGTTTTAGTTCCATAAGTTTATAGCACGAGTTCCACTTACTTCAACCATCAACCTATCAACCTTGAAAAGCTTGTCTGCATTGTTATTAATTTCTTTTACGGGAGAATGTGCCAAGCACATTCTTCGTTCTTCTTTATAAATTTCTTTCTTGGTTATTCATTGAATATCCGCCGCTTGCAACATCACTTATATCCAATAGGGTATCTTTTATTTTAACATTACTAAGTTTTTTTACTGCCCCATAAGGCTCTTTTAATGAAAGCCTGTCCCCTCCTCCGGAAATAACCCACAGAACCCTATACCCTCTAGGTACTACCTGAAGTTTGTCTTCCCCTTTACCATCCGTAAAATAGATTAACAAATTAACCTTATTACGATTCGCATATTCAAACACCGGGTTGAATTTAGTGGCTCCCTTTTTATAAATTCTCTCTTTTAAATCCTTTTCCAATCTGACTTTATATACACGTCTTATTTCATTGTCGCATTCAATCATGGTAATTTCATGATTATTATTTTTTACTATACTGAGTACTTCTTTCATAGCCTGTTTAAATTCTTCCTCGCTAATGCTTCCACTAATATCAAGGGCAACTAAAATGTTAGCTTTATGACTTCTAAGCTGTCCTCTTAAATCCAATCGATCAGGCTGTCTTCTGTCTCGCCTTGTTATTGTCTTCTTTTGATTGCTTGGGACAGTTCCCATTAAGCGTTTCAAATATAAATTCCAAGGCAATTCCCCCCTGCTGTTTTTCAGAGCACCAATCATGTTTTTTAAATACGTTGGAATTTCACCTTTTTCAGAATTACTAATCACCTTTTCCGTAAATTCCTGCAGGGTCTTTTCATCGATGTCACTGGAATCTTCCCAGATGTCATGAGTTTTTTCAATATTATATTCCATTTCAATCTGGTCATCCTGATAACTATCATCCTCTGCTGCCTTTTCATCTTCCTCAAATAAATGCAGGGCAGTTTGAATTTTTTCCACATAATATTCAAAAGGCTCATAAGGTTCTAACTCTAAAGACAAACTTAAATTTACCCATTCTAAAGTTGTAGCATAGGGCGGCAGAAAATTTAGATATTTATTTACCACAATATCCATTGCTATATTCATTGCTAAGGTGCTATATCTATTCTTTAATTCTTTTGCTCTAATTAAATGCATGGATATGATATGGAGTATTTCATGTTTTATGGTAGTTTCCATTTGTTTCTTACTAAGAGTTAAAAAAATAACAGGATTAAAATAGATGACATATTGAGCACCTTTAAAATTAACTGCAGTAGGACTGCTGATATCAAATCTTATTTCTCTTGCCATTTGAAATAAAAAATATCCAAAGAAATTATCCTTGTCTTCCATAAGACTTAAATTAACTTTATCTACCAAACCAAAAAATTCATTCCTGAAATCATCTGATATGTTTACTTTCGATTTCTCCTTTTTGTGGTTTGTTTTTAGATAATTGGTTATGATATCTTTTGCCTTTTCATAAAGCCCTGTTACCTGGTTATCAAAACTTTTATCCATATGCTAACCTCCGCGCTGCTAAAGCAGCTATTATCCACTTATTTTAAGTAAGATTCAAAGTATAATTCTACAAAGGTCTCATTATCTATTGAATATTTGTAAACTTCCGAATAACTATTTTTTATATCTTTCATGATTCCAACTCTTAAATCTACCGGATATATTTCTAACAGCTTGGTTAACCTGTTTATATCGTAGTTAGGGTCGTGATTATCATTGTTAATATTTGCTTCTAAGTATTTTAGAATATTCTTTGCGGATAAATATAGCCTTGTATGACTTTCATTTTTCACTCTTTCTATTACAGATTCTGAAAGGGCTTCTCCTGAAAAAACTTCTTCATAAGATAGGATAGGGCGAGAATCAGATTCAACAAAGTTAATAAACTCCTCTGCAATAAGTTCCCCAACATTTCCTTTCACTACATTTAAAAACACCGCTCTTGAAATAGATTCTTTTTTCTCTTTATATATATGATAAACCTTGGAAATCCTCTCATAGCTTCTTGGTGTAGCGCTTATAGTATCATGGTTTTTCTTCTGTAAATATTCTGGAAAGGTAGAAATAAACTCTATTACCTTTTGTTCAATCCCTGCCTCTATTGCCCAATCCATCCACTGTATGTAATCCGGTTCCATATACAGCCACACAAATCTATTTTCCTGGGCTGCATCCATATCCACAACCTGATAATCAAAATCTGTGCCATATTTACCGGAAGGATTCATTGCTGCCAGTATTTTTACGTCTTCGTATAACTTATATCCATTAATTTCCCTATTCAATATTAAATTCATTAGCTCCTGTTGTACCGTGTGCTCACACCGATTTATCTCATCAATAAATAAAAGAACAGTATTGTCTTTTGATATCTCTTCATCAATTTCCCTTAGCTTATTATGAACTGCATAGGTTGTTGTTTTTCTTTCAACTTTAAATCCATCCTCATTTATACTTTCATAGGATTCTATGGTTGGAAGTCCACCAATTTCCCCTTCTTTCAAGAGATTTCCATCAATCACAATTAAGCTCCAATTGTTTACTTCTGCAATTTGCTTGGCTAAAGCTGTTTTTCCTATTCCGCTTTCTCCAACTATTAAAGGTACCTCTCCCGTAGCAAGTACTAACTCAATGCTTTTTAATGTATCTGTATAATTCATGTATTCTTTCTCCTGTATTATCCTAAGGTTAATTTGTCATGGCTTCTAAAATAATTTTTATGTCAATAATTTATATTTTTCATTTAGTTTTCGTTTTATTATCTACTTTTTATTATAGCTACAAATTTTAATAACAATTTTAATTATTTATCTTCAATTTCTCATCCACAGTTATTTTCTTTGCCTTTTTACTACCATATTGATAAATAATTTTTAACTTATCCATTTTTTTAATATCGCTGTCATCAATCATATGATAATTCAAATAATCTCTAACATATTTATCTTCCACATCTTCCTTTGATAATACTTCCTTTAATACTTCTTCTAATTCTTCCTTTGTTATTTCATTCATAACATATTTAAGTACTAAAATATTCACTTTCAATAATTCTAATATTTTATCCTTATTTAAATCATTAATAAACTTAATTGCCGCCTCACTATTCTTAATCGCTATAAGTTCTGCACTATGTGCAGGTGAATTAATAAATCTTAGTGCATCATAACTTGTCTTTACGGCCTCTTCCTGTACACTTTCGTAAGGCTCTTTTATAAACTTTATGGAATCGTAATTTTTTCTTACCGCCATTAATTGTAATTCTTCACTTGGATTTTTAACAAATTTGATTGCCCATCCAGCTTGATTTATTGCTAATTGAATAACCGTATCGGTTGGGTCTTTGATATACTCTAAGTTAACCCACCCTCCATTAATTGCTTTTATCATCATCTCTTCGGTGGGGTTATGTATAAATTTAATTGCCAGGGCAGTATTGTCTAGAGCAAACTCCTGCATCTCTCTGGTTGGATTGTCTATATATTCTAACAAAAGTCCATTTTTTTTAACTGCCAATAGTTTCATTTCCTCTGTAGGATTATCTATAGATACTATAACATTGGGATTATTCTTTATTATTTCAATCAGCTTTAATTGCTCCATAATGTTCCTTCCCTTCTGTTGTTATTTTATATAAAATGCAAACTTATAAATTTTCTGATTTTGCAATTTGCTATGTCGTTATTTTATTTGATTTTTTTATTTGTGGCAGTATCGCAGGCTTACCTGCGGTATGCAATGGGTGTAAATTATGATTGGAGCGTCAAATCAATTATTCTTATATGTAATATTTTGTCTTATAGTTTATATGCTTTATTAATTTAATCGAAACAGAATAATTATACCACTATATAAGAAATGGGTCTATAAATGGTTGATGAAATAGCAAAATGAAGGCCTTTTATGATGCAAGTCCTATCCAAGAAAGAGTCAGGCCCTCCAGACTCTAGCGCTGACGCGAATCACATCTGTGACAAATTTCCTTAGCGCGTCATGCGCATCCTGCCGGTCGGGCTTTTTTATGTTATAGGGAAGTTTAGAAACTTTCCTATATAACATAAAAAATGAGCTTATGTAAGGGGCAATTGCCGCCTAACATAAGCTCCTATATTTTTCTTTTTAAGGAATCACAATGAGTAGTCAGTGGAATAAATAGATAATCCCCACGGTTTTAGCATCCCGTTGGTGATATCCTCACCAAACAATATACTTTCTTTCCCTGTAATGGGCACCTTTTCACTCCTATCTGAGGCATTCAAAGAAACTGTGATTCTTTGGTGTTCATCATATCTTTCATATATATATAATCCAGATCCTCGTTCTGCCTTTACTGTACGGTAGTTACCCAGGCGAAGAGCTGAATTTTTATTTCTAAGGGCAATGAGACGAACATAAAAATCCTTCATTTCATCTTCAGAATCCTCCCACCTCATAGGTTGGCGGTATTCCTCTTCCAATGTGCCAAGAAACCCTTTTTCATCCCCGTAGAATATGGAAGGGGCCCCGATAAAAGTCATCTGGAATGCAACTGCCAGTTTCATGCGGTTGATATCTCCATTGCAATGGGAATAAAAACGGGGCACGTCATGACTGTCCAACAGATTTAACTGTCCATAGGCCATAGTCTTTATGTACCTCATTAGCATTTGTGTAACACGGCTGTCAAAAGCATAGCTATCTAACTGATTCACTGCGAAGAATTCCCTGCAATTTTTACGAAAATCATAATTCATTGTAGAATCGAATTGATCACCCTGTAGCCATATAGGAGCACTCTCCCACACCTCACCAATCAAAACACAGTCAGGATTGGCTGATTTGGCTGCTCGACGAAAAGCTCGCCAGAAATCATGATTCACCTCATTGGCTACATCTAAACGCCAACCATCAATGCCAAACTCACGTATCCAATAATCGCATACTTTGCAAAAATACTCCTGTACTTCCTGGTTTGCCGTATTCAGCTTTGGCATAGTACGTACATACGCAAAGCAGTCATACCCCGGTATCTCTTCCGGGTCTCTTGGCCGCATCACCGGATAGGACAGGCGGTAAAACCAATCTTTATACCTGGACTTTTCTCCATTTTCTACCACGTCATCAAAGGCAAAAAAGTTCCAGCTGCAGTGATTAAATACACCGTCAATAATAATCTTCATACCATTTGCATGACAAGTTTCCACCAAACCTTTGAAGTCCTCATTTGTGCCAAAGCAAGGATCCACATGAAAATAATCAAGAACATCATATTTATGATAAGCACCCGCGGCAAAAATAGGATTGAGATAAAGGCAGGTTACACCTAGGTTTTTGATGTAATCTAAATTTTCTAATATACCTCTTAGGGTACCGCCGTTTTTGCTTTCACATATCTGTTCTTCCCAAGGTTTCTTAAGTCCCTTCAGGGAGATATATTTCTCTCTAGTGGCAAAGCTGTCAGGGAAAATATTATATACCACCGCTTCTTTGATCCACTGGGGAATCTTTGCCGTGTCAGCTGGGTGATTAAAGGGCAGCTGATAAAATTCAGAACGCTCTAAGGGCAGTTCTTTCACAAAAAGATCAGATGCATAAAAGACGGTTTCCTTACCATCGTCTAGTTGAAAATAGTAGCACACACGGGTATAAGACGTTTCAATCTCAATTTCAAAATAATCAAACAATTCTTCCTTTGCCGTAAGAGTCATTTCCTGTTTCGTAAAAACAACCGGATTCTGCGGGTATGCACGGTCGCCGTAATAAAACACACAACTTTTTAAATCTCCTCTGGCAGCCCGCAGACGAAACACCATATGGGTTTCGTCTAGTCCGTAAGCATAGTTTGAAAGGGGAATGTGTAAAATAGCATCTTTTTTCATAGTAGTCTCCTTGTAAGTAATTATCCTTTCACACCGCCTGCAACCAAACCAGAACGCATTTGCTTTTGTACCAAGAAAAATACGATTAAGATAGGCAAAGAGGTCATGAGGGAGGCAGCGGAAAATATTGGCCAGTTACGGGTATACTCCGTAGCCTGGAGCGAGTAAAGTCCTGCGGCTAATGTATAATGATTAGAACCCGTCATAAAAGTGACAGCAAAGATATACTCATTCCACACAAAAATCAGTATCATGACAGCTGTTACAATGATAGTAGGCCGTGCTAGAGGCAAAATAATCTTTTGAATGTTTTGAAAGTCATTGGCACCGTCAATTCTAGCCGCTTCTTCAATTTCTTGAGGAATGGTATCAAAGTAACCTTTCATATTCCACAGCGCAAAAATACCCATCGTACCGATATAAATTATAATTAAACCGGCGTAAGAATTAATTAGATTCAAAGGTTTTAACAGACGATATACTGCAAACATGGATAAAATCCCAGGAAATGCATTGAGCATCAGCAGGATATACAGTATAGGCTTTCGACCTTTAAAACGATGTCTAGAAAATGCATAAGCTGCCGGGATAGACAACGTCAAAGCGATAATCACCGTAAACAACGCTAAGATAGAACTATTCTTAAGCCATAATAAAAATGGCTGTTCTAAGAGTACTGATTTGTAATTATCCAAAGTAAACTCCTTTGGAATAATAGAAAAGTTCGAACTCATAACGCTATTTCCCCCATTTAGAGATACGGAAAATGCATATATGATAGGAACAAGACAAATGAAACACAAGATAAGAAAGACAAGATTTAACAAGATTAACTTGACTTTTCGTTTGGAGTGATTTGCTCTCATACACTTTCCTCCTTCATATCTTTGCGGGTAAACGCTGAAAAACCAATGAGAATTACGAAAATTAAGACAGAAACCGCGGAACTGTATCCGTAATTATTGGTCATAAACGCTTTTTCATAGGCATATGTAATGATTGTGTGAATATCCGCGCCGGTTTTGGCCCCCTGTTGCTGGGTAAGCAAATATACAATATCAAACTGTTTAAAAGTTGTAAAAGCAGTCATAATCACCGCCGGCATAATAATAAATCGAAGAGAAGGTAGTGTAATGGTTCGAATTCTAGTGAAGAATCCGGCACCTTCCATCATTGCACTTTCATAATAAGAACGGTCAATGCTTTGTAACGCTCCATCTATGGTCATAATCATAAAAGGCAGGGCAAGCCACAGATTTACAGCCGTACAAGAGAGAAACGCAGGTATATTCTGACTAAGCCACTGTACATCCTCAAGACCAAGTGCACCAAGCCATTGATTTAATAAACCAAATTCCGTATTAAACATGCCCATGCGCCACAGAAGAATGGATACATAGCCAGGCATAGCCCAGGGAAACATCAATATGGTTTTGTAAAGTGTTTTTAGTTTTAACCCTTCTGCATTCAATCCTAGCGCAATGAAAAATGCTAGAATCATTTGCAACGTCATATTTAATGCAGTCCATAGTACAGTACGAAACAGTGCCGGCAAGAATCCGGAGTCAAATACCAGCAAGGCGTTTTTGTAATTTTCAAATCCAATCAACCGAAAATCAAACCAATGGTACACATTCATATTGGTAAGAGAGATGTATCCGGTATATAGAATAGGAAATAAAATAATTAACGCTATGACTAAAAGTGTAGGAAAAGAATACAGGTACGGCAGAAGCTTTTTCTTCATGGCGTCTCCTTTCAATAAAGGAAGTGTCACCAAATACCAGGAATTTTGTATCCTTTTGTATTCCAAGTGACACGTCCTTGTCTATCATACTATTGCAATTATCAAATCCGGTTATTTCATGGCAGCAATTTGATTCAGTGCATCCTTTTGTGCTTTAGCACACTCACTCTGAGCATCTGCTCCATTTTTATTCACTGCTGCAAGCATATTTTCTGTAACAGTCCACATTACATCCATTTCAGGAACGTTTGGCATTGGCACTACGTTAGCCGCAACTTCCTTCATGGCCACAATCATTTCATCCCCTGCAACTGCTGCATCTTCATAGCAATTGTTGTTTACAGGAGCACAGCTTGCAGATTTTGCAAGTGCTATACCAATGTCTGGCTTTAACAGTTGTTCGATCACTTTGGTAATTGCATCTTTTTTCTCTTCTGAATTGGCTTTCAGTACACTTATTCCCTGAACACCTGAGTATGGAGTCAAAGGTTTTCCCGTTGCATTCACTGTAGGCATCGGTGCAATACCAAGATCAATTCCTGCCGCCCTCACTTCTGGCACCAACCATGGTCCTCCTATAATTGCATGGGCTTTTCCTTCTTTAAATAGTGTAGTTATGGTATTGTACTCACCATCAATTGGCATATATGGTACAAACTGCTTATGATAGGTCACAGAATCGACGGTTGCCTGGTTATCAAGTCCCGGCTCAGCATTTTCATTGATGATAAAACCGCCAAAGGCATGCATCCAGGATGAAGAATAGTAAGCTGTACTATGTTGTTCCACAAAGCCATAATTTCCATCCTTCGTATTTGCTATCATATAGGCAAGTAAGTCATCTGTGGTTTTAGGAACTTCTTTCATTAAAGCTTTGTTATACATAAACATCTGTGTCTCAAAGTAGACCGGAAGCTGATATATCTCATCTTGATAAGTAGCCGCAGTAAGGGCCATTGGCATTAAATCACTCATCTTCTCCTGGCTGATGAAATCAGTTATCGGGGAAAGGACCCCCATCTGTGCAAATACACCAATTTTATCGTGGGCGAAGAAATACATATCAGGCGCACTGTTTGGATCATTTCCAACTAACTTTAGCGCATCACTCATCTTCTCTTTTCGTTCCACTTTTACTACTACATCAGGAGCTAGCTTATCAAGTTCTGCTTGAATGGAGTTCGCAATGTCTTCTGATGTTTCATGCCAGATCGTAATGGTTACCGGCTTAGTCTCCTGTGGTGTCTCGGAACCCGATGTCTGAGAATTAGAAGCTGGTAACTGGGATTTATCTGTGGTATTCCCACATCCTGACATAATCCCCCCCAATAGGGCAACTGTTACTACAAGAGCAAACAATCTTTTCATTATTAATCTCTCCTTTTTGTTGTTTTAATTGCTTTAGGAAAACGCTTTCGCAATCTATAGCTTGCTAAAGTCTCATTTTCCCTTGATTACATATACTATTATACCTATAATTTTAAATTATTCAATACATTTTTGGTAAATTTGCTTGATTTATTTAGGAAAACGGTGTAATATTTAATAAAGCGTTTTCCTAAACTACAAGTGAGGTGTTATTATGTCAATTACTATCAAAGAGGTCGCAAAAGAAGCCGGCGTATCTATCTCCACTGTGTCAAAAGTAATAAACAAATCCCCGACCATTAGCCAAGAAACTGCGAAGAGGGTAGAAGATGTCATGAAGAAATTACATTACTACCCCAACCTTCGCGCAAAGAATTTTGCCCAAAAGTCAACAAAGAATATTATATTTATGACACGTCTGCAAAAAGATGTTGCTTTTATGAATCCTCATATGTTTGAAATTATGTGCGGTGCACAAAAAACATTGGCTGCAAAAGGTTACAATTTAAGTGTCCTAAGTATTGATTCTGACGCAGAACCCGCAGACGAAGCGGAAAAAATTATTGCTCAGAAGAGTGCGGACGGCCTAATCATACATGGCTCAGCCACATCAAAAGGATTATCACTTTTACTGCCCGGGTTAAATTTTCCTCATATTATTATTGGCAAACCGGACTTTGAGAGTCAGTTATGTTGGATCGATACAAACAATTGTCTGTCCGGAGAAATAGCCACCAATCACCTATGCAACTGCGGCTATCAAAATATAGCATTTTTATGTGGTCACGAGGAGGATCAGATCTCAGCCCATCGACTGCAAGGTTTTCGGAATGTAATGAGGGAAAAGGAACTCACCCCTGTGTGTGTGCGCTATACCGATTCTTCAAAAGATGCCAGCTGCGTCGTAATGTCAGAGGTACTATCCGGAGAGAAAATGCCCGATGCGGTAATATGTGAAAATAACAGCATTGCTCTTGGATCACTCAAAGCAATCCATGATTTTGGACTACGCATTCCGGAAGATATCGGTGTAATTACCTTTG
Source organism: Anaerocolumna sp. (assembly GCA_029239455.1). Taxonomy (GTDB): domain Bacteria; phylum Bacillota; class Clostridia; order Lachnospirales; family Lachnospiraceae; genus Anaerocolumna. The sequence goes on from JAQZAX010000065.1 coordinate 11,184, forward strand.
ATAACTATCCTTTCTCTATGATCATGGATCCCCCTCCTACTGTAGTGAATATTGATGTTTACGACATGGGTCTTCAGGCCGCTAGCATGCTGATTCGCAAAATTAAAAACCCTTCCTTACAGGTACAAATCTATACTACATTGCCCGAGCTTATCGTTCGGGGATCTACCGTAAATATTTAGTTAAAAAAGGAATATTCATTTACCAAACTAAAACCTATGTGCCTTCAGGGTTTCTAACCCTGGGCACCCTATAAAATTTGGTTGTCACGTGCTAGTGTGGTCCACCTTTGCTGGACACGCAACGTAAAAAGAAGGCCTTTAAGGACCTTCCGCTATATTTTTTAGTTTTCTTTTTAACATAGCAGTCGTAATTGGCTCATCATATCTCCAATCAATTACTATAATACCATGTTCTTTGCACAATAATCTTTTCTTTTTATCTAATTCAATACCCTTTTCAAAATGTTCTTTTCCACCAAATAATTCTACCGGTTGATAATGTTGAATTCCTTGATATTCAAAAGCTATTCCTAAACATGGCACAATTTTATAACACCATATAACACAGGATGAAAACACATGCAAGCTCAATTGCTCAACCTCCCCTTAAGTATTTGCATTTAAAAAGCCGCTACACAACCCTAGTGAAATATCTCACTTTCGTCATGTAACGGCTATTTCTATTTCTTATGCAAAGTGTGTACAAGTCGTGTAAATCGACTTATCCAACCTCTGGAACCCAGTAAAATAAGGGCTTAAACCATTGTGTAGGGCATTAATGCGATATTTCTCCTGTATACGAAACCACTTTCAAAGCAACATTGCAGTAAAATGCAAGTAAAAATTATTAACAATAAAATCGAATGACTCAAACCATCAATTCATGTACCGATAAAACGAATGAAAGCCTTGAAAACAAACACTTTCAAAGCTTTCACACTATAGTGCAGTCGACGGGACTTGAACCCGTACGAGCGCAATGCTCACTAGATCCTTAGTCTAGCGCGTATGCCAATTCCGCCACGACTGCAAACTTATTGAATTCAATTAATTAAGTTGCTATAAATCAATCGAACGAATTAGATTATACCATCTTACAGTTAAAAATTCAATAAGAAAATTAAAAAAACAAATCTAATATTTTTTAATATTTATGATTTTATTATATAAATAAATCACAGGGCGTAATTTTTCTAATTCTACTTGCAACCAATGCAGTTATTATTATGGAGACTAATGACAATACAATAAATGTAATAATTGTTAATATCGGATCTATAATTAGATTACTATTGTAGATACCTGATATGGAAAGCATTAAAGCAAACGCTGGATTGACTAGATTTGAAGCCATGACTGTTCCTATTAGAGCACCCAATACGCATACTGGACAAAAACTAATAATTATTTGAACTACTATTTGCCTCGTAGTATATCCTAACGCCTTCGCTAATCCAATGCGAGTTTTTTCTTTTAGTAACCGAATTCTAATCAATAGAAATAGTACCAAACCTATGATGCTAATGGTACTTATAAAGCATAAAACACCCAGTATAATCACCGCATTATTAAAAGATGCTAAAATAGTATCAAAGGATTCTTTTATATTACTAACATTTACAATCTCACCGTACTTATTCTCTATGATATTGGTTACGGAAAAAAGATCCGTATCATTCTGCAAATAAATATGCTGTGTTGTGGGAAAAAAACTAAAATTTATTCTACGCACTCCTTCTTCTGTCAATGAGGCACCTTTTCCAAGGTAACTAATCTGTTGCGTAACACCAACAACTATATATTCTTGCGTACTATTTTTCCCTTTCACTGTAACAACATCACCAATTTCTGCTTCTAAGTAATTTGATACTACCCCAGTAACTGCTATTTCATTATCATGTCTTGGATATCTACCTTTCACAATGGTATTGGTCTCTAATTGTTCAAAATCATTACATATATTAATTGTAGGTGTAATATCTTTACCGCCTAAGGAAACGGTCATGGCATGATTGGATAATCTGGTTGTTTTCTCCACATTTTCTATGCCACTTATCTCATCAAAGATCCCAGGTGCCTTTTCATCCACACAGGATACCGCTAAATCCGCCTTCTCTAAACCTACTAAACGTATAAAAGCTGTATTATCAACATTAAAATTATAATTAATTGTAAAAGCAAATACACTTACAAAA
>JAQZAX010000183.1 GCA_029239455.1 Anaerocolumna sp.
TTAGGGCTTGATCTATACCGTAAGGATAATATTTTAAGTGGTATAATGCTTTATACATTATATTGATTTTATACAGGTATTAATAAAAAATAAAATCGAGCCCATTTAAGTTCTGTATTTGCGAGAAATATTTATCAATTCTATAATATTTAAAATAATGGTTCCGAATACCAAAAACATAACTAGGGTGCAATAACCTCTCTGCTGACTCCTTCTCCTGCAGTGGTTGTAATACAGGAAACTAACTCCCATCCGTCTTCACCAAGTCTATTAATATCTGCATCAAAATTATGTAAATCCAATTTTCCGCCAAAGAAACCTGTAGTTTCAAATTTAATACTTTTATATTCCCATCTATCCATATTTAACACTCCGTTTTCATTTGATTTTATTTATTTAGTTTAGCATAAAGCTCAACCCAGGTAAAGTATGTAACAAGTAATTTCTCTTTACCTGGGAAAATTAAAAATCATGTATTAAGCATAGATAACGGACATAATTCATTCCTTAATATTAAGGAATATTCTTACTATATGATTTATTTACTATATGATTTACTTACTATATGATCGGCTAATCTTATGGATAAAGCAACAGTTGAGAGAGTCGGATTGGCAGCTGCCAGTGTAGGTAATGTGCTATTATCTGCAACATATAACCCTGGGACTTCATGTATCTGTCCATTTGAATTTACCACTGAGGTTTCGGGATCAATCCCCATTCGGCAAGTACAGGATTCATGCAAGTCACTGCCTGGTGAGCTAAGATTAGGCTGTGTCGTTAATAAATCTATATTTATAGCAGAGGATGTCTTTAAAATTCCATCCACCATTTGACTCGCTACAAAACGGTCCTTATTACTATAAGAAAAATCAACTTGAATCTCAGGAATACCATATTGATCTATTCTTGCGCTATCTATGTAAACTCTATTCTCATAAAGTGATTCTGTCTTACCAAAAGTTGCAAGTGTTATGCTTAATTCTTCTGGTAGAATTTTCTCTTCAAATTGTTGATAGGCGTAATATTGGTCTGGCCCCAAGAGTTGAATCTGATACGGTTGTTCTGCAGTTTCATAAATCAAAATTGAGAGGACACCGGGATCCATACCAAACTGTCTGCGATTAATTTTACCCAAATCAAATATAGTTAAGTGATCTGTTAAATAATGTCCAATTGCAGGTCCTTGAATTCCAGAATTCAATAATAAACGTGGCGTTTCTAAAGCGCCGGCTGATAGAATAATATTTTTAGCATGAATAATATGAGTGTTTTTGTCTGTATCAATAACTTCCACGCCACTTATTTTTCCTTGCTCTACGAATAGTTTTGAGACAAAAGCATTTAGGCCAAGATCATAAGGCTTATCATTCATTGCAAGAGCTAAAAAGTTAATGGTACTAAACCATGCATTGGAATGTATTTCACCTAAGTGAGTTGCACTCATATCAATTGAAACAGGTGAATCCATACTATTTATAATATTGTTCTCATACAATCTATTCATCATAATGTTCTGCAATACAGACCCATTTGCATAAGAGGAAGTAACATGTAATACCTTCTCGGCTAGTGAATAATAGGCATTTAACTCAGCTTGATTTATAGGCCATTTTAATAATTCAAACTGAGGAGGTCTAGGACTCCATGCATTCCAAAATAAAGTTCTTCCCCCAAGTGCATATACCAACCTGGCACCTGGAAAATCAGGTAATAAGTGCCCTACTGGCGTGGAATTATCGTAAAAAAGTTGCTCGCGCATTCTAGTAATATTCATTGTTGGTATATTAAGAGCATTGGAATGAAATAATAAATTACCTTTCTCCAATATACCTATCTTTTTATCAGTATGATTTTTCCACATTTCGCAAAGCCGATATAATGATGCTCCGCCACCAGCCCCACTACCAACAATTAAGACATCATAAAATGTTTTTTCCATCTCTTCAAGGGATGCTGTTGGAATCCAATTATTTGGATAAATTACCACTCTAGAATACCATTCCTTTACATTATTAATAAATATATGATTTACTATTCTTATTTATCACATGTATAACTAACATATACATAAAGTCAGAATATTGATATAAGAAAATAGCTAAGGTTTCATAAGTGAAAACTTAGCTATTTGGTATTAATGTAAGACACTCTAATCCCATTTATAAAATATTGAAATATTATAATGATAATTTTATCATCTGGAATTGTATGCAACTTCATTCGTAGTATAATATGGCACAATAATATACTTACCTTCATGAATGGTATCTTCAAATAAACCATTGGTTTTTTTAATTTCTTTAATATATGTATTCATGTCCTTATATTCTTCCGTTATATATCGGCTGGCAATACTCCAAAGTGTATCCCCTTCTTCTATCTTAATACTTACAACGGTTTTTTCTCTAAATGGTACCTTCTCTGCACTAACATTCGTAGATAATATTCCCATAGCAAGTATCATAATCGTAAGGATAATAGCACCGGTTATAAATACTGCAGGTTTCCACTCTATCGCAGTGAATAATAAATGATTATTATAGTTTCTTCTTTTGTTATAGAACATTTTACCCATAATAAAATCCTCCATTCTTTTGTGAACACGAACACGTGTTGGGAACGTTTGTTTTCTTTTATGAATTAATTATACAAAACAAACGTTTGTTTGTCAACAAAAAAATATAAAAATTACGAACATAAGTTTTGCATTTTAAAAAATTGTATGCTATAATTAGTAAAACAATATGACTGGAGGTCAAATAATGAGTTATGGTAAGATTAGTGCGAAACAACGTGAAATCTTAGAATATTTGAAATCACAGATTTTAACCAAAGGATATCCGCC
>JAQZAX010000066.1 GCA_029239455.1 Anaerocolumna sp.
TGCCGCTTCCTCAATATTACCTTCCTCTACCTGCTTAATAAATCCTGGAATATCTATGGAAACAGGGCATCCTGTAATACATTTTGCATTTTTACATTTGATGCATCTGCTTGCTTCTTCTTTTGCTTCTTCTAAAGTATACCCTAAACATACTTCTTTAAAATTCGTTGCTCTAACCTTTGGATCCTGCTCGCTTACAGGCACTCTCTTTAATACGTCCATAACTTTCTCCAATCTGTATTATGCGTTATCACTGCAGCCACAGCCACCATTCTTGTGAGTTGCGCCCTCTTTTTCCTTTAATATAGCTCTTCCCTCTGCAGTTTTATACATCTGCTGTCTCTTCATGGATTCATCAAAATCAACTAAGTGTCCATCAAATTCCGGCCCGTCAACACATGCAAACTTAACTTCATTTCCAACAGTTAATCTGCATCCGCCACACATTCCGGTTCCATCGACCATAATCGGATTCATGCTAACGATGGTAGGAATTCCAAGTTCTTTTGTCAGTATGCTGACAAATTTCATCATGATAATTGGTCCGATTGCAATGACAAGATTATATTCTTTTCCCTGATTATGAATCAGGTCCTTGATACAGTCATTCACATTTCCTTTAAATCCATAGGAACCATCATCTGTAGCCACATAAACATTCTTAGCGACCCCCTTCATGGCATCTTCTAATATAATTAAATCTTTATTTCTTGCGCCAATAATGCAGTCAACATCTACTCCCTGTTCTTTCATCCATTTAACCTGAGGATATACAGGAGCTGTTCCTACACCGCCTGCTACGAATAATATCTTTTTCTTTGCCAGTTCTTCTGCAGTTTCATCCACTAATTCAGACTTACAGCCTAAGGGTCCGATAAAATCACGATAGCTGTCACCAACTTCATATTCTACCATTTTCTTTGTTGAGTATCCAACCGCCTGAAAAACAATGGTAACCGTTCCTGCTTCTCTATCATAGTCGCATATGGTAAGCGGTATTCTTTCACCTTTTTCATCTATTTTAACTATAACAAACTGACCCGGATAACAGGATTTTGCAACTCTTGGTGCAAGTATATCCATAAGATAAATATTGTTTGCCAGGAGCTCTTTCTTCATTATCTTGTACATTTCTATTCCTCCATTAGCTATAATCTGTTGCTATGTAATGTCATCTATGATAACTTTCTCCATTATAGAATAATATGATTAAAAAATCCAGTATTTTTATTACCCATTTATACAAAGTAACTTGAAAATAATGCTAATTTAAGCCCATACTTTAAAATATCTCCTTCTTCATAATATCTTAAGTTTTTAATTCTGTTAAATTAACTTTTCTATGTTAAACTTTAATTGCTTGTTTTTTTAATTTGGAAAATAGTATATAATACAGCTATATCAAAATATAAAGGTCTACTAAGGGGCATTTCGTGCCATATATAATGAGCTTCTATACAGGGAGGAAACTTAATAATGTACACCATATTAGTATGTGATGATGACAAAGATATTGTAGATGCTATCGAAATCTATTTAAGCGGGGAAGGTTATACCATTTTAAAAGCCTATAACGGCAAAGAAGCAATCAACTTAATCACGAATAATGAAGTGCATCTTGCACTTATGGATATTATGATGCCGGAAATGGATGGCATTCGTACCACCATGAAATTAAGGGAACAAAACATTACACTACCTATTATTTTTCTGACAGCCAAATCCGAAGATAATGATAAAATCCTTGGATTAAATGTGGGTGGAGATGATTATATTACCAAACCATTTAACCCTTTAGAATTAATGGCCAGGGTAAAATCAACCCTACGCCGTTATACAAAGCTTGGAAGTATTGTAACAGAAGAAGAAAACATTTATTCCAGCGGCGGTCTCATCGTCAATGACGACCGCAAAGAGGTATATGTTGACGACGAACTAATCAAACTTACACCCATTGAATATAATCTGCTTAAATTACTTGTGAAAAATAAAGGGAAAGTATTCTCCATCAATGAAATCTACGAATTAATATGGAATGAGCCTTCCTATGGAGCTGATAATATTGTGGCCGTTCACATTCGCCATATTCGTGAAAAGATAGAGATAAATCCAAAGGAGCCAAAGTATCTAAAGGTAGCTTGGGGAATTGGTTATAAGATTGAAAAATATTAAGGAAAGGACACTGCCTAATGAACAAAATCAAAGGTTCCCTGCCACTTAAAATAATGGTACATATTATATTGTTTATTTCAGGTCTCATTGTTTTTGTCGGTACGTATCATACCTTAAAATATTTAGACTCCTATTCGGTTGGTACCAATTCCTTTTATGAAACCTCAGATTTTCAAAGCAAATACTTAAAATATGTGGAGCGTGTTGCCGTCTATGTTGACTACAGAGAACGGGGTTATACCGGAAATGTTTCTTATAATTCAGATAATATCAACCTGAAAAAACTTTTTGAGAAAGAAGTTGAAAAGCCCAAAACTCCGGAAGCTGCATCTGAGCAGGATAATTTTGATTACTATAACACAATTTTAAATAATGCCAATACTAATTTTATCTATTATGTTATAAATTTATCTACCGGAGCCAAGTATTATTCCCCAAGCTTAGAGTCTTTTGCCACTTCTATAGATGATGAGGAAGATATCTTAGCTTCCATGGATGAGTATATGAATAAAGTGGAGAAGAATCCTGCCTATCTAATCATTAATACAGCAACAGAGCGTTATGCAACCAATGTAAATAGAAATTATCAGTATTTAAATGATGAAAATCTCCAGTGGGTTATGGATTATATTGCTGGTGAAATATCCAATACTTTTAGTGACAGTCGTGATGAATATCTGATTTGTACAAGCATTGATATAGGATTTCCCAATGCGAAAGATGAATTTGGTACTATGTATACCGAGTATCAGAGACTATATAGTTCCTATAAGGAATCCGTATCACAGATACCCTTGGCGTTTCTATTTCTGCTGCTATTTTTGGTTGTAGCCATAACAACCAGCGGCTATAAAAAGGGAGTGAACGGAATCCATTTAATTAAATTCGATCAGCTGTTTACCGAAGCAGGCTTTTTCATAACGGTAGGTATTTTACTTGCCACCAGTTATTTCGGCATTTATCTGAAACGATTTATTTCCGATCACCTTCATATGTCCGTAACTTATGGGTTAACAGTATTCTATATCCTTGTTTACCCCTTTGCAATGTTTGGCTTCTTAAGTCTGGTACGAAGATTAAAGGCAAGCGAACTATTTACGAATTCCATCCTTATAATCAGCCTAAAATACCTTGTAGTGTTTCTAAAAGACTTCTTTCGGCAAAAATCTTTTACCTACCGGGTTGCGGGATTACTCTTTATCTTTATAGGAATACAAGTAATTGCTTTATTCACTTTATATCACCCGGAGAGCGCTGTATATAACACATTGTTTTCCATTATCCTAACTGCCGATTACGTCTTTTTAAGTATGAAGCTACTAAAAGCAGCCATTGACTATAACAAACTAAATGACGAAACAAAAAAGCTTACAGAAGGCGATTTTGTTCATAAAATACCAGTGGAAGATATGTGCTTCCCCGCTAAAACTCTTGGTAATTACGTGAATCGTATTGGCGATGGACTCTCTCTGGCGGTAGAAGAGAAATTAAAAAGCGAACGCTTAAAAACAGAACTCATAACCAATGTATCCCATGATATAAAAACACCGTTAACTTCGATCATAAATTATATTGATTTATTAAGAAAAGAAGATCTGAAAAATGAAAAGGCCGCCGGTTACTTAGATGTTTTATCATCAAAATCCTGGAGACTTAAGAATCTAATTGAGGATCTGGTGGAAGTATCAAAAGCATCTTCCGGAAACATTACCCTTCATTTAGAAAGTCTGAATATTGTTGAATTAGTAAAACAGGCCATGGGTGAATTCGAAGACCGCTTTATCAATCATAGATTAGACACTATTGTTACTTTTCCTTCGGAACCCATTTATATCAAGGCAGACGGAAGAAGTACGTACCGCATTATAGAGAATATATTTTCTAATGTAAATAAATATGCTTTGGAAGGTACCAGAGTATATGTGGATATTGTTACGGATGATATATCCGTCACTGTCTCAGTAAAAAACATATCCAAGAATAAATTAAATATCACTTCGGAAGAATTAGTAGAACGCTTTGTACGAGGGGATACCTCAAGAAATACAGAAGGCAGCGGACTTGGTTTATCCATTGCTCAAAGTCTGGCGGCACTTCAGGATGCTGTATTTGATATTGTATTAGACGGAGATTTATTCAAAGCCGTTGTTAAGTTTAAACTACTGACTACATCACCAAAAGATAAGGTATAACAGAAAGCCGTCTACTTTTCGCTTAAAGAGCAGGCGGCTTTTAACTATGCCAGCTTTTATGACCACACTCGTCTGAGGAATGTGCTAAATTACATTCTTTGCTCCATGAAATTGTTTGTAATCCAGTCTTTACTGAAATAACTCCTCCAGGGAATGAATGGAGGCTAAGTAATTATTCTTATAACGTTTGTCAAAGGATACATCTTCTTCAAACCAATCCGGGGCGTGAAACTTCTTAGCTTCCTCTTCCCCAGGAAACTCTACTTCCACAAATACCAGTCCCTCCAGTATACCGTGAAAAATATCTAACTCTGCAATACAACCATCCGGTAGTGGAATCATATACCGTGTTTTAACTATCATATGATGATCTATTTTAGCTTTTAGATGTTCGTAGGTTTCCTGGCTTAATGGCAACTCTACTTCTTCACAGGATAGTGCCACCTCACCAGGTATTTCTGCCATACCAAGTCTAGATTTATAAGTAATGAGATAGTTATCATTACTTTTTCTGATTCGAATCACCGGTTCCTTCGTACTTAAATAACCCTGCTCAATCTCTTTTTTCTTGTACTGACTCAGATTATCCGGAATCTTTTTTATAGTAAATTTTCTTTCAATTTCCATGTTGCCTCCAACTACAAAGCCTTTTGTCCGTTAATGTCTAAATGAAATTTCAAGTTTAACTTTTCTGCAGCCTTTTTACATAATAACATTCTTGTCAGAAAAATCTCAAAATAATCCATCACGGCACAGACTTCTGTATCAATGGTTAAATATAATGTAATGCCGTTTTTCTCATCATTAATGACAGTTTTAGCATCCTTAACCGAATAATTTACACGGTCATGAATATCAAAGCTAGCTAAATCTCTGTTTCTAACTCTAGTATAACGAACATCCGTCTTATCTGCAAGAATTAATGCAGCTGCAACTTCATTTACCGGAAATGCAGTTTCTTCATCATGATTGCCAATTGCAGATATAATTGTTGAGATATCCTCTTCCTCTACGCCCATTTTATCCAGAATACGAAACGCCATAACTGCTCCGCTTTGGGCATGATCTACTCTGTTTATTACATTACCGATATCATGCATATATCCGGCAATCTGCGCCAGTTCAACCTGATGCTTCGGATATCCTAAGGTAGATAATATATACTTTGCAACTTCTGCAACCTTTCCTACATGGGCAAAGCTATGTTCCGTATACCCTAGTGCTGCTAAAGACTCATCTGCTTTTCTTATATAAATTTTAATTTGTTCACTTTTTTTAATTTCTTGAAATGTAATCATATAATTAATCATATCCTCCTGTTTCCATTGAATCCGCTTACTTTAGACAATTGCGAAGAGCTAAAATATTTACTATAAATCTTAAGTATTTGTGCATAGGCTTAATTATACACCCATTATGGATTTGCAACAATCCATTCAGTTAATATTATCCTAAGTTATTGTAAGGAATATGTGAATGTTATGTAAACTGTAGGCATTAAATTTCTTTTTTATATTATAGGATTCGAGAACCAAAAGCCAAGTTTACCCATCTTTCCATCAATTACTTTTACATAGCTTTATGGCTGATATACGGTACTATACCAATGTATGATTTCATCCCCCCATAAGGCTGCTACCCATATTCCAGCTGACAGGTAGGGACCCAGTGCTAATATATGATTCCCACGACTTACTTTCATTCGTATCAGATGAATGACGGAACCTAACAGGCAGCCTAAAAAAAGGGCTAAAATAATTCGCTCCCATCCAAGCAACAGACCACAGACAACTAGGAGCTTAACATCACCACCGCCAATTCCATGACCTTTTGTAAGAGCATATATTAGATACATAAACATACCTACCGACAGAAATCCCAAGGCATAGTTGATCCAATTCCAATAATCAAGAAATACATGAATAATACCTAAGTTAAAAATAAACATATTTATACTAAATGGTATCTGAAATGTGTAGAAATCAATCACACTTAATGCAATCAGTGCTGAAGTAAGTAAACAGTATAAAATACTAGTTATATTCCACCCATTTACCCCAAAGATGAAACTATATAATATTCCATTGGTTGTTTCTATCAGGGGATTTTGAATCCATAGGTTTTCCGCCTTTAAAATGCGGTTACAATATCTCTTTAGATAATGACCAAACATAATTCCAGATAGAGAGATGAAAGCGTAAAATATAAGTTTAGGTAGCATTTGATATCCTTTCATTGCAACAACTTAAGGTAATTGCAAACTCTAAGGTTTTTACTATTTTATTTATCTTGAATTTTTTTTCATTTTATGTATAATCATTAAAGTAACCTTAGCGTTACCCACATATATGAAACGAGGAGTAATTTATGAGCATTTTAAATGTATCTAATCTATCCCATGGATTTGGTGACAGAGCAATTTTTAATAACGTTTCCTTTCGATTATTAAAAGGCGAACATATAGGTCTGGTAGGTGCCAACGGTGAAGGTAAATCCACTTTCTTAAATATCGTTACCGGCAAATTAATGCCTGATGACGGTAATATAGAATGGTCTAAAAATGTCAGAGTCGGATATCTGGACCAGCATTCTGTATTGGAGAAAGGAATGACGATCCGTAAAGTTTTAAAATCTGCCTTTTCCTATCTTTATGAATTAGAAGCAAACATGAACGCCTTATGTAACCGCATGGCAGAAGCTGATGGTGATGAGCTTATGTCTATTATGGAGGATTTTGGTACTATCCAGGATACTTTGGATGCTCAGGACTTTTATATTATAGATGCTAAAGTAGAAGAAATCAGTCATGCACTTGGACTCGATGCCATTGGTCTTGATCAGGATGTTACTGCCCTTAGTGGTGGACAGCGAACCAAGGTCCTCTTAGGTAAATTACTGCTTGAAAAACCAGATATTCTATTATTAGATGAGCCGACAAATTACTTAGATACCGTACACATAGAATGGCTGAAGCGTTATTTAAATGATTACGATAACGCATTTATTCTGATATCCCATGATATACCATTCTTAAATAGTGTTGTTAATATTATATATCATATGGAAAATGGCGAACTAAGCCGCTATGTTGGAGACTACAATAAGTTCCAGGAAGTATACGAAGTAAAGAAATCCCAGCTAGAAGCAGCATATAAGAAGCAGCAACAGGAAATAAGTGAATTACAAGACTTTGTCGCAAGAAACAAAGCCAGGGTTTCAACAAGAAATATGGCCATGTCCAGACAAAAGAAATTAGATAAAATGGACGTCATTGAACTTGCAAAAGAAAAGCCTAAGCCAGAGTTTAATTTTAAAGAAGCTCGTGCCGCAGGAAGATATATCTTCCAGACAGAACACCTGGTCATAGGTTATGAAGAGCCGTTATCAAGGCCCCTAACTCTCACTATGGAGCGAGGAGATAAAATTGTTTTAAAGGGTGCTAACGGTATTGGTAAAACCACTTTACTTAAAAGTATTATTGGACTGATACCTCCACTAGAAGGCAAAGTTTCACTTGGAGATTATCTGTATCAGGGATATTTTGAACAGGAAATGACCGGCGCTAAGAATAATACCTGTATTGAAGAACTATGGAGAGAATACCCGTCATACACACAGTATGAAGTGCGCTCTGCTCTTGCCAAATGCGGTTTGACAACGAAACATATTGAAAGTCAGGTAAGAGTTTTAAGCGGTGGTGAACAGGCAAAAGTTCGTTTATGTAAATTACTTAACAAAGAAACTAATTTACTATTATTAGATGAGCCTACCAACCATTTAGATGTAGATGCCAAGGATGAACTGCACCGGGCGTTAAAGGAATATAAAGGCAGTATACTTCTTATCTGTCACGAGCCGGATTTCTATGATGACTTTGCCACAAAAGTATGGGACTGTTCCAACTGGACGACAAAGTTATAAGTAGATAATAATCACTAGCGTTTGCTTTGACATACTTACGCGCAATATCAGTAACCTATACAATAACGAGACCATTGCCTTACGCACGAAACAAGCTTATGGCAATGGTCTCTTTTATTCTGCCAGGTTTATTTATTTGTTTATTTATTATTAAAAATATACAGTTTACTGAAAACATAATTAATTGCTACTACAAAGACAGCAAGGAAGGTTTTTACCAGCATGTTATTCCAATGTAAGTAATCTACCATAATCCATAAGCCAATTTCTTCAATTATTAATGAAAATACCCTGGCTCCAATAAATTTCATGATTTTATCTAATTCTTTTTTTCTATTTTGCTTTTGAGACTGAAAAACCCAGGAATTATTAATGATATAAGCAAATGCTACTGCTAAGATCCAGGCAATTACATTGGCTATCAGGTTTTCAATCTTCATTACATTGCAAAATAAGTAGTAGGCAATGAAATTTACAACCGTTGTTAATACGCCAGCCATAAGATAGGTAATGGTTTCTCTGTTTGCTAATTTTGATAGATACTTCTGAAATTTATTATTCTGCTGTTCTGACATAAGGGGTATCCCTTTCTTTCTCAACAGGAGCCTTACAGTTCAATTCTTTGCAAATGCTCCCTCGCTGCTTAAATATTTTAATTATGTATAGTATTATGAATGGTAAACCACACCATTATACATGACTCAGTTTTAATAATTGATTCTCGACAGAACCTAATAAATCTAAAATCTGTTTGGAATAGCCAAGAGCCTCTTCATATAATTCCTTGGCATATTGAGAATTGTTTTGTTTAATGGCTTCCATTACTTTATCGCCAATGCCATGAAATGCATGATGAATGCCATTAATCTTATTCCAATCATCAACTATTTCAGGCTGGTCAACCTGTATCGCATGGTAGAAATGTCCGAAGGCGCACTTTTTAGAATTCGTTTGAATCGGATAAATACGCATTTCCCTAACCATATTTTCCAGGTTTTTTATCCATTTAACATGAGAATCACCGGCATTCTTAATAACTTCCAGCAATTCTTCGCGGGTTATATCATGTTTACTGCCCTTTAAGCTTTGCAACATATCACTTACAATAGAGGATAGCTGGTCGTCAATCTTAGATATCTGACCTGCGAAATTAACACTCATTTCCGCTTCTTTTTGTATACTAACTGTCATTAGATTAAGCTTTTCTGCATCAATACTTGAGGATTCCATGGCCTTATTAATTTCAGTGGCTGCAAGGTTAATAGCCTCCATGGATTGATTAATTACATTTACATCATCCACTACTTTTCCAAGCATTTGCACGTTCTTGCCTACAGTTTCAGATACTAAGCCGATTTTATTACTCATATCCTCCGTAGATGTAATGGTTCTATCAAGGCTTTCTTTACTGTCGTTGGAAGCTTCATAAATACGGGAAACGAATTGACTCATACCTTCTAGATTCTTGTTTGTATCATCGGCCAATTTTCTAACTTCTTCTGCTACGACTGCAAAACCATGTCCATGTTCACCGGCTTTTGCTGCCTCAATGGCAGCATTCAGTGCTAAAAGATTGGTCTGTTTCGCAATTGCCTGCACACTGTTTACTATTTTCTCAATCTCTCCAGCCAAATCAATAAGTTGTCCAATATTCTCTTTCATAATATCGGTATCACTTAACACATTATCCTTAAACAATTGTACTTCATTTAAAAGCTTCATACTTTCATCATTTTTTGAAGATAATGTTTTGGATGCATCGACTAATTCATCTAACGTCCTTGAAGTATGGGCAATGGATTCATTCACTTGCTGCATACTTGCTGTGGTCTGCTCCACTATTGCCAGATTCGACTCACTTAAGGTAGCTATATCTCCTGAAAACTCCTTTAACTGATATGAAATATGGGACATTCCAACATCAAAGCTACTTAAGGAACTTACTGTATCAAGCATTTTCTTTGCAGAACTTGACATTAATCCTTCATTCCGTAGCAATTTTTCAAAATGTCCCATAATTCTAATATGAATAGGATACTTCACTTCAATTGGTTTTACATCTTTACCTGCCATAGTATCTTCAACATATTGAACGATACTCACAGCTTCTACACATGGTTTTTTAACTTTCTTCTTAAACATTGCCTGTCACCTCATATTTTGTCCTTCGTTGTTTTTTCCATTATTGTTATAGTTCCCCAATTAATTGTCATATATATAACAATAATGATAATAATTATATATACCAAAATGTACCTGTGTCAATATAAATCGATAAAATTTTACATTTTTTTATTTTATCTGTTTGATTTTCTATTTCTTAATTATTTTACTATTTATAGTTTTAAGTTTTTTAATTTACCCGCAATTCTTCTCGAAGCCTTCTCGTAACTTTTTCAATGCTTTCTTCTCTATCCTAGAAACATAGGACCTTGAAATGCCTATTTTTTTAGCTATTTCCCGTTGTGTTACTTCCTCCGACATATTTAAACCATACCGCATCTCGATAATTTCTCTCTCCCGCTTAGAGAGTACTTTATTGACAAGATTATATAACCTTTTGATATTACTTTGTAGTTCTAACTCATCCACAATGTCTACATCAGCACTTTCAATAATATCCAGAAGATTAATCTCATGACCTTCTTTGTCTGCACCAATGGGTTCATAAAGATAAACTTCCTTTGCCTGCCTTTTTCCATTACGAAGCATCATAAGGAGTTCATTATCAATGCATCTGGAAGCATAAGTAGCAAGGCGTATCCCTTTATCGGAATCAAAGGTGTCAATAGCTTTAATCAGTCCGATTGTACCAATGGATATTAGGTCATCTATATCTTTGTCCGCCGTATTATATTTTTTAACAATATGTGCAACCAGACGGAGATTACGTTCAATCAGTACATCTCTTGCTTCTCTATTACCAAGCTTGCATTGGTTTAAGATATCCGTTTCTTCCTTGGCGCTCAGTGGTTTCGGAAATGATTTCACTGAATCAGCACCTCAACGATTAGGGTTTATTATTAGTCTATGTTGTGCCCACACTAATAGTGCCTTTCCTAAGAAAAGAATTTTGAGTAAAAACAATTCGAGTTTTATAATCAATTTCTTGTGATACCATGAATTGTACTGTATCTATATTTATCAATTATAAATTTTGAATTTTAATACACGTATCTAAATTAATAGATTCTTATATAAATTCTGGTAGATTTTTAGTGACTTATATTGTATACTATAGAATGTTTGTGTATGTAATATATTGTTAAATGTAATATGTTGTTAAATGTAATATGTTGTTAAATAAAAATGTGATAATTGCAATATGGTGTTGAGTGTAATATATTGTCAATTTGAACGTATACTAATCTGAATAAGTGGAGGCTTTATTTTGAATAAATCTAAAAAACGAAAACAAAAAATTATTACTTGGATTGCTTTACTGATTTTTATGATCATTGGTGGCATTTTCGGCTTTTTGGGTGCTCTATACATTGATAAAAATCTCAACATGTTTAGTGATAATTTATGGACTGATTTATTAATGGAAGCAGCACTTATAGCATCTGTTATATTAATATTTTATGTTCATATCATAGTTCATGAAGGCGGTCATTTCATCTTTGGCAAATTAAGCGGTTATAAGTTTCTATCATTTCGCATCGGAAGTCTGACTATAGTTTCTGATAACAATAAGTATAAATTAAAAAGATTTAAAATAGCCGGTACCGGTGGGCAATGTCTTATGATGCCTCCGGAAAGTGATGGATATCATTATCCTTATATCTTGTATAATTTAGGAGGCGTTATTGCTAATATTGTAGTATCAATACTATGCCTTATATTTTATTGGGTTCAGTCGTCCATAAACTTATTCTCAATACTACTTATTGTTTCCATTTTCTTAGGCTTGATATTAGCTTTCACCAATGCACTCCCCCTCAAAATTGGCGGCGTTGCAAATGATGGTTATAATGTTTACTACTTAAGAAAAGATGAAGAAGCGCGACGTGCATTTGGGATTCTGCTTAAAGTAAATGGACTCTTAACCACTGGCACCCGGTTACGAGATATGCCAAGTGATTGGTTTGAACTGCCTCCAAACGCGGACTTAAACAACCATATAATTTCCAGTATCCGTGCACTTAAATGTTCTTATCTTCATGACAAAATGCAATTTGCAGAAGCTAAGGCCCTAATAGAGGATATACTAGAAAATGTTCCAAATCTTTTGATTATATACCAGAATGAGTTACGCTGTGAGCTATTGTTTTATGAGATTATAGGTCAATGCCGTGAAGATGTAATACAACAACTGTATACCAAAGAATTAAAGAAATATATAAAAGTTACTGCATCCTACGCCAGCAAAAGGCGTTTATTATATGCTTATGCCTTACTTGTAGAGAATAATGAGAAAAAAGCACAAAAAGAGCTTGCTGCATTTGAAAAGATAGTCAAAACTTCTCCATATAAAGCAGATATAGAAAGTGAGAAAGAGATGATTGCATTGATTCAAGAAAGATAAGTCCCAGTGCTTAATCATAAGAGAATTAAGAGTGAGCCTTGGCACATTCTCGATGAATTTTAGTGTAAAGGAGATTACAATCCATGTATAATAAGACAAAAATCACAAATGATATTACGTACTGTGAAGCCGCCTATCTGGCTTGTTTCACAGAGTGCTATGAGAATGATGCTATTAAGAGATTTCGAGATGACAGCCTGACCGATATGTATAATCATAATTATACCTATGTAAAAAGAAATCTTTTACAGGAAGAACTACAAAAACTCATTCTTGAGGAATCTGCACAAAATCAAAAAGAAAATAAACAATTTATAAAAGTATCCTTGGCAGAACTGCCTGATGTTAGCCAACTAGATACCCCCTTTGGAAAACTATCCACTGAACATTATGGAAACTATATTTATACGCCCATG
>JAQZAX010000067.1 GCA_029239455.1 Anaerocolumna sp.
GTTAGCAAAAGCGAAACCGGTGTATGAAGTTCTTCCGGGATGGAAGCAGGAAATCCGCGGAATTAAAAAGTATGAAGATCTTCCTGAAAACTGCCGTAAATATATTGAATTCATCGAGAAAGAGCTTCAGGTTCCAATTACTATGGTATCCAATGGACCTGGACGTGATGAGATTATTCATAGATAAGAAAATCAAACGAAATGCTTGGATGGTAATGAATACGCTAGGTACTTGCTTTATAGATTAATAGCAAGTACCTAGCGTATTTCTTATAATGCTATGTGAGGCTAATTAATAATCACTAAAATCATTCACTTGTTTTAAAGGAACTTCAAATTTCCCATGCTCTCTTATACATAAATTTAATCTTAACCTAACCTTTACATTTAAAAAATATTTTCTTTATATTTGGGTGATATTTTATATACGTAAACGAAATACATATGGGGACACCCAAAACAGGAGGAAATTATGAAAACAAATATTAAGAAGATTATTACTGTAGGTTTAACTTTAGGAATGCTCTTTGCATTAACTGCTTGTGGTTCAAAAGATACAAGTACGGATGCAACAACTACAGAGACAACAGTAGCAGAAACAACAGCAGCAGCAGAGACAACAGCAGCAGAGACAGAAGCAACCAGTCTGGAAGGAACAGTTACAATTACAGGATCAACTTCAGTTGAAAAGATTTTATTAGATATGGCAGATGAATTCATGGCATATAATCCAGATGTAACTATTAACTATACAGGCACCGGATCTTCAGCAGGTGTTGAAGATGCAATCGCAGGAGCTAATGATCTTGGCGCTTCTTCAAGGGAATTAAAAGAAGAAGAAATTGCAGCTGGTTTAGAAACAATAGAATTTGCTTATGATGGAATCGCATTAGTTGTTAATCCTGCCAATACAGCTACAGATCTTACAATGGACCAAGTATTAAAAATCTATAGTGGCGAGATAACTAACTGGAGTGAAGTAGGCGGAAATGATGCAGACATTATTGTTGTATCAAGAGAAGGAGCTTCCGGTACCAGAGGTGCGTTTGAAGAATTAACTGGACTTGAAGATGTTGGTTTAACTGAAAGTGCAACAGTAGTAGAAGGTAATGGTAACGTTCAGGCAACAGTAGCAGGTAATGAAAATGCAATTGGTTATGTATCTTTCTCCTTCATTGATGAAACTGTAAAAGCGTTGACTTTAGAAGGTGTAGATGCAAATGCAGACAATGTTAAAGCAGGAAGCTACCTTTTATCAAGACCTTTCTTATTCGCATATAAAGCAGAGAACATGACTGATGTAACAAAAGCATTCTTAGATTTTGTTGTAACATCAGAAGCACAGGTATTTGTTGACAATCATGGCGGAATTAGAATCGACTAATATCTAATTTAGAAACAGTAGCTGTAACCCTGGGTACCGGTGTACTCGGGGTTTTATTTATCTAATTCATTTGTTTTGATTATTAGGAGAAGATGAAAATGAAAACTATACTGACTGTCATTGGTGAAATATTAGAAAATGAATTAATAGCAGACCATTTGGAAAGGGAAGGCTATCAGGTATTAAAAGTTAAGACAGGTGAAGAAGCCTTGACCATTCTTCCTAGTGCTAAGATTGATCTTATTCTAATAGACTGGCACTTGCATGATACAGTTATAACAGAATTTATAAAAGAAGTTAGAAGGAATCATAAAAATTGCACTGTATCCATGATTCTACTTTCAACACAAAATGATGAGAACAGTAAAGTAATTGGTTTAGAAACCGGAGCAGATGATTATATTGTAAAACCATTTAGCATACAGGAATTAATTGCAAGGATGAAAGCTGTTATTAGAAGAAGAGAAGGACTCTATGAATCAAAACAGGAAGAATTAGAAGATATTATAGTTGCAGACTATTTAATCATAAATAAAACCAGAAGGACGGCAACAAAGAATGGTGAATTGATTCCACTGTCTTACTTGGAATTTGAATTATTATACTTATTTGCAAAAAACAGAGGGTTTGTGCTCACCCGGGATGAGATAATGGAACAACTCTGGGGCAGGGATTATACATCTGAAACCAGGTCAATTGATGTCCATATCAGTAAATTGAGAAAAAAGATTCATTGCAACATGGAACAATCATTTAGTATTAAACCTGTAATTGGAATAGGGTATAAATTGGATTTAAGAGGATAGAAAGCAGATCCTCTTAGATTAATGTAAATATAGATTAATCTAAGAGGATTGCTGGGGTTAATCATACTTAAAGCAAAATCAAATACTTATAGATACCTTACTTAAGTTCCTCCAACAGTAGATCCACAAGCTTGGTATTTTGTTCCGGTAACATAAAACAGAAACGGATAAACTTCTGGTCTAAGAATGGGAAAGTTGAGCAATCCCTAATCATAAAGCCCTGGCGTATTGCTTTGTCAAACAAATCCGCTGAGGTTACATTATCTTTTAATATCTTTAGCAAAACAAAGTTGGCTGTGGGAGGATAAACTTTAATATTGCCGCAGCTTTTAAGCATATTACAGATTCTTAAACGCTCTTTCTGAATTAAAGTTTTGGTTTCGTTAATATAATCACTATCTGTAAACATAATCTCCCCAGCGATTGCTGCCAGAGTATTAATGGTCCAAGGATTCTTTCTCTTATTAATTTCCTTTAATAAATCAAGGTTGCCACAGACTGCATAGCCAAGACGAAGGCCCGGTGCTGCATAAAACTTTGAGATTCCACGAAGTATGATTATGTTTTCGTAATAGGCGGTTAAGGGGATAGAAGTAATGTCATCCATATCTTCTGCGAATTCAACATAGGTTTCATCTACCATACATAAAATATCCCGTTGTTTACAAATGTCAAGAATCCTCCGCATATCTGAGTTAGGAATTGCAGTGGAAGTCGGATTGTTGGGATTGCAGATGACTAACAGATCATATTCTACGGTAAGTTCTTTTTCTAAAGCTTTTACATCAAGCTTAAAATCAACCGCTTCCTCCAGACGATAATAGTGAGAACTACCGCCTCCAAGGGATACTTCCCTTTCGTATTCGGAATAAGTCGGTCCTATCATAAAAGCCTTCTTAGGATGTGTAATCTGAATAAATAGGGAGATTAACTCCGTGGAGCCATTACCAACAATAATGTGATCCATGTCGGCGTGAACGTAGTCAGCGATACATTTTC
Organism: Anaerocolumna sp.; assembly: GCA_029239455.1. Classification (GTDB taxonomy): domain Bacteria; phylum Bacillota; class Clostridia; order Lachnospirales; family Lachnospiraceae; genus Anaerocolumna. The sequence goes on from JAQZAX010000067.1 coordinate 3,190, forward strand.
TTAGAGAGGTATATTCACGGTCTGGATAACCGGTAATTGCATCGATTCTTTCGGATAAGGTAGTACGCAGTTTAGGCGAGATGCCAAGGGGATTAACGTTGGCTGAAAAACTTATAATTTCTTCTTTCTTTATTCCATACACTTTTTCAATTTTCTCCAGATCACTTCCGTGAAAATGTTCCTGTGGTTTTATCATTTTATCAAGTCCTTTCATTATTTAAAGTAAATTAATAATCGTAAAACACAAATTATTTAACTGTTTGTATCACAATTCTGGGTAGTGATTAATTTCATAATTAGCTATTAGATAAAATTCATTAAATTTATATCTAATATACTATATATAGTGGTATGTGAGCTATTGCTAAATAATGTCGATTAGTGTTATAATTATTATAATTTAAATTTCAGAAAATGCAATACAAGAACAATAATATCAATTCTTGGGGTGAAACAGTTGAAAGAAAAAGTAGAACGTTTGGCAATGGGTATATTTGAATATATAACGCCTGATATTTTATTATCGAAAGAAGAGGTGCAGGATAATGTAGCTGCCGGTAGTTCTTATTCGGGTAGTTTTACCATAATGAACAGCAATCATACGCCCATAAAAGGAGTGCTTTATACTTCTAGCAGCTGGCTCGAGCTGGATAGGACGAATTTTAGCGAAGTCGAAAACACAATTGGGTATTGCATACGGGCTGAGATGAATGAACCTGGGGACATGCTGGATGGCTTTATTCGAATTGTGAGCGATTGTGGAGAATTGCAGATACCAGTTCATATGAATGTAGAGGCGCCCTATTGTATCACATCCATAGGAAAGATAAAGGACTTGTTTCAATTTGCTAATTTAGCAAAAACAGATTGGGATGAAGCACTGAAACTATTTCAGTCGGATGAATTCATAAATGTATTTTTATATTATGATAGGCAGTATGTAGTATTATATCAGAATCTATTAAAGAGCAAATCAGTAAATCAGGCAATGGAAGAATTCCTGATAGAGATACATAAAAAATTAAGGATTACTATTTCAGTAGATAAATTATATTTTAATTATCAGATAAGAGAGGAAAGCTTTCAGGATAAAATAATCTTATCAAAGGATAGCTGGGGCTATGCAAAGATATGGGTGACGACGGATGCACCATTCCTATCTCTAGAGCACAAGATAATTCAATCGGATGACTTTACCTGCAACACGTATCCTCTGGAGTTTGTTATAGATCCTGTTTCTATGGCAGCAGGTAACCATTATGGAAGAATCTATATATCAACTGTATATCAGACCATAACGGTAGAGGTAACTTGCCAATGTGGGAATAAGGAAGATAAAGACGTTACTCATGGTATAGGAATGATAAGTAATGTAAGTATCTTTCAGAATTATCTTAAATTTCGGACAAATAAAATCTCCTTAAGTCAATATGTAGAGGAAACAAGTAAGATTATAAACACTTGGAAGGATAATACGTCCAAACTGGCGGATACTTACCAGTTAATAAATGCCCATTTACAACTGATATCGGGTAAAGAAGAACAGGCCCGTGAAATATGGAATGGGATGAAAGACAAAATATTTAGTTGGAAAGAATCCGCAGTGGTAACCTTTTGCGGCTATTTGTATTTAGAAGCGCTCCTCAATAAGGAAGAGGATACTGTGAGAAAAAATCTGGATATGATACAACGGATATACCAGGAACAATGCGATGACTGGAGGCTACTCTGGTTCCTGTTATATATGGATACGAAGTATGATGATAATGCCGCTTTAAAGATAGCAGATATTAAGTCACAGTATGAGAAAGGGTGTCATAGTCCAATTCTTTATTATGAGGCGGTAACCATATATAATGAAGAGCCTTCTTTGCTCTTCGAATTGGGAGAATTTGAACTTCAGGTGATACATTGGGGGCTAAAGTTTCATTATCTGGCAAAAGATGCAGTTATGCAATTCACCTATTTATCTGGCAGATTAAAAACTTTTCATAGGCTGGTATATCGAAGTCTTGTACTTAGTTATGAGGAATTTAAAACAAATGAAGTGTTGACTGCTATCTGCAGCCTGTTAATTAAGGGGAATAAAAGAAATACTAAATATTACAACTGGTTTTACTTAGGGGTAGAAGAACAGCTTAGAATTACAGAATTATATGAATATTTTATGTATACCATGAATGAAGATGAGGACGTGGAATTGCCACAGGCTATCCTCCTTTATTTCATATATAACAGCAGCTTAAGTGACCGTAAAAAATCATTTTTGTACGCTTACGTAATTAAGAATAAGGATAAGAATACAACCATATACAGAACCTATATCAGACATATAGAACAATTTGCCCTAAAACAATTAGCATTGCATAACATGAGTGCCAATCTTTCTATGCTGTACGAAGAAATTCTTATCCCAGATATTTTAACCACAGAGATAAGCCATGACCTGCCTTTTATTCTATTTAAGCATGAGATTTTCTGCAAAAATTCAAGGATAAAAGGTGTACTTGTTGTTCACAAAGAGATGACAAAGGGTGTCTATACACCTTTGGTTAATGGAACAGCTCTGGTTGATATCTTTACAGACAATGCCATGGTATTCCTAGTTGATGACTATGATAATCTATATATTAGTACCATTGATTATACATTAAATAAGCTGATTCGATGGGAGAATTATGTTAACTCATGTCTGCGCCTTGAGGCAGATCATCCAATGTTATTGTTAAATCTGACAGAGAAAGCATTAAACTATCATAAATTTGATGAAAGGTCAATTATCCTAAGAAACAAAACACTACAATTAATGGATTTAAGTATAGAATATTATAATTCGAACCTAATTGCATTTGTCCATTATTACTATGATAATTATGAAGGTGAACTATTAGATTTGTATTTGCAGCAAATTAATCTGAATCTGCTAAGCCAGGTGGAGCGGAATAAGATGATAGAATTGTTTATCGTACGTGACCTCTATGATAATGCTAAGACAGCGTTAAAAGAATATGGGTTTGAAGGTTTGTCTCTATCAAGACTTCTTAAGTTTAGTTCCAGGCTGCTGCAAATAATAGAGGCAGAACAAAGCAAGAGCAAAACCCTGGTTAATTTAAGTTATTACATATTTAAACAGGGAAAATATAATGAGGACATACTAGCATATCTGGTGAAATATTATAGTGGAACCACAGGCGAAATGCTTGAAGTTTGGAGAAGTGCCACTGCCTTTGATATGGATACCAAGGAATTGGAAGAGAGATTGCTGGGGCAGATGTTATTTTCGGAAACCAATCTTACCAATTCAGTATCGGTGTTCCTCTCTTATTATAAAGCGGGAGGATATTATAAGATTATTAAGGCGTTTTTAAATTATAACGCTTATAAATATTTGGTAAAAGACAGAATAATTCAATCTGAACTATTTTCTATTATGAGAAAAGAATTATCTTATGAACCAAATGATATCTGGACACTTGCCCTGATTAGAGAGTATTCAAACCTTGATAATTTAACAGAGGAGGATATTCATTTTATTGACTATAATATTCACAAATTTGTGGATCAGGGAATTATTATGCCATATTTTCAGAAATTTCATGAACAGTTCCTGCTTCCACCGAAAATTAATAATAAATGTTATGTGGAGTATAAAACGAACCCTGATCACAAAGTTCGAATTCATTACCAAATAGAAGATAAAATTAGTCAGGAAGAGTTTGTTACGGAAGAAATGAAGAATGTTTTTATGGGTATCTTTGTGACAGATTTTGTGGTATTCTACAATGAAAGCATTCAGTATTATATTACAGAGGAAGACTTGGAGGGGCAGGTAAATATAACCCAGAGTTTTCATATCACACTGGATAGTAATATTAAGCTAGAAGATGATACGAGATATAATCACATTAACTATATCCTGACAGCAGTTGAAATGCAGGATGAAAAAACCGTAATGGACAGCATAGAACAATATAGTAAGACGGAGTATCTTATCACAAAGTTATTTCAACCATTACTATAAAGTAGCGTATAGATGGAGGTTTACAGATGAGTGACTTAAGAAACCTAATAGTAGGACTAGACTTGTCCAAAGAGTATACGCAGATATGCTGTTATAATTATAAAACCCTTGAGGCTGAATCCTTAAGTATGGCAAAGGATAAATATTTGATACCCACAGCCTTAGGCGTGAAAAATTATTCAAAGGATTGGGTGTTTGGTGAAGAAGCAGTTACATGTCATGAGAAAAACACCGGGGTATTTGTTGACCGATTATTAGAACGGGTAGAGGAGGCTATGGAAACTGAGATATTTGGAACTTCCTTTTCACCGGTAACCCTGTTGGAGAAATTTCTTCGGAAATGCCTACAGGTAATTAAGACCTATTACCCAGGTAATAGCATCCTTAGAATCGTAGTTACCCTAAAGGAACTGCAGGAGGATTTAATTAAGGGCGTATATCAGGCACTTAAGAATCTTGGTATTGATAAAGACAGAGCCTTGGTACAAAGTTATGCACAGAGCTATCAATATTATGCGCTTAGTCAGAGTAAGGAATTATGGACAGGTGATATTGGATTATTCGACTTTGATGCAGAAGGATTAATCTACCAGCAAATAACTGTGAATCGAAGCGAGAATCCATACGTTGTAAGTCTGATAGAAAAAAGTTTTAAGGATACCCTAAGCTTTGACATGCTTGAGAAATATGCTATGGGAGAGAATCTGGAATATATTTTTCAAAATATTGCAATGAATGTTTTGCATAAGCAGGTTGTTTCAACGTTATATGCTACCGGGATTGGCTTCGAGAGCAGCTGGGCAGACAATGTACTAAAGGATTTATGTATTGGCAGAAGGGTATTTAAAGGACAAAACTTATATGCCAAAGGTGCTTGCTATGCAGCCAGGGAGCTTACAGACGAGAAAGCACTGGGTGATTTTGTATTTCTTGGAAAAGAAATGATTACAGGGAGCCTGACGACAGAAGGGTATCTAAAGGCTGGCCAGGCAGAAATTGTTTTAGTAAGAGCATTTCAACCGTGGTATGAGGTTGACACCAAAGTGGACTTTATACTTGAGGAATTGAATGAGATTCCAATTTATATTACCAATAGTTTAACAAAAGAGAGAAAGAAATATATCATAGATCTTAACGGACTGACGAAACGCCCGGACAGGACTACAAGAATAGAGTTAAGAGTTAAGTTCTATAGCCAATCAACAGCTGTTATTACTGTGAAGGATAAAGGTTTTGGAAGTTTCTATCCCAGTTCAAACAGAATCTGGGAAGAAACCATTGAAATCAAATAAACCGCGAGGAGGGAAGATATGGGAAGACTTATTGTATGCCAGGGGCGCCAGACGGTGGCACCTTATTATTATAAAATAACCAATACGAAAGTTTATTCCATAGAAGAATTATGTTATTATATCTTTACCAATATAGAGATATTAAACAAAGGATTCTTTGGATACCCTTTATGCGACTGGATAGAAGAAGAATTAGAACTTCCTGAATGCGCAGATAAGCTTCGAAAATTACTGGATGCAGATGCAATGCTAGCAGATCTGGTTGAGGTAGTTCTTTGCAGCAATGGTTATTATACAGATGGAGAAATCAGACAGATCCTTCGCTACATTGGTGAAATGGAGAGATTAACTCCCTTTCAAAAAAAGAAAAAGAAAGCGGATAATTATCTAAGGTATCGGCAGTTTACAGAAGCGGAAACAGAATATAAGCAGATTCTTGGGGGAACTAAGATAGGCGTTGTTACTGCAAAAGAATACGGGGATATCTTACATAACTTAGCCGTCGTACAGTTAAATACAGTTGGAGTTGCTATTGCAGCAACTACGTTTAAGGAAGCTTATGAGAAAAATCAAAATGTAACTACCTTAAAATTTTATTTATTAGCATTAAAATTGAGCAAGGCAGAAGAACGATACCAGCAGGAGATAGAAGCATATCAGGTAGACCACAGGCTTTTGGACGAAATTCAATCCGAATTGGATGAGGGTCTTAGAGAAGCGGAACAATCAGAAGAATATAAAGTGGTAAACACGTTACGAGAGTACAAATCGGCTGGAAGAATCACGCATTTTTATCAGGCGGCAGAGGATATCGTAGAACATTGGAAGATACAGTATAGGAGAGAGAATGCTTAGAGCGCCTCATCTTTACGGAAAGGTACATAGTGATGGGAATTATTAAGAAGTTATTTGGCAAAATAAGAAAAGAAAAGAATATGGTCGCTGCTTCTTCTGATAAGACCACGAAAGAAAATGCTTCTTATACAAAGTTAACAGAAGAATTGCCGGATCCTGGCCAAATTAATTATGACTCTGTTTCTGAAAGGCATAAGTTTATTACAAATACTTGTGAGCAAATTTTAGAAAGCATACAGCAATTAGAAGAATTAAAAGCGGAATATCAATTAGTCACCTCTTATCTGACAGACATACAAAAGATTGATTTTATTCCAAAAGAGGAAAGAGAACAATTAAATGAGGCTGCAAGAAAAATATTAACCTTTGCGAAGGAACGTGCCAAGTATCAGAATAAAACAACAAAGATAACAGATTCCCAGTTTAAAACCATTGCCAGTTACGAAGATGTAATGACAGGTGAATTAAAGAAAATGAAAGACTATGAAATCTATCAGTCAGTAATTAAGAACGATAAGCAACATTTAGAAGGAGAAAAAAGTTTTTTGTATGATCAGATGGAGGATATGGAGGACAAACATTTTGCGTTAAATAAAATGGCAGTTACGACTAGCGTATTAGTCATACTATTATTTATCGTATTTGTTATATTAGGTAGCATTTACGAAGCGAACATGCAGATCCCATTTTTTATGACTATTATTATGGCAGCCATTTCCGCAGTCTACATACTCCAGAATGCAGGTATGAATAAAAAGGACCTGAAACTGACAGAATTAAAAATAAACCGGGCAATCTATTTATTAAATAAAGTTAAAATAAAATATATTAATAATACCAATGCACTGGATTATGTCTATGAGAAATTTAATGTAAAAAGTTATGCTGAGCTTAATTATCTCTGGGAGCAATATATCAAAGCGAAAGAAGAAGAGAAAATCTATCGTAAAAATTCTGAGTTACTGGAACTTTATAACAGAGAATTAATAGCAGAATTAAAGGTGTATGATTTAGCGGATCCAGATATCTGGATCTATCAGGCGGCGGCTATACTAGATGAAAAAGAAATGGTAGAAGTTAGGCATAATCTTAATGTTCGCAGGCAAAAACTAAGGGAGCGACTTGATTATAATAATAAGGTGAAAGAAAATGGCATAAACCAGATTGAAAAATTGTTAGAAAAAAGACCACAGAGCAGAGAAGAAATAGCATCTATGTTAAAAGATATGGGAATTAATCTATAAAATCGATAAAATAATCTATAAAATATGGGCATTCATCTATAAAATTAACTTGACAGATTTTGTTTCTTTGCATAATATAATAAGCAATGGATTAATAAAAGAATATAGTATTAAATGTAGTGATGGAGAGGATTAGATAAGATTTTCTTAGCAGAGAAGATGACTCATGGGCTGAAAGGTCGTCTTAACGAAAGCTTGTTGAAGGTAGCTCCTAAACAGTATTTCTGAATGTGAATAGAATACAAACATATAAAACAACATAAGATGGCTTATTCTATAATGATTGTAACTTTTATTCAGTAAGAAATAACGGGTAGTTTCGTTAAAAACTATATAAGATATGGCGGAAAGTTTATCCTTTGCCATAAATAAAGGTGGTACCGCGGTTCTTCGTCCTTTTTTGACGAAGGACCTTTTTTAATTTATAGGACCAAATTTTGATCATTATTGTTAGTATAAAGGAGAATGAAAATGCAGAGAGAATTAGCGAAAAACTATGATCCTAAGGACATAGAAGACAGATTATACCAGAAGTGGATAGATAGGAAATATTTTCAGGCAAAAGTTGATAAGAAAAAGAAACCATTTACCATCGTGATGCCCCCACCAAACATTACCGGGCAGTTACACATGGGGCATGCTTTAGATAATACCATGCAGGATATCCTGATTCGTTTTAAGAGAATGCAGGGGTACAATGCTTTATGGCAGCCAGGTACAGATCATGCAAGTATTGCAACGGAAGTAAAGATTATTGAGCAGTTAAGAAAAGAAGGCACCGATAAAGATGAATTGGGCAGAGAAGGTTTCTTAAAGAGAGCCTGGGAATGGAAAGAGGAATACGGTGGAAGAATTATTAGCCAGCTAAAGAAAATGGGTTCTTCCTGTGACTGGGATAGAGAGCGTTTTACTATGGATGAAGGCTGTTCTGCAGCTGTTACGGATGTATTTCTTCGTCTCTATGAAAAAGGGTATATTTACAAAGGTTCCAGAATCATCAACTGGTGTCCTGTTTGTCAGACTAGTATCTCAGACGCTGAGGTAGAGCATGAAGAGCAGGCAGGTCATTTTTGGCATATCAAATATCCGGTGGTTGGAACAGATGAATTCGTAGAAATAGCAACCACCAGACCAGAGACTATGCTTGGCGATACTGCAGTTGCCGTACATCCGGAGGATGAAAGGTATCTGCACCTCATTGGTAAAACAGTTATGTTGCCAATTATGAACCGAGAGATTCCAGTGGTAGCTGATACCTATGTAGAGAAAGATTTTGGAACCGGTGTTGTTAAGATTACACCTGCTCACGACCCAAATGACTTTGAAGTTGGAAAGAGACATAACCTGCCTGAAATTAATGTCATGAATGATGATGCTACTATAAATGGCAATGGTGGTAAATATGAAGGCCTTTCCCGCTATGAAGCCAGAAAGCAGATAGTAAAAGAGTTAGATTCCATGGGACTGTTGGTAAAGGTAGAAGACCATGTTCATAATGTAGGTACTCATGATAGATGTAAAACAACGGTGGAACCATTAATTAAGCAACAGTGGTTTGTTAAAATGGAGGAACTGATTAAACCGGCAATCCACGCTGTTAAAACCGGAGAGATTCAGTTTGTTCCGGAACGTTTTGATAAAATCTATTTTAACTGGACAGATAATATCAGAGACTGGTGTATCTCAAGACAGTTATGGTGGGGCCATAGAATTCCTGCATATTACTGTGATAAATGCGGTGAAGAGGTAGTAGCCAAAGAAGCACCTGCCACTTGCCCAAAATGCGGACACGATCATCTGACACAGGATGAAGATACGTTAGATACCTGGTTTAGCTCTGCCCTCTGGCCATTCTCAACCTTAGGCTGGCCACAAGAAACCGAAGATTATAAATATTTCTATCCAACCAATGTATTAGTAACCGGATATGATATTATCTTCTTCTGGGTTATTCGAATGGTATTCTCAGGATTTGAGTATACTGGCAAGGCGCCATTTGATAAAGTATTAATTCACGGACTGGTAAGAGACTCCCAGGGCCGCAAAATGAGTAAATCCCTAGGAAACGGAATCGATCCGTTGGAAATTATCGATCAATATGGTGCAGATGCATTAAGACTTACTCTGATTACAGGAAATGCACCGGGTAATGACATGCGCTTCTACATGGAGAGAGTGGAAGCCAGCAGAAATTTTGCCAATAAAGTATGGAATGCATCCCGTTTCATTATGATGAATCTGGAAAAAGCAGAAACCAGTGATGCAATGGATCCTGCCACTTTAACGGATGCAGATAAATGGATTCTCTCAAAAGCAAATACCCTGATTAAAGATGTTACTGAGAACTTAGAAAACTTTGAACTTGGTATTGGGGTTCAGAAAATATATGATTTTGTTTGGGAAGAATTCTGCGACTGGTATATTGAGATGGTTAAGCCAAGGCTCTACAGTGAGTCCGATGAAACAAAAGCCGGTGCTATGTGGACATTAAAACAGGTATTAACAACAAGCTTGAAACTGCTTCACCCTTATATG
>JAQZAX010000068.1 GCA_029239455.1 Anaerocolumna sp.
CAGAATTACATCATCCCACAATACAGTTGTTGTTGACGGACAGAAACACACTTCTACGGAACCGGGAATTAAGTTAAACTTTACGAAGACCAGTTGTGATGCGAAAGCGGAACATGTATATGAGGATGTTGACTTCAGAAGAAAAATTGAGTTATTGGAGAACGGATTCCTGGATGAATTTGAAGTTGAATCTAAGCAGGATAGAAACTATGATTTTATCTTCCATGTTGAATCTGAGTTAAATATGGATTTAAGTGCTGTATGTGAAATCGAAAAAAATAGTACACTTGGTTATACAGAAAATGGATATTCCTATTTTGAAGATATTATTAAGATCAAACCGATGGATGGCTCAACAAAACTTATTCTTACTTGGAAACTTGGAGAGCTTAAGTTGGCTAGCACTATGGATATTGAAGATACCGAAGTATTTATAGCTAAATCACCGGCCAACCCGGTTACTAGCTTTAGAACCTCCATTATTTTAAGAAGAAAAGCAAAACATACGACTTATCAGATGGAATGGAAAACCGTATAAATGTGATTACTTATAGTTCGTGCCGGGAGGTTTGGTTGCACCGGCATGAATGGAAGTGTAAAAGAAAATAAAGAAAGAAAGGAAGCCACTCAATAAATTCTTTTGCACTATTATAGTGGCAGCATCACAAGTAGCGCTGTGATATGCTTAAGGTTTAATTATGATTCAACATTTTTTTAAGTATGATGAATGTGAGTTAGAGGATTTAGGAGGCGGAGTAAAGCGCAAAATCCTATCTTATAACAATAATTTAATGGTAGTAGAAGTAAGTTATGAAAAAGGTGCTATCGGTGCGTTACACCAGCATCCACATGAACAAATTACATATATCATTGAAGGCGAATTTGAGTTTGAAATCGATGGTGAGAAGAAAGTTCTAAGGGCTGGTGACACAACATATAAGGAACCAAATGTTATGCATGGAGCAGTTTGTTTAAAACCGGGTAAAATTTTAGATATTTTTACACCATGCAGAGAAGACTTCATAGGAGGGAAATAAAATGAAAAAGTATGCAATGATAACAGGGGGAACTGGAGGAATTGGTTTAGCAACTGCGAAAGCACTTGGAAATCAAGGCTATTCTATCATTCTAAATGGAATTGATGAGAAGCAGGGAGCAGAAGCTCACCAACAACTTTCAGATTTAGGAATTGAAGTAGAAATATTCTACTTTGATGTAACTAAGGAAGAAGCGATTGTAAAAGGATTTGAAGAAATTTATAGTAAATATGATCACTTAGATGTTTTGGTAAATAATGCCGGAGGACTTGGCGGACGTTCCAGATTTGATGGAATGACAACAGAGTTTTACCGTTTTGTTTTAGCACTTAACCTTGATAGCGTATTCTTTGTAACCCGCGCTGCAATTCCTTTACTTAAAAAAGGTGAGAATGCATCCATTATCAACTTTGCTTCTAATGCAGCATGGAATGCTGGTGGTGCAGGAGCAGGAGTTTATGGAACTGCTAAGGCAGGTGTGTTAACATTAACCAGAGCTTTTGCGAAAGACTTGGCGGAATATGGTATTCGTTGTAATGCAGTATCTCCTGGTACAATCGATACTCCTTTCCATCAGGCTACAAAAGAAACAAATATGGAATTATTTAATTCCTTTAAAAATAATATCCTTATGAAGAGATTAGGTCAACCAGAAGAAGTTGCTTCCGTAATCGAATTCTTAGTAAGTGATAAAGCATCTTTCTTAACTGGCGAAGTTATTCAAATTAACGGTGGCCAAGACTTCCTATAAAACATGGCTACCACAGCTGAAAAACGAAGACAGGAGATCCTTGAGGGGAGCCTACTTAGAATTATATTAATTTTAGCTGTTCCTGTTATGATTGACAATTTAATGAATGCAGTATTTGGTTTAATTGATACTTATTTTGTATCCAGTATCGGATTAAATGAAGTTGCAGCAGTAACCTTTGTAGGTCCTATCTATGATATGGTTAGGGCAATCGGGGTGGGTATATCAATTACCGGTACAATTATGATAGGAAGAGCAATTGGTAAAGCTGATAAAGAAGAAGAAAAAACAGTTGCAAAATATTTGATGATTATTGCTTTTGCAGCAGGGATTTTCATTACCGGATATATATTTATCCGGTGGGAGGCAATCTTAATATCTGCTGCAATTTCAGATTCGCTCTTACCCATCGCTGGTGACTATTTTAGAATGACAACTTTGAGCACACCACTTATTTTAATCAATGCTGTGTATATCGGGCAAAAGCGTGCAGAAGGCGATACAGCAAGAATATTAAAGATTAATTCATTATCCATAGTAATTAAAATTATTTTAACCTATGTTCTTATTTATATATTTAAACTTGGTCTTATCAGTTTAGCTATTACTACTTTTGTTTCCCAAATTTATGTTACCTTATATGCTATATTTCAAGGTTATTTGGGATATATGGTTCAAATATTCAAGTACAAGGCATCTAAATTTAGAAAAGATTTGTATGTAAAAATATTCAAAATTGGTCTGCCTTCCGTTATTGAAAAAGCGTCTCTATCCTATGGCTTTGTTTTAGTAAATGAGCAGGTAATAAAATATGGAGAAGGCGTATTGGCTGCGTATGGTATTACCAATAAGATAAATTCCGTATTATTTTCAACGGTATCTGGAATTGGTACCGGTCTTGCTATTGTAATAACGCAGAATTTGGCCAGAAAACAATTAGATCGTGTAAAGTCTGCCATTCGTATCAGTTTAATCTTTGCTGTTATATTTTCTACCGTTGTTGGAATTGTACTGTTAATTTTTAAATATCCAATTGCAGCACAAATGACCAGAGGAGATGCAGATGTTTTAATGCATACTCTGAATGCAATGTCAGTATTTTCAATATCGGTGGTTCCATGGGCCATATTCCAGGTTATTTTAGGAGTATTCCAAGGATACGGCAGGACAAAATATAATTTGTATATAAGTTTTATTCGAGTTTACTTATTAAGGCTTCCAATTGTACTGCTTTTGGTATACTTAATTCCTGGAATCAGGGAATTTAGTATATGGTATGGTATGCTCTTAAGTAATATCTTTACGGCAGTTGTGTCCATTGGCTTCTATGTCGTATTACGATACCAGGGTAAATTAAATAATTATTATTAGCCAACTTTCTATTTTTGATTCTATATACTTACTATGTGCTAGAATAAGCCTGGTAGTTCAGATAATTCTGAATTATCAGGCTTATTCTATGGTAATTGTTTGTCCAATAACATCTTAAAGCAACTAGGTGATACTGTTTCTCTCAGCAATAGCAGAAACAAATTGCTGCATTTCTTCTTTGGAACCAATGGTATGAGTTTGTTCAATTACATTTTGTTTTTGTTCGTTATTTAAGGATGAAAAATAATTCATAGCTTCAAGATTCTGAGCTAATGCCATTCCTAGTCCAATAGGAATTTCACTTCCATTTGCATAATTTTTCATATTTTTTTACCTTTCTTAATCATTATGGGGGAATTATATAAGTATATCATAGATAATAAAAACTTTGGAGTTTCGCAATTACCTAATTAGATTTGAGGCTTTTGGCCCTCAAATCCTAATTAACTTTCAATATGAAAGGATAGGTATAGTATATGTAGAAATTAATTATTTATAAAACTTAAGTAAATTATAAATTTGAATATGTTAATTAGGGTTGATTCCTGCAGTTCTCAAAGCCTAAAATATCTTGGCAGATAAAAGATTGTAACATAATAACAGTTTAAATTTCATATCATTTATTAATAAGCACTGACATAGTTTGGGGAGATATTATGGATTTTCAGCAGAGTAAAACCTTTACGAATATTCAAAATGCATTTATCGGTGAATCTCTAGCCAGCACAAGATATGGGATATATGGAATAAAGGCAGAACAGGAAGGATATATACAAATTAGTAATGTATTTGATTTAATATCCAATTTTGAAAGAGAGCATGCAATTATATGGTTGAGACTACTGAATAATGGGGAACTTCCATCTACTTATAACAATGTAAGAGAAGCGGCATCCAGTGAAGCTGAAGGAGTAAATACTTACCGAGAATATGCGCGTATGGCAAGAGAAGAAGGCTATAATGATATTGCAGCCCTATTTGAGGGGGTAGCGAATATAGAGTTAAATCATGAAACCATATTTGATACCTTTGAACGGAATTTTGAAACCAATGAAGTATTTTGTAAACCAACAGACAGTTTATGGATTTGTCTTAACTGCGGAAATATTATGGGCGGAACTTGTGCACCGGAAATATGCCCTATTTGTTTATATCCCCAAGGATATTATCAAATCTATAATCCGATATTTTAACAGGATGAAATCTCGCTTCCTTTTATCTTGTAAGAAACGAGATTTCTCATAACATCAAGTATATAAATGATGGTTTTATTATTTCTCAAATTCCTGAGTCACTAATTTTATTTGATCTACCGGCTCGTTTTTAGGAGCTGTTAAATCAAGTTTTCTAATGCCAAAATAAAACCAGGTACCTGTTAATAATGAAGCTAAGACATCAGAAAAAGGACCGGCATATAATATTCCCGTGAGTCCCCAGATTCTTGGGAAAATAATAATGGAAGGAATTAAAATTATAACCTGCCTGGTTAAAGTTAAGAACATTGCTGATTTTGACCTTCCAATTGCTTGAAAGAAATTTGCAGCAATAATTTGAAATCCAATGAGTGGCAGCATCAGGAACCAGATTGATAATGCCTGTACTCCGAATTCAACCAGTTTAGCATTGTCATTAAATAACTGAATCATCTGGTTAGGGAATAATCTGGTTATAATAAAACCAAGAATAACTATTCCGGTGGCAACGGACATTGCTAATTTTACAGCTGTTTTAACTCTGTCATATTTTTTTGCCCCATAATTGAAACTTATAATTGGCTGGACTCCCTGATTTAAACCAATGACAGGCATAATAAGTAACGCCTGCAGACTATTGACTACGCCCATGCCCGATACTGCTATGTCACCGCCATAAAGATATAAGTTATTATTTAGTACTGCATTTAGAAAACTGCTGGCAACCTGTAATGCAAAACCGGGTAATCCAAGGGAAGTGATTCTTGCTATATACTCAAACCTTAACTTCATGCAAGATAATTTCAGCTTCATTTTACTGTGCTTACCTATAAAATAAGAGATAACCCAAATGAATGAAAATGCTTGGGATATTATTGTTGCAAGTGCAGCTCCTGCCATTCCCATATGAAATACATAGATAAAGATTGGGTCCAATACAATATTTGTACCTGCTCCGAGGAACATGGTCCACATTGCAAGTTTTGGATTGCCGTCTGCTCTCATAAAACTATTTAGCCCCATACTTACTACTTGAAAAATTGCACCAAAAAATATAACACGCATATATTCTATGGAATACGGCAATACCGTTTTACTGGCACCAAAAGCTAAAAGAATTGGTTCTAGAAAAATCTGCCCCAGAATCATGAACAAAAAACCAGAGATAAGAAGTAGAACAAAGGCATTTCCTAATGCGGTTTCTGCATTTTCTATTTTTTTCTCCCCTAATTTCATTGAAAAAAGAGTGGACCCGCCAACTCCAAATAAGATGCCTAATGCCATTAGTATTATCATGATTGGGAATCCGATGGTGATACCGGCGATACCATTAGCACCTAATTCGTTACTGTTACCAATATATATGCGGTCTACAATATTATATATGGAATTTACCAGCATACCAACAATGGCTGGCAATGAAAATTTAAGTAATAGTTTATAGACTTTTTCTTCTCCTAATGGATTCACATACTCCATGTTATACTTCCTCCCTGTTCTGTTTATAATTTAAATTCTCAACCTTGTTAACCATAGCTTCCATGGCGTCATAAACCAGATTAGCGGTTTGAGGATCTAAATCTTCTGTTAGTAACTCACTCCAACGAAATACTCGTCGCCTGATTTCTTCCAGGCTCTCCTTTGATTTCTCCGTTAAAAACACCCTGTTCACCCGTTTGTCTTCCGCATCCTTATTACGAATAACATACCCTTTTTGTTCCAGAGATTTTATAGCTCTTGCGGTAGCTGCTTTATCAATATACAGGATAGATGACATCTCCTCCTGTGTCAAACCGTCATTGTGGTACAGGCAGAAAAGAAAAAAATATTCTGCTGATGTAACATCAAATTCCTTCAATGCATAATTGATATAAATTTGCGATTGTCTGTGAAGAATCGATACTAAACGACCAATACTTTTATTCACTATACTTACCTCCATGCTAAAATTAGTATCTACTAGTATCAACAAAATTAGTTGACATATCAACCAGTATAAATTAAATTAGTTGATATGTCAACTAATTTAATATAATTGTAGATGTATTAATATTATGAAATAATTAGAGAAAAATATTTCATAAATTCATCCTGCCATGAATAAGATGGTAGCAGATAATAATTTAATATTGCAATTAGCAAGGCAGAGAAGAGAGCCATGATTGTAGGAGGTATAGCATATTTTTACGCTGATACCCCTGGAATCATGGCCTTTTTGCTTATAGGAAATGGAGGAGGAAAGATATGTTTGATGTGGTAATTATTGGTGCAGGAGTAGTAGGCTGTAGTATCGCAAGAGAATTATCAAAATATGATTTAAGCATTTGTGTATGTGAAAAAAGTTCAGATGTGGCTTCTGGTTCCTCAAAGGCCAATAGCGGAATCGTTCATGCAGGTTTTGACGCAAAACCTGGAACTCTGAAAGCTAAGTTAAATGTCAAGGGTAATAAGATGTTTGACAGACTGGCAGCAGAATTAGACATTCCATTTCGAAGAAATGGCTCATTAGTGCTATGCTTTGATGATAGTGATACCAGTCATCTGCACGAATTAATGGAAAAGGGAATTGAAAATGGCGTTCCAAATCTTAGTATTTTATCGAGAGATGAGGTGCTTTCTTTAGAACCAAAGATGAATGAGGACGTGGTAGCAGCATTATATGCACCTACCGGAGGTATCGTCTGTCCTTATGAGATGACAATAGCCATGGCAGAAAATGCCTGTAGCAATGGGGTTCAGTTCTTATTTAATCAAAAGGTAATTAACATAATAAAAGAGGAAAGTACATTTCTAATTCAGCTTGAAAATGAACAGATAGAGTCTAAGATAGTTATCAATGCTGCTGGAGTTTATGCAGATGAGATTAATAATATGGTGAGCGCAGAAAAAATCGAGATCAAAGCTAGAAGGGGCGAATATTGTCTTTTTGATAAGGCGGCAGGAGCGTTAGTCAATATGACAATTTTTCAATTACCGACAAAGCTTGGAAAAGGGGTACTGGTATCACCAACGGTAGACGGGAATCTGCTGATAGGACCCAACGCCGTAGATAGTGAGGATAAAGAAGAGAAAGGGACAACAAAGGAAGGTATTGATGAAATTATTAAGAAAGCAGAACTGACCATGAAGAATATACCTGTAAGGCAGACGATTACATCCTTTTGCGGTCTTAGACCACGTTGTACCAGAGATGATTTCATTATCGGGGAGGCTAAGGACGTTCCAGGATTTATCAATGCAGCCGGAATAGAATCACCAGGGCTTACCAGTGCACCTGCCATAGCTGAAATGATAGAGGAAATGGTTGTGCAAATATTGGCACCGGGAAGAAAATTAGATTTTAATCCTATACGAAAAGGAATACCAAAATTCAGGGAAATGAATCATAAGGAGAGAATGGCCTTAATTGCCAAAGATTCAACTTATGGAAAAGTATTGTGCAGATGTGAAACCATAACTTTAGGAGAAGTATTAAGTGCAATCAGAAGACCATTAGGTGCAAAGGATCTGGACGGAGTGAAACGACGGACAAGGGCAGGAATGGGAAGGTGCCAGTCTGGGTTTTGCTCTGGTAAAATTGTTAAGATATTAGCGAAAGAATTAGGACTATCAGAAGCAGACATTACAAAGTTTGGCGGCAATTCCAAAATACTGCTTGGAGAAAATAAAGAAATAAGTGAAAAATAAACATATAACTTTGAACTATTATATTTGGGAGGGGCCATAGAATGGAGCAATATGATATTGTAATCATTGGCGGTGGACCGGCCGGACTTGCAGCCGCCATTGGAGCTAAAGAGGAAGGAATCGATAATATTATTATTTTGGAAAGAGAGAACTGTCTTGGAGGAATATTAGGGCAATGTATCCACAATGGTTTTGGACTTCATACATTTAAGGAGGAACTCACAGGTCCTGAATATGCGGATAGGTATATACAAAAAGTGATAGATTTAAAGATACCCTATAAACTAAATACTATGGTACTAAATATGGATTCCGATAAAAATATAACAGCAGTAAATGAATTGGATGGAAGTTTAGAAATAAAAGCAAAAGCAGTAATTCTTGCTATGGGATGCAGGGAAAGGCCAAGAGGAGCAATTAATATTCCAGGCAGCAGGTGTGCAGGAATTTATACTGCAGGAGTTGCACAAAAATACGTTAATATTGATGGATATATGCCTGGAAAAGAGGTAGTTATTCTTGGCTCAGGGGATATCGGTCTTATCATGGCGAGAAGAATGACGTTAGAAGGGGCAAAAGTCAGAGCGGTTGTTGAATTAATGCCTTATTCCGGCGGGTTAAAAAGAAATATTGTGCAATGCCTGGACGATTTTGGTATCCCACTGCTTCTCTCTCACACCATTACCAATATCTATGGGAAGGATAGATTAGAAGGTGTAATGATTGCTAAGGTAGATGAAAATCTATTGCCTATCAAAGAATCTGAAGAATATATTCCATGTGATACATTATTATTATCGGTGGGTTTAATTCCTGAGAATGAATTATCTGGTAAAGCTAATGTTCAGTTATCCTCAGTAACCGGAGGACCAGAAGTGAATGAAAGCTTTCAAACAAATGTAGATGGAATTTTTGCTTGTGGAAATGTTCTTCATGTCCATGATTTAGTAGATTTCGTTTCAGAAGAAAGTTTAAGTGCAGGGAAAAGTGCAGCAAAATATGTAAAAGGTCAGATGTATGAGAATAGAATTGAAATTATGGCTGAGAGTGGAGTAAGATACACCGTTCCTAAATATGTGAATCTGGACATCATAGACAAAAATCTTAATATCAGATTTCGGGTTGGTAATGTCTATAGGGATAACTATGTGTCTATATATTTTGATGAAGAGAGAGTGATACATTTAAGAAAACGGATTCTTACTCCCGGAGAGATGGAAACTGTTAAGTTATCAAATGCATTATTAAAACAACACCCTGCATGTAAGCGGGTTACGGTTAAAGTGGAAGGAGAATAAGTGTGAAAGAAAATTTAGAAAAAGAAAGGTTGCCACAGTGTGAATCTTTCACTCCTTTTTATTTGTGGCAGTATCGCAGGTCTATCTGCGATATGAGGTGGGTGTAAACTATGACAGAAAAAAGAGAAATAATTTGTATTGGATGTCCAATTGGATGCATGTTAGAAGTCAGTATGGAATATAATGAAGTAGAAGTTGTAAAAGGGTACTCCTGCATCAAAGGAAAGAATTATGCATTGAAGGAATGTACGAATCCTACTAGAATTGTTACATCTTCTGTAAAAGTTATAAATGGTGAGCTAAATGTTGTGTCTGTAAAGACAGAAAGTGACATTCCAAAAGATAAGATAGCAGACTGCATCCGGGAACTAAGAGGGCTTGAAGTTGAAGCACCAGTGAAATCCGGTGACATAATTATAAAAGGAGTTGCAGGAACTACTTGTAATATCATAGCAACAAAAAGTATTGAGAAGGTATTGTAACCATATATAGATTTATCAATTAAAAAAAAGGCAGAGAGAAGAGAGAGCCATTATTATAAAGAGAATAACTCTTTATAATAGTGGCTTTTTGTCTTTTCATAGAAATACATGTGAGAAAACAAAGACAAGTTTTAAGGGAAATTAATTCTATGTCCAGAGTTTAGGACATAGATTTAAAATACAAAAACATATAATGATAGGAGGAAATTTATGTCAACGTTTTTAGCAGAATTACTAGGTACAGCAACACTGGTTTTGTTTGGTGATGGTGTTGTAGCAGGGGTATTACTTAACAAAAGTAAAGCAAAAGACGGAGGTTGGATTGTGGTAACAACCGCTTGGGCGATGGGTGTTGCAATTGCAGCATGGATCTTTGGTCCGATTAGCGGTGCGCACCTAAATCCGGCTCTAACCATTGGACTTGCTGCTATCGGCAATTTCTCATGGAGTCTCGTACCCAGTTATATTGCAGCACAATTTATTGGTGCTATCTTAGGAGCAACCCTTGTTTGGCTTACCTACCTTCCACACTGGGCTGAAACTGAAGATAAAGGTGCTAAACTTGGAGTTTTTTGTACAGCACCTGGTGTTAGAGATACAAAAGGCAATTTAATAACCGAAATTATTGGCACTTTTGTATTAGTATTTGGAATCCTTGGTCTTGGCCAATCGAAGATGGCAGACGGACTTGGTACTTTTGCAGTTGGTTTATTAATCCTAATCATTGGTTTGTCCTTAGGAGGACCAACCGGATATGCTATTAATCCTGCAAGAGATTTAGGACCTCGTATCGCCCATGCAATTCTTCCAATTGCAGGCAAAGGTGGTTCTGACTGGCAGTATGCGTGGATTCCTGTAATCGGTCCAGTAATCGGTGGATTACTTGGTGCATTTGTATTTTCTTTAGTTTTCTAATCTCTTTTAGCAATACATAACAGGCATAAATAAAACGTAGTCAATCTGACTATGAAATATATGGAGGGTAAGTTTATGGGCAAAGAATTTATAATGGCATTGGATCAGGGTACAACAAGTTCTAGATGTATTATTTTTGATAAACAAGGGGAAATGATTGCTGTAGCACAAAAGGAATTTACCCAGATTTATCCCAAAGGCGGCTGGGTAGAACATGACGCAATGGAGATATGGGGAACCCAAGTAGGTGTTGCTGGGGAAGCTTTAGCGAAGGCAGGTTTAAGTGCAGATGATATAGCTGCAATAGGTATCACCAATCAGAGAGAGACAACGGTAGTGTGGAATAAGAAAACTGGGATGCCTGTCTACAATGCGATTGTATGGCAATGCAGAAGAACAGCAGAATATTGCGATGAATTAAAGGAAAAGGGATTAGCTACCTCCATAAAAGAGAAAACTGGCTTGATTGTTGATGCTTATTTCTCCGGCACAAAGATTCGCTGGATTCTTGAGAATGTTCCTGGGGCAAGAGAACTGGCAGAGAATGGTGAATTACTGTTTGGTAATATTGACACATGGCTGATCTGGAACCTGACGAAGGGTAAAGTTCATGTAACGGATTATTCCAACGCATCCAGAACCATGATCTATAACATTAATGAGTTAAAATGGGATGAAGAATTATTAAAAGAACTAAACATACCTTTATCCATGCTGCCACAGGTTAAGACTTCCAGTGAATTATATGGATTTACAGATGATTCAGTTTTTGGTGCTCCTATTGCAATCGCTGGAGATGCAGGAGACCAACAATCCGCACTATTTGGTCAGTTGTGCTGTAAGGAAGGTATGGCTAAAAATACCTATGGTACCGGATGTTTCCTTCTTATGAATACTGGAAATCAGCCAGTGGAGTCAAAGCATGGATTATTAACAACTATGGCAGCTTGCTATAACGGTAAACCGGAATATGCTCTGGAAGGAAGTATATTTGTAGGAGGCGCTGTAATACAGTGGATCCGCGATGAATTAAGAATGTTTAATTCTTCTGCAGAATCAGAGAGATATGCAACAGCTGTGGAAGATACCGGTGGAGTTTATCTGGTACCGGCTTTTGTTGGACTTGGTGCTCCTTACTGGGATCCATATGCCAGAGGAACTGTAGTTGGACTTACAAGAGGCACGAAAAAAGAACATTTTGTCAGAGCAGCATTAGAATCCATGGCATATCAGACTTATGATGTTCTAAATGCTATGGAACAGGATTCCGGTATCCGTTTACAAGCATTGAAAGTGGATGGAGGTGCTTGTGCCAACAATTTCTTAATGCAGTTTCAGGCAGATGTCTTAGATAC
Organism: Anaerocolumna sp.; assembly: GCA_029239455.1. Lineage (GTDB taxonomy): Bacteria > Bacillota > Clostridia > Lachnospirales > Lachnospiraceae > Anaerocolumna. The sequence continues at coordinate 12,090 of JAQZAX010000068.1, forward strand.
TCCAGTAGAAAGACCGGCAGTAATTGAAACAACAGCTCTAGGCGCAGCTTATCTGGCAGGTCTTGCAGTTGGATATTGGAAAGATTTGGATGATATAAGCACAAGCAGCAAATCTTCTACCACATTTACGCCTAATATGGACACTGAAAAACGTGAAAAAATAACAGCAGGATGGCATAAAGCAGTAGAAAGATCCAGAGACTGGGAGAGATAATTAGGGATAGTATCAGATTTATTCACGGAGCCATATTTGCAGCAATGTTGATATGGCTCTTAAATAAAAAATGGCAGGTGGAGATTTTATGAGGAACGAATTCTATAGAAAGCTGCAAATGAACCCTATTATAGCAGCTATAAAAGATAGTAACCAGTTGGAGAAGGCTTTAAAATCTCCCTGTGAGATTATATTTATACTTAAATCTGATATATTTAATATTAAATCTTATGTAGATAAGATACGAGATGTAGGGAAATTATCCTGTGTTCATGTAGATTTAATTGAAGGCCTGTCAAGAGATGGGTTAGCTCTGCAATATATTCATGATTATATTAACCCGGACGGAATTATTACAACGAAAACTAACTTAGTCAAAGTAGCAAAATCCCTTAATATTTTTGTAATTCAGAGACTTTTTATTCTAGATCACTTATCACTTGATACTGGAATCACCGCTATTGAAGATATGAAACCCAATGCAGTGGAGATTCTACCGGGAATCATGCCAAAGATTACGAATATTGTATCCCATAGAGCCAGGGTACCTGTCATTACCGGAGGATTAATCATGGACAAGGATGATGTGATGCAGAGTTTAAAAGCAGGAGCAACTGCGATTTCTACCAGCTGTGAAGAGGTGTGGTATATGTAGTTGTATCAATTACCTATAAGATTTGAGGGTCAAAAGCCAAGTTTTTTGTTGTTCGATGAATCGCGCTGTATATATATTCATTTGGCTGCCTTACCCTCAAACACTATATCTCTTACAAGCCTCTTATCAGCACAAAAATCAAGCCAGCTGGCATGACTTCCCG
>JAQZAX010000184.1 GCA_029239455.1 Anaerocolumna sp.
CTTACTTGCCTGGATCATGAGCGTTCAAACAGTTATTTTTAAAATTGCAACCATGTTTAATATTCCATTGGTTATGTTTGGTGAAGAGGGAGAAGTGGAATATGGCGGAACGAATGCATTAAAAAATAGAGCATTTTACGATGTGGAAGATAGTATTAAGTTATATTTAAGTGGCAACGATCCATCAGAATATCTCAAGCACTTTTCAGAAAAAGAATTATATTGGTGGTTGTATCCTTCTCCTGAAGAAATGAGAAGTGCTGGCTTAGAAATTGCTAAGTGGTCATATTTTGAAAACTGGGATCCTTACGAGCATTATTTATTTTCAAAAGAAAAATGCGGATTGAAAGAGAAAGAAGACAGGTGTACAAGCACCTACAATAATTTTGGCCAAACGGATACTATTCTATATGATCTACACGTGTATCTAATGTATCTGAAGTTTGGTTTTGGGCGTTGTTCACAAGATGTTGGTATTGATATTCGGCGGGGTGCGATGAATCGCAGTCAGGGCTTGGCGTTAGTAAAGCTCTATGATGGGGAATACCCGGCGCCGTACATTGATGGCTATTTAAAGTATTTTGAAATGACGCAGGAAGAATTTGATAGTGTGCTAGATCGGCACGCAAATAAAGCATTATTTCGTAAGAAAGACGGAAGATGGATTTCCATCTTTACCCCCGAATAATACTAGGCAGGAGTGCGATCATTATGGTTTCCATCATTGATTATGGAATGGGAAATATTCAATCGCTTTCTAATTCGTTAAGGTATTTGGACATACAATATCAAATAATTAATGAGCCGCAGGCGATAATTGATAGTGCTAAACTAATTCTTCCAGGAGTAGGCTCTTTTCGCAAGGCAATGCAAAATTTAACTGAGACTGGAATACGTGATGCCTTACATGAAGCAGTACTGATTAAGCAAATCCCTATTCTCGGGATTTGCTTAGGAATGCAGATGCTTGCAGAAGAAAGTACCGAAGATGGTAAAACGGCTGGCTTGGGATGGGTTAAAGGCAAGGTAGAGCATTTCTCCGTAGACGAGACCAATATTAAAATTCCGCACATTGGATTTAATAGTGTTAGTGTAGCTTGTAATAATTCAGTTTTGTTTTCTGGTATTCCAGATCTAAGCGACTTTTATTTCATCCATAGTTATCGCATGCAATGTGACCTAAATGATGACATAGCTGGTACATGTCAATATGGAACTGTTTTTACCGCGGCGATTGAGCGAAATAATATCTTTGGTACTCAGTTTCACCCGGAGAAAAGTCAATTAAACGGACTTACGGTTTTACGAAGTTTCGTCAAATGGAGAGGGTAAAGTAAAAAATGCTCAAAAAGAGATTGATTTTCACGTTGCTCATCCAAAATGGGAGTTACATGCTAAGTAGAAACTTTAAACTGCAGTCGGTAGGGGATGTTAATTGGTTAAGAAAAAGCTACCAGTTTGAATCGTTAGCTTTTGCGATTGATGAATTAGTGGTTCTTAATGTAACTCGCGGCGAAAAAAACATGGGACACTTTGCTGAAGAATTGATGGATTTGGTGAAGAGCTGCTTTATGCCGGTTGCCGCAGGTGGCGGGATTTCTTCTATAGAAGATGCGTACCTTTTATTTAATGCTGGTGCAGATAAAGTAGTTATAAACACAGCGTTATATCATGACCCAAAAGTTGTAAAAGCTATAATTCAAACATTTGGTGCGCAAGCAGTTGTGGCTGCAATTGATTATAAGTTGGTTGACGGGATAAATCACGTTTTTACCTGTAATGGGAGTATGGATACTGGACTTACGGTTACGGAAGCCGTTGCAGTTGCGGAAAGAATAGGTGTGGGTGAAATTTACCTGACCTCTATTGAACGTGATGGAACAGGACAAGGCTATGACCTTAAAATGGTCAAAGAAGTTGCAGAAAAAACTAGACTGCCAGTGATTGCCTCAGGTGGCGTGGGAAAGCCAGAACATCTGCTCCAGGGTATAGCTCTAGGCGGGGTACAAGCAGTTGCAACAGCTAATTTGTTTAACTTTATTGGCAATGGACTGGCTGAAGCTAGGGCATATATGTTGGAACAAGGAACTAACATGGCTATCTGGGATATAGGGTGGAGGCCGGAATAGGCTTAATGTTAACTGTATGCTTTTAAGCAACGGTTTGCCGCACCGCTTGATCAAGTATGCTAATTATTTTTCTTAAAAGGTAAGTCTGTTAGGTCTTCTCGATAGTCAAGCTTTTTTTAGTGATTCCTATGATTTTCAGGGTGAAGTTTCTATGAACCGAGCTGCTAATGCTATAATGTGGAAAGTATAGACTAGCTCAGAAAGTAGGTGCTGATTGAATTATTATCAGAAAGCCAAGACTTTATTTACTTTGAGGGAAAAAATAAAATTTTTGATCCTTGCATTGTTAATGTTTGTCGGGGCTTTTTTAGAAATGGTAGTTATAGGATGCATAGTTCCTTTTATTACAATTATGAGCAGTCAAGGAACCATTAGATTGCCTAACTTTGCAAGTGCCCAAATCAACCAATTGGTAGCTGGTAATCTGCTTGTAGTTGCATGTGTTAGCTTAATTATCGCATTTGTAATAAAAAATATTTATTTAGTTGTTGTTACTCGCTGGCAATTAAATTTAATTTTTGATATCCAAGCAGTTTTCTCGAAACGTTTATTTGAATTTTATTTAAATAAACCATATGTATTTTTTTTGCAAAAGAATATATCGGAATTACAGCGTAATCTTAATGTTGAGGTGGGGATTTTTTTTGGACAAGTGCTCTTACCAGTAATAACAG
>JAQZAX010000069.1 GCA_029239455.1 Anaerocolumna sp.
CTCAATTGCAATTTGCGCAGGTGGTGTAATGGGGCTGCCACTGGTAGTCTCTGATTACAGAAGCAAGCAGATTTTAAAAAGATTCAAGGTTACCCCAGTAAAACCAACAGTACTTCTTCTTGTGCAGGTTACAATTTATGGCCTATATGCGCTGGTATCACTTGTTTTGCTATTCTTTATCGCTATACTGTTCTTTGAATTTAAGTTGCAAGGAAGTATTCTACAATTTATTCTCGGTTGGCTACTGGTAATGGCGTCGATGTTTAGTATTGGTATGATGGTGGGCGGCATAGCAAAAAATTCAAAAATCGCCGGAATAATAGCAAGTGTCTTGTATTTTCCAATGCTGATTTTCTCAGGTGCAACCCTTCCTTACGAAGTAATGCCAACGGCAATGCAAAGGATAGTTGATATTCTGCCACTTACACAGGGAATTAAAATTTTGAAATCCGCAACGCTTGGACTAACAGTGGATCACATAATGTTTTCCGTAATCATAATGGCTGTAATTGCAGTTGCTTGTTCGTTTATTGCAATTAAGTTTTTTAAGTGGAAATGATGGGCTATGAACAAAATAATACTAAGAACAATTGAATACGATTCTTTGGGATTCAGAATCTCAAGGTAAAACACATAATTTCTGGTTGACAAATAAAAATTAAGTGGTGTATTGAGTACAAAGAAAATAAACAGGCGATTGGAAGTTTTGGCGTGGTTCGTATGGATGAAACCCTTAATGCAGTTGAAATAGGATATTGCATTGGAGAATCATATTGGTATAAGGGGATTGCGTCCGAAGCATTCAAAGCAGTAATAAAGTTCTTGTTTGAAGAAGTGGGGTGTAACAGAATTTTTGCAAGACATGACATTAACAATCCCAATTCAGGAAAAGTTATGCAAAAGTCTGGATTACAATATGAAGGTACATTGATAGAAGCTGGAAGAAATAATACTGGAGTTTGTGATGTAGTTGTATATGGAATCACAAGGAAAATGTATCTTGGGAAATAAGAATTAATTTTTCAAATGAATATTAAGTTATATCCCGTAAGCCTTGTGTTTGCGGGATTTTGTATATACATGAAAACTACATGTAGGTGAGAAGTTTTGAGATCTGTGGAATATATTTCTGCCATGCCAGAGCAATTGGATTTACAAAAAAAATATGAAAAATATTTAGTAGACAGTTCCTTCCCTGGAGCATTGGAATTAAAGTCAAGAACAAAAATTAGAGAGTATTTAGCAGGCATTTATCATACTATTGTATTGAAGGATGTTGTTACGAGAAAAAGAATTCAGGATGTAGCAATGCTAGAAAGCGTTATCAGGTATATGTTTGATAATGTTGGGAATTGTTCATTTAGAAAAATAGCGGGTGCGATGACTTCTGAAGGAAGGAAAATATCTGCAAATACCGTAGAAGGTTATGTACAGGCATTAGTTGACAGTTATGTTATGTATCGTGTAGGCAGATATGATATAAAAGGAAAACAATACCTCACATCTGGTGATAAATACTACCTTTCGGATATAGGCTTACGTAATTATTTGTTAGGAAAAAAACCAATGGATATGGGACACATATTAGAGAACATAGTATTTTTAGAGCTTCTTCGCAGAGGGAATGAAGTGTATATTGGGAAAATGGGTACAACAGAAGTTGATTTTATTACAAATAACGAGAATGGGATAGAATACTATCAAGTGTCTTTGTCTGTTCGTGAGAGGGCAACATTAGAAAGAGAATTAAAACCATTAAATGGGGTTGCGGACCATAATCCCAAGTACTTGCTTACTATGGATGAAGACCCTGTAGTATCTTATAATGGAATTAAACGAATTAACGTTTTGGATTGGTTGCTTTCTTAAGTATCAAGTCAATGAATTTGAAAATGAGCCTGTTTGGGTGAGTTTCCTTTGGAACTCACCCTTCATTAACATTAAAATTATAATAGCTATAATACTCTTACTCTCTTATGGTAGAGACATACATGTTTTCCTTCCCAATGATTGCTTTTAATATATCAATATATTGTGTTGCGATATTAGAGCAGATCTGATTACTATTGCTGGCAATAAAAATGGAAAAAAAGCAGTTTGGGATACAAAACTTATAAAGATTCCCATAATCTCTCAAATCCGAAGGTGTATCAGCACCAGCTGCGAATCCATTGGTATCTCGCAGGATTTGAAGGCGCCATACACGATCATTTATCTTTATCACATTATCTTTATTAATATAAGGTGAGATAGGATGAGAAGACAAAAAGCTCTCATTATTAAACTCAATATATGGATAATGAATCACTTCCCTTAAAAGGTCATTTGGATCAGTATATTGCTGCAACAATGGATGATCTTCTGATAAGTAAACAACGACAGGAAGTTCGGCAACTTTTTCTAATAAAAGTCCCTGATGGCATAATTGGTAGTTAATACGTTTTTCATCTTCTGTATTACAGCCAATAATGGCTATATCACAAAGAGAATTTTTCAGGTTTCCAATGGCCTCTGTTGAAGTCATGGTGTTAAATTGAATATGTACTCCGGATTTTTTTGTTGTACTTTTAGCCAATTCACTGAATGCAAGACAGGCAAAGGAACTAGGGATGCTGGCAACTGTGAAATGGGTAGATTCAAATAAATCCTCTAAATGTTCTATTGTCGTATATTCATTAATGATATTGCTGGCATGAGTAAAGAAGAATTTCCCTTTTTCTGTAGGAATGAGTCCATATGGTGATCTGACAAAAATAGGGTATCCAAGTTCTTCTTCAAGTGATTTAATCAACTTACTCATATTAGAAGTCGTTGTAAATTGTTTCTGAGCTGCAGAAGAAATGGAACGCATTTTATTACATTCCAGTGCATAGCGTAGTTGTAAAATAGTCATGAAATTCTCCTTCCGTTTAACTTCCCCTCCGGAATTGTATAAGCATACCACAAATAGCGAAAACTTAGAAGTTTCGCAATTGCCTAAAAACCTTTTAAGTGAAAGGCAGCCAAATGAAAATCTATGCGGCATTTATCATACAACAAAAATTTGGCTTTTGACCTTAAACCTAAAACCTATTGTAAATGATTATAATACGTATTGAATAAAAATTCAACTCATTCGCATGGTTTGATTATTCTCAATAGCTATATTTTATGGTTAAATGGTTAACAACAAAATGAAAGTTGAAATTAAATATGGATGTAAACTGAAATGCAAAGGTGTATTTTTACCCTTTGCATTTTTTTATTTCCTATAATAGTTAATTTCAACACATTTAATATTAAGAATAAAACTATGAATAACACAATCGTATGGAATGAAGGAGGAAATTTTATGAAAAAAAGAACTGCAAAATGGTTAACTACAATATTATTAAGCGCAACTATGATACTTGGGTTAACTGCTTGTAACAGCAAATCTGAACCAACAACGGGTGAAACAACAGCAGAAAGCAAAGCAGAATACAATTTACCATCAAATGAAACAGAAGCGGCTGCTGTGGATAAGGCAAATGTAAAGGAAATCATGAACATAGCTGTTTCACAGGAAGGTGCAAACTATGATGTACACAAAACAACCACACTTGTTGCAAGGCAATTATTTAGCGGCACAGTTTGGGAGAAATTAGTTACCCTGAATGGAAACGCTGAAGTGGTTCCTGAATTATGTAGTTCCTGGGAAATGTCAGAAGATGCAACTACATTTACGTTTAATCTTCGTGAAGGGGTGCTATTTCATGATGGAACTGAATTAAAAGCAGATGATGTAGTAGCTTCCATGAATCGATGGATCGAAGCTTTTTCAACAGCAAAGGATCTGGTTGGAAATGGTAGATTTGAAAAGGTAGATGATTATACTGTAAAAATAGTATGTGACAGTGCTGCCTTAACTTTAGTGGATATGATGGCAGGAGCTGCACAACCTGCAATTGTAACTACCAAATCAATCTGTGAAAATGAAGATGAAAATGGGTATTTAAAAGAGTATATAGGTACAGGACCATATAAATTTGTAGAGTGGGTACAAGGACAATATATTACCTTTGAAAAATTTGATGATTATGTACCATATTATTTAGAAGGTACTACAGAAGAAATAATGGATGGATGGGCTGGTTATAAGCATGCTTATACAAAACAGTTAAAGTTCTGGTATGTTCCTGAAGCTGCAACCAGAGTAGCAGGATTACAGACGGGTCAATACGATGTAATTTTATCCTTAGATTCAGAAAATAGTAAAATTGTAGAGGGATCTACAGGATTAGAGGTTGCTTCAGAACAAGCAGGAACCATTGCTCTAGTATTTAATAAATCAGAGGAAAGCATTGCACAGGATATTAATATTCGCCACGCAGTTAACGCTGTTGCCAATAGTGATGATCTGATGATGTCTGCCTTTGGAGATTATTATGATTTAGGTTCTTGTTATATGGATGAAAGTAATGCTTTCTGGTTAACAGATGCAGGAAGTGAGTATTACAATATAAAAGATGAGGCGAAAGCTAAAGAATATCTGGAAACTGCAGGATATAATGGGGAAACCTTTAAAATTTTAGCTCCTACCTTAAATCACTATGATAATATTGCACTAGTACTAAAAGCTGAGTTAGAAGCTATCGGTATGACAGTTGAAGTCGAAACAGTTGATTGGGCTACATTTACTACCTTAAGAGAAGATAAAACGGTATTTGATCTTTACATAACAAGCTTTGCATCAGTTCCTGTACCTTCCCTAAAAGCCTATTATGGACCGGAATATCCTGGTTGGACGGTAGATGATACTATGGCTGAGAAGTTAGCAGCCTTTAACCAGTCAACAACAAAAGAGCAGGCATATGAAGCCTGGGTTGCATTACAGCAATATTCATGGGAGTATTTACCTTGTATCAATGCAGGACATTACGGTACCGGCTATGGATACAGCGAGGCTGTCAGTGGTCTTAGCTTTGGCAATGGTGTATATTTCTGGGATGCATATATTCCGCAATAATTAAAAGCAGAAATATAAAATAGCAAGTTGAAACACAGGGGATCTGATCATATTCTCAGATTCCCTTGATTTATAAAAATCAGAGAAATGTAGAAATGAGGTTAATGTGAAAAAGTATATTATAAAGAGAATTCTTGCGGTGATACCTATTTTGCTGGTAGTTTCAGTTGTTATCTTTTCTCTTGTTCACTTAACACCAGGAGACCCTGCAGTGGCAATACTTGGAAGTGATGCGACACAAGAAGATATTTTGGCATTACGTGAAGCAATGGGATTGAATGACCCTATTCCAGTACAATATGTGAATTGGATAGTTGATGTTTTTCATGGTGATTTAGGTAACTCAGTAGTAAGTAATGCACCTGTTGCAAGTGTTTTAAAGGGACATTTTCTTCCTACCATTAATTTAGCAGCTTTTGCAATGATAATCAGCTTGTTTGTTTCCCTACCACTTGGAATGGTGGCTGCAAGAAAAAGAGGAAAGCTAACAGATCAAATAGTTTCAGTAATTGCGTTATGTGGAATATCAGTGCCAAGCTTTTTGTTAGGGTTAGGCTTAATGATGCTTTTTTCTGTGAAATTCAGGATATTCCCTGTTTCCGGATATGCACCATGGTCTGCTGGTGCCATAGAACATATAAGATCCCTTACTTTGCCTGCCATAGCCCTTGGATTTATGTATGCAGCGTTAATGATGAGAATGACTAGAGCCTCTATGTTAGAAGTGCTAGGCAGTGATTATATCAAAATGGCAAAAGCCAAAGGGGTAAAGGAAGGCGCTTTAATCGGGATACATGCATTTAAAAATGCATTAGTATCCATATTAACAGTCATTGGACAGAGTATTATTGGTGCTTTATCAGGTGCTGCGGTAGTGGAAACAGTATTTGGTATACCAGGGCTTGGAAGCTTAATCGTAAGTTCCATTGGACGTCGAGATTATGAAGTAATACAGGGGATTGTTCTTCTTATTGCATTTATCAATGTGTTTATTAACTTAATCACTGATATTGCATATAGCTTTGTGGACCCGCGCATTCGAGTACAATAATGGGAGGTATTATATGGACACAAAAAATAATTTAGATAATTTCCTGGAAAATAGAAGTGAGTTATCATCCATACGTAAAAAATTACAGAAAGAACAGAGGCAAATTAGGATAAATGCTTTTTTAAAAAATAAATTATCTGTTATAGGTCTTGTAATCGTTGTAATTATGATATTAATAGCTATTTTAGCACCGATGATTGCAACAATCAACCCAGCGGATATGGATGTAGCTAATCGTTTAAAACCACCAAGTACAAAACATTGGTTTGGAACAGATGACATAGGGCGTGATGTATATAGCAGAGTTATCTATGGAACACGGGTTTCTTTGTTTGTTGGTTTCTCTGTAAGTCTGATTTCAGGAGTACTTGGTATGATTATTGGAATCTACTCCAGTTATAACAAAATATTAGATAATATTTTTATGAGAATCTGCGATGGATTAAAATCAATTACCTCCACTTTACTGGCAATCTGCTTAATGGCAGTGCTTGGAGCTTCCATTAAAAACGTAATCATATCCCTGGCATTAGTTAATATCCCTAATATTGCCCGTGTTGCACGTTCTTCTGCCTTTGTTGTAAGAGAACAGACCTATATAGAAGCAATGCATGCCATCGGTGCAAAACCATCCCGTATCTTATGGATTCATATTGCTCCTAATACATTATCACCGGTGATTGTCCAGATGACTTTTGTATTTGCATCTTCTATTATTACAGAGGCCGCACTTAGTTTCCTGGGGGCTGGTGTACCAGCCGGTGTACCAAGCTGGGGAAGCATTTTAAATATTGGACGTTCACATATCTATAATGCATGGTGGCTCATTATTTATCCAGGTCTTTTTACTGCAATATCTGTTTTAGGGCTTAATCTTTTAGGAGATGGTATTAGAGATTTACTGGATCCATTAACAAATTAGAGAGAGGGTTATGCTCATGAGTGAAAAAATAATTGAATTACAAAACTTAAGTACCAGCTTTAGAACAGAACGAGGTTTATTAAAAGCCATAGACGGTGTTTCATTTGATGTACATAAGGGTGAAATATTAGGGGTAGTCGGTGAATCAGGATGTGGAAAAAGTGTAACTTCCCAGACAATACTAAGACTTTACGATGAAAAATATACTGCGGTATATGAAGGAAAAGTATTACTGGAAGGAGAAGATATTTTACAAATACCTTATAAAAAGATGCAGGATATTAGAGGTCGCAGAATATCTATGGTATTTCAGGATGCCCTAAGTTCACTTAATCCAGTATTTACAGTAGGATATCAAATAAGGGAAGCCATACGAATCCATCAAAAAGTATCGAAAAAGCAAGCGAATAAGATGGCCATTGAGATGTTAAGTCTGGTAGGAATCCCAGCACCCGAAAGAAGAGTAAAGCAATACCCCCATGAACTTTCCGGAGGTATGAGGCAGAGAGTCATGATTGCAATCTCATTAGCCTGCAAACCCAGATTATTGATTGCGGATGAACCTACGACTGCTTTAGATGTAACTATACAAGCACAAATTATGGATCTGATTGTTCAATTGAATCAGCAGCTGGACATGGGAGTTATCCTCATTACCCACGACCTTGGTGTTGTAGCTGAGACATGCAGCAGAGTGGTTGTTATGTATCTGGGGCAGATTGTGGAAGAAGCCAATGTAGAAGATATCTTTGATAATCCGAAGCATCCTTATACCCTGGGATTAATTCAATCCATCCCAAGGTTAGAGGGTGATCGAAATAAAGAATTATATACAATTAAGGGAACAGTACCTTTACTTAGTCAGATTCCAACTGGATGTCGATTTGCCAAACGCTGCCCATATGCAAAAGAACGTTGTAACACCCAAATGCCTGATCTGATACCCGTGTCAGAAACCCAAAAGGTACGATGCTTTCGATATTTAGAAGGGGGGGGAATAAGGTATGCATGAAAATGAATTAGTAACGAAAGAAAGAAACATTGTTTTAAAAGCAGAAGAGGTATGTACCTATTTTGAAATAAAAAATGGATTTAGTAAAACTCCCCAGTACGTAAAAGCAGTGGATGGAGTCAGTTTAACCTTATATGAAGGTGAAATTTATGGATTAGTAGGAGAATCAGGATGTGGTAAAAGTACCTTGGGAAGAACTTTAATCAGGCTGTTAGAACCAACGGATGGTAAAGTAAAACTTCAGGGCACTGATATTACCCATAAATCCATGAAAGAAATGAGAGATTATAGAAAGAATGTGCAAATGGTATTTCAAGATCCCTATACCTCCCTTAACCCTCGTAAACGAATTGGAGATATTTTAATGGAGGTATTGAAAATTCATGGTGTAAAAGAAAAAGAGGAACGAATGGAACGAGCCATGATTGTCTTGCATAAGGTGGGATTAAGACCGGAACATTTTTATCGTTATCCTCATGAATTCTCCGGTGGTCAACGTCAAAGAATTGGACTGGCAAGGGCACTGATATTACAGCCAGAAATCATTGTATGTGATGAACCGGTTTCTGCTTTGGACGTTTCCATCCAGGCACAGGTAATTAACCTGCTGAAAGAATTACAAAAGTCTGAAAAAATAAGTTATGTCTTTATCGCTCATGACATGAGTGTTGTTAAGTATATTTCTGATAGAATCGGAGTAATGTATCTGGGGCATTTAGTAGAAGAAGCAGAAACAATGGAATTATTTCAGAATACATTGCATCCTTATACCAAAGCATTGCTTTCTGCAGTGCCTAATACAGATGTACATAAGAAGAAGGAATCAATTGTATTAAAAGGCGAATTGCCATCTCCAATCAATCCTCCATCTGGCTGCGTTTTTCATACCAGATGTCCATATGCAAAAGAAAAATGTTTTATAGAAACACCAAAGCTTAAGGAAGTTATACCAGGGCATAAGGTGGCATGTTTAGAATTTTAGAATTCGGAAAATTATCATGAGATGAAATTGAACATAGTTACATGAATCAATAGGAAAGGAATAGATTTGTGATTGAATATAAGGATTATATAGAAAAAAACAAATTTGAGATGAAACAGATGTTATTAGAATTAGCATCGATTCCGGCTCCTTCCAATCAGGAGGAGAAAAGGGCCAGGTACTGCAAAAACTGGTTGGAACATTACGGTGCCAAAGGGGTATATATTGATGAAGCGCTTAATGTAATATATCCAATTGGATGTACTAAGGAGAATCCTATTGTAGTTATTATGGCACATATGGATACTGTATTTCCAGATACCGATGGGATACCAGTCCTGCAAAAAGATGGGAAAATACTGGCTCCAGGTATTGGCGATGATACTGCAAATCTAAGTGCACTTCTTTTTGTAGCCAGATACATAGCAGAAAATAATCTGCTCCCTTCTTCTGTAGGAGTACTTATCGTTGCTAATTCAGGGGAAGAAGGACTGGGAAATCTGAAAGGAAGTAAACAAATATGTAAGGATTTTGGTAAAAGAATAAAAGAATTCATTTCTTTTGATGGCTATATGAGTGGAATGTGTGCGGATGCGGTTGGTTCAAAAAGAGTGCGTATTGAAATGAAGACAGAAGGTGGTCATTCTTATGGTGCTTTTGGTAATCGTAATGCCATTGCCTATTTATCTTCTATGATTACCAGTTTATATACAATTACACCTCCTTGCACAGGAAGGAGAACTTCCTACAATGTAGGGAGCATAAAAGGCGGAACCAGCGTCAATACCATTGCTCAGCAAGCAGAAATGTTATATGAATTCCGTTCGGATTCCAGGGAAGATCTTGCCTTTATGGACAACCATCTTGAGGCAGTGATTGCTTATTATAGAGCAAAGGGTATTACCGTAAATGTAGAAATTGTAGGAGAAAGACCGTGTAATGGCGAAGTGGATGAAACAAAGCAAGAAGAACTGGTTCTAAAAGCAAACAGGATTGTAGAGAAATATTATGGAAAGCAACCAACTTGCGAGCCTGGATCCACAGATTGCAATATACCACTTTCCATGGGAATTCCATCTCTATGCCTGGGCGCAGTGTCAGGCGGAGGTGCCCATACCAGAGAAGAGTGGATTGAGGAAAGCAGTCTGGAGACTGGCTACCACATCGCATTTGAACTGATTATGTCCTATTTTGAATAAAGAAAGTACAGAGGCGAGAAAGATTATGTATAGAGATTTTCTTGATATAATTGAACAAAAGTCAAAGGAATTAGATGATTTATCAGATCAGATCTGGGATCATCCAGAAACAGCTTTTTCAGAAACAGAATCTGTTAAAATTCTGATTGACTTTTTATGCAAAGAGGGTTTTGAAGTTACTTCACCGGCATATGGTGTTGAGACCGCATTTACTGCAAAATATGGTAATGGAAAGCCAGTTATTGGTATACTTGGAGAATATGATGCCCTAGCCGAATTAAGCCAGAAAAGTGATTGCCTATGGAAAGAAAAAGTGGAAGGCCTGAGTAACGGTCATGGCTGCGGGCACAATTTATTAGGGGTAGGAGGTATCGCAGCAGCACTGGCGGTAAAGAAATATCTTGAATCTGGTGCACCTGGCACCATAATTTATTATGGTTGTCCTGGTGAAGAAGGTGGGTCGGGAAAAGCTTTTATGGCTAGAGAAGGAGCTTTTTTAGACTTGGATCTTGCATTATCCTGGCACCCGGCAGAAGTAAATGAAGTGATACAAGATACTTCCTTAGCTAACATTCAAGTATTATATAAGTTTTCAGGTGTAAGTGCACATGCTGCAGGAAATCCCCAAAATGGCAGAAGTGCCTTAGATGCAGTAGAATTAATGAATGTTGGATGTAACTTTTTAAGAGAGCACATAATTGACCAGGCAAGAATACATTATGCAATTGTAAATTCTGGTGGGTTTTCTCCCAATGTTGTGCAATCTTATGGGGAAGTTCTATATCTGATACGTGCTCCAAAGGTAAAGCAGGTTCAAGAACTATTGGAACGCGTAAATAAGATAGCCCAAGGAATGGCACTTGCCACAGAAACGAAGGTGGAATACGAAATCATCAAATCCTGCTCAAACTTAATTCCTAATCATGTATTAGAAGCTTCACTTTTGCGCAGCTTTCAGAAAGTTCCCATGCCGGTTTACACAAAGGAAGAGAGGGAATTGGCAAGAAAATATACACTAACAGCTTCCCGTACAGAAAGAGCAGTGCTTGAGACACATATTTCCAGAATGAATCAACAAGAGAATAGTCAATTTTTACAACAAAGAAAATTGGATGATTTTTATGATTTTGTGATTCCTTATGAGAAAAAGTTAACTCCTCCTCTAATGGGAGGCTCTACTGACGTTGGAGATGTCAGCTGGCAATGTCCGACGGCTCAAATCGAAACGTCTACCTGGGCGCCTAATAGTGGTGGCCATTCCTGGCAAATTGTATCCCAGGGAAAAGGAAGCATGGCACATAAGGCCATGAGATACGCAGGAAAAGTACTTGCTGAAACCATTATTTATTTACTGACATCCCCAGATGTTATAAAACAGGCGAAGGAAGAATACAAGGAAAGAATGCAAGGGGAAGTATATATGCCGATTCCGAAAGAAATAAAGCCAAGACCTATAGAAGAATTAGGAAGAAGCAAATAATTGAAATGAGGTGGACCATGGAAAAGAAAGTTATTATAACAATAGCCAGAGGATTTGGCAGTGGAGGTAAAGTTATTGCACAAGCCGTTGCAGATGAACTAGGGATTCCATGTTATGAAAATAGAATCTTAACCTATGCCTCCCAGTTAAGTGGCGAGGATGAATCACTATTTGTGGAAGCAGACGAAAGATTACAAGGAAGTTATATTTCAAATTTTTTTCGTAAATTACCACGATTAATGAGTCCCATATCTGTGGAAAATGGGTTTACTTCCAATGACAGATTATTTGAATACCAAAAGCAAATCATAGAGAATCTAGCCAATACAGAATCTTGTGTCATAGTGGGAAAATGCGCAGATTACATATTAAAAGATTACGACAATTGTATTAGCTTTTATATCAATGCATCAACAGAATATTGTATAAAACGTATTGTAAATCGAATGGGAGTATCGAATGAGGATGCTGGCAGACTGATAGCAAAAACAGACAAGTACCGGGCGGATTATTACCGATACTATTCAGGTGGAAGAGAGTGGAATGATTTAACCAATTATGATATGGCTTTAAATAGTGAGCGCATCGGACATGACAGGTGTATTGAGGTTATGAAAGATTATATTTTGCACAATAGTATGGTTTCATGATGCATTAAAACTAGTTAAATTTAGGATTGCTATTATGAGTAAAATGTATTAATATACCTCAGGTGGGCTTTTGACTGCCCGAATCCATTACATGGATAGACATAAAGGATAGACAGAAAAAGAGAGGAAGTTAATATGGAATCATACAAATTTTTAATGGACCTGGCTTTGATTTTACTAAGTACCAAAGTATTTGGCCTAATAACTAAAAAATTCAAAATGCCTCAGGTAGTGGGCGCATTATTAGCAGGGTTGATTTTGGGACCTGCTTGCTTTAATATTTTGCAGGAAACGGAATTTATTATCTCCATGTCTGAAATTGGAGTTATTGTATTAATGTTTGCAGCGGGTCTTGAAACAGATATAAGCGAATTTAAAAAAACCGGAAAAGCATCTTTTATCATTGCGGTGCTTGGTGTAATTGTCCCTTTAATTGGAGGGTTTGCTGTGGCATATATATTTAATAGACCAGAAATCATAAATTCTGATGCCAATACAAATATATTCTTACAAAACCTTTTTATCGGTGTAATATTAACAGCTACTTCAGTCAGCATAACGGTTGAAACATTAAAAGAGATTGGAAAGCTCAAATCCAATGTGGGGAATGCAATTCTTGGAGCCGCAATTATTGATGATATCCTTGGAATTATAGCATTGACAGTTATTACTAGTTTAGCAGATACTTCCGTCAATGTGGGCCTTGTACTGTTGAAAATTTTACTGTTTTTTGTTTTCTCTGCTGGGGTTGGATACATTTTCTATAAAAGCTTTAAAAAGATAACAAAAAGATATAAC
>JAQZAX010000070.1 GCA_029239455.1 Anaerocolumna sp.
TCTTATGATAATGGTAGGTGGAAAGCAGGGAACAAGAGCATTGGTTGGACTACTGTTTACTTTACTGAATCTTTGGTTTATCTTAATTCCACTGGTTCTAAAAGGAGTATCTCCGGTTTTGGGGACCATAGTAATTGCTGCCTATACCAGTGCAGGTGCATTGTTAATATTAACCGGATATACAAAAAAGACACTCTGCGCACTTTTAGGATGCGTTGGTGGGGTCATAGCTGCTGGAATATTTGGGTGGATGATAACGAAAGTGACTCCAATGAATGGATTTAATATGGCAGAAGCAGAAGAACTGGTATTAAGGGCTTCTGATTCGCCAATGCAAATCAGTGGGTTGCTGCTTAGTGGTATACTGATTTCAGCACTTGGAGCATTAATGGATACCTCCATGTCCATTGTATCTGCCTTACATGAGGTTTATGAGCAAAATCCCAACCTATCCCAAAAGCAGATATTCCGCTCTGGAATGAATATCGGTCGGGATGCCATGGGAACCATGGCAAATACCCTAATCCTTGCCTTTGTGGGTTCAGCCTTTAATATATTGATTTTATTTCAGGTATATGAGTATCCTATGATTCAGATATTAAACAGCGATATGATGGCAATTGAAATAATACAGGGAATTGCAGGATCCGTAGGCATTATCGCCACCACACCGTTAGTTTCTGCTTTGTGTACGGTAATATTTCAATGGAAGGGAAATAAAATATTGCTACGATAACTAAATTTGGTACCAGGTACACTTAAGGTTTTCTTATATTGGTGAGGAATTCTTGGGTGCACTTGGTATTTTTTCAAAACTAAATATTATTTTTGAATAGCTGTAAAATATTACGTTGAATTTTACAGCGCAGTTCTGTATAATATAAATAAAGAATATAAAGATTTATTTTGAAAGGAAGATGATTTTATGTCAAATATATTACCTGTTTCAGATTTAAGAAATTATAACGAAGTCTTAAAGAATTGTCAGATAGGGCAGCCTGTTTTCTTGACTAAGAACGGTAGGGGACGCTTTGTAGTAATGGATATTGAAGACTATGAGCGTGAGAAAGCAGAGAAAAAGTTACTGCTGATGCTACAAGAAGCGGAAGAAGCAGTAAAGGACGGGAATGGTTGGTTGACCATAGATGAAATAAAGGCAAACGTAGGAGAATAAATTATGAAGAAACTACGAATTAATCCATTGGTTAGTGTTGATTTGAAAAATATAAAGGAATTTATTGCGGAAGATAATCCTGAAATGGCTCTAAAGACGGTACAAGAGATTTATAGTCAGTTTGAATATATACAGCAGTTTCCAAGTATGGGTGCTGACTTGGCTAAGCGAGTTAGCTTTAGAACGGATTATAAATATGTTGTGTGGAATAACTACGTGGTGCTGTATAAATTGGGAAATGAATATGTTGAGATATACAGGGTAGTTAATAGGTTCCAGGATATTATGAGAATATTGGATTAATGCGTTAGAATAGGAGTAATACTCCTGACACAATATACCGAATTTCGACATATGATATAGGTGTATCACTATGGAAGGAGGAGGTAATATGGAGAAGGATAATCTTAGGGTGAGTTCAGTTTCCGAATATCTGGATGCAGTGGATGATATATTTAATACAATATGTAATATCAGCCAGGGGGGAGATTGCGGGTTATGGTACCGGGGGCAGGCACAGCACAGTTTTGATTTACTTCCTACCATTACGAGAAGAAGGCAGGGGTTACAGTTAAACCCTCTGTTTGAAACAGCATTTTTATCAAAGTTTAAGTCTTTGGCTACCCCCTTTGTTGAAAGGATGCCAGCCTTTCCGCTAAATGCAGACCTGACTTCTTACTGGAGCTGGCTGTTTATGTTAAGGCATTATGGTTTGCCGGCTCGTATCCTTGACTGGAGCAAAGATGCATTAACCGGGTTGTTTTTTGCAACAGATGCAGAAGATTCTTCCCTTACAAAAGGGGTAGATGCGGCAGTATGGATTCTGAATCCGGTTCGTTTAAATGAAGAGTTTTCATTTCATAGTTTTCTAAAACCTGGTTATATACCAAGCGTGGAAGAACCTACATTTAATTTATTTTTTGGACCGGAAAGTGATATCTTAAATACACAGAAACCGGCTGCAGCAATCGGACCCTTAAATACTACCAGAATTGTAGCACAAAGAGGAACATTTACCGTTTTCCCAAGAGTTAAGACCTTAACCGCACTGAATCTTTTCGAGGATGCTACGTATTATTTACAGAAAATCAATATAGCCTGGGAGAGTTTTTCTAATATTCAAACACAACTAAGACATTATGGTATCACAAAATTATCCCTGTATCCTGATATGGAAACCATTGCGACAGAGGTATTCCAGGAAGTTTTAGATGAAGGCATTAATACAACTGAAATTATAGACTAACACTATATCATGATTTGACTGACAAAAGCCTTAATAAATAATGAATTTAGGTACGTGTCATTATTTCAGTTAGAAAAACTGGTTTTTGTCAGGCAAGTTAAATAATTATAGAAAACCAACATATACTCCTTTTTGTTATATAATAAGTATAGGAATAATCCATTTAGATTACTATTTGGATTTGAGGGTAAGGCAGCCAAATGAATATATATACAGTGCTATTCATCGAATAACAAAAAATTGGCTTTTGACCTTCAAATCCTATTTGATTATAAATTCTGCAATAACGTAAGTTTCTTTATTTTTATTGTCAGATTGACTTAATGTCTTTACTATTCTGTATTTTCCCTTAGTCAAGTCACCATAATATGCTTTGATAGAAAAGATAGATTCTTTAATACTTTCAGGTGGAAGAGTGTATGCAAGCATATTCCATTGTACGTTTTCTTTTGGAGCTAATGAATACCATTTACCATCTGCTTTCATTTCTAAAAAATCAACTCCACCATAGATATATTCTTCTTTTGATTTGTTTTCGTAAACCAAGTTTAATTCTTGTGTTTCTGAAGTAATGGAATTCTCTTTGATTGACAAGACGACATCGTTATTAATATCTGAAGTACTAATACGCGATAGTTCCAAGGTGGGAGTTTCATTTTCTTGGTTTTGAAAAACCACAAAAAGTATAATTATTATAAAAGCACATAATAAAATCAACAATTTTCTCATGTCGTATCCTCCAGACTTGTTTAAAATAATTAATAGAAATGACAGGTTAAGAAGCCCTTACTTGCTATCTTTACCATAGTGATTTGTATAAAGTAGGGTTAAATGTTCTGAAATTTTATTATATTCCTATTATAATCTTTAAAATGGTATAAAACAACTATTATTTCCATGGGGATATATTACTTAGAAACGACATAATCCACTTAATGCAATATTTATAGACTATGCCGTTTTCATTTTCATATAAGAACCGTACAGCCTACCATCTCCTTGCGAAATATATTGTATTATGGTAATATTAATTGAAATATTTTTGGCAGAGAAGACCAATCTATGAATAGAATAGGAGTAATCTATGAGATTTCGACCTTGTATTGATATACACAATGGAAAAGTTAAACAGATCGTTGGCGGCAGCCTATTAGATCAAGAGAATCAGGCAAAAGAAAATTTTGTTTCAGAACAGGATGCAGCATATTATGCTTCCATCTATAAAAAGGATAATTTAAAAGGTGGACATATTATCTTATTAAACTCCAGTGACAGTGAATATTATAAAGCGGATTGCATGCAGGCAGAAAGTGCATTGGCAGCTTATCCTAAAGGACTACAGATAGGTGGGGGAATCACTGATCAGAATGCAGAGTATTTTCTGAATCTTGGTGCAACCCATGTCATTGTGACCTCCTTTGTATTTAAAGATGGAAGAATCCATTATGATAATCTGGAACGCTTAGTACGAGTCATTGGTAAGGACAAGCTGGTTCTGGATTTAAGCTGTAGAAGAAAAGACGGTGAGTATTACATCGTAACGGACCGTTGGCAGAAGTTTACTAATGTAAAAATAAATAAAGACACCCTGGACAGCCTGTCACAGTATTGTAGTGAGTTTTTAGTACACGCCGTGGATGTGGAAGGCAGGGCTTCTGGAATTGAAGAGGGGCTTGCAGCTTTTTTGGGAGAATGGAAAGGGATACCGATTACTTATGCCGGTGGTGTAGGTAACTTTGAGGATTTAGAAAATCTAAAAAAACTAGGTAAAAATAGATTGGATGTAACTATTGGAAGTGCACTGGATTTATTTGGAGGTCCAATGCAATACTTAGAGGTGGTGAACCGCCTAAGATATTAAATTTTGGAAAGGAGACTTTAAATGCAGGCATATACAGGATTTGCGCAGGTTTATGATATCTTTATGGATAATGTTCCTTATGATGCATGGGCAGAATATTTGGCAGGTCTCTTAGAGGAATATGGTGTTACAGGTGGGCTGGTTCTGGAATTAGGCTGTGGAACTGGCAGCATTACAAGGCGGATGGCGGATAAAGGCTATGATATGATTGGCATTGATAATTCCGAAGAAATGCTTGAAATAGCAAGATTTAAGGAATACGAAATAACAGAGGAATTATTGGATAAAAATGAAGAGACAGATCAAAATGAAGAGATAGATCAAAATGAAGAGATAGGTCAAAATGAAGAGATAGATCAAAGCTCTTTCAATTTACAGGAGAGAAGTGGCATCCTGTATCTTAGGCAGGATATGCGAAGTTTTGAACTCTACGGTACAGTGAGTGCTGTTGTAAGCATTTGTGATAGCATGAATTATATTACGTCTGAGGAAGATCTGCTTACGGTATTTAGACTGGCGAATAATTATCTGGATCCTGGCGGAATCTTCATTTTTGATATGAATACAGAATATAAATATAAATACATTTTAGGGGATCATACCATCGCTGAAAATAGAGATAATTGTAGTTTTATTTGGGATAATTATTATGATGAAGAAAGTGGACTTAATGAATATGATGTCACCATCTTTGTAAAACTAGAAGAAGAAACAGAATACGGCGGAGTAGAAAACGATGAAGCAGAATACGATGATGCTATAGAAGAGGACAAGGTAGCTGGAATTGTAGAATCGGATATGGAAGATGATATAGGGGAATACGGCGATTTAGAAGAGGAAGACGGCCTGGATATGGAGGATGACTCACCTGAACTTTATGAAAGATATCAGGAGACCCATTATCAGAAAGCATATTCCGTCAATACCGTAAAACATCTGCTAGAAGATGCTGGCATGGAGTTTATTACAGTCTATGACGCATTTACCCATAATGCTCCCCATGAGAAGAGTGAAAGAGTATATTTTCTGGCGAGAGAAAAATATCAGACAAATAAATGGTATAGTGAAAAGTAAAGGAGCAAGTATGAGTGATTATATAGTAAGAGCAACTGCGGCAGACAACCAGATCAGAGCCTTTGCAGCGACTACCAGGGATTTAGTAGAATATGCACGAAGTGCCCATAATACAAGTCCAGTGGCAACGGCAGCGTTAGGAAGATTAATGACAGCAGGGGCAATGATGGGAAGTATGATGAAGGGGGATAATGATTTGCTAACCCTTCAGATAAATTGCAGCGGTCCAATCAAAGGTTTAACAGTAACCGCAGATGCAAAGGCCAATGTAAAAGGCTATGTTTACCATCCGGAAGTTATGCTTCCACCTAGCGATAAGGGAAAGTTAGATGTAGGTAAGGCACTGGATCTTGGTATTTTAAAAGTAATTAAAGATATGGGGTTAAAAGAGCCTTATGTGGGACAAACGGAATTAGTTTCAGGAGAAATTGCAGAAGATATTACTTATTATTTCGCTAGTTCAGAGCAGGTTCCTTCTTCCGTAGCCCTTGGAGTATTAATGAACAAAGATAATACCGTAAAGCGGGCAGGCGGATTTATTATTCAGCTTATGCCATTTGCAGAGGAAGAGGTAATTGATAAACTGGAGAAAAAGATAAGTGAGATAGTATCAATTACCGAATTATTAGATCGAGATATGACTCCGGAAATGATATTAGAGCATGTATTAGGTGACTTTGGACTTGATATTCTTGATACAGTTCCTACCCAGTTTTATTGTAACTGTTCTAAGGAACGAGTGGAGAAAGCAATTATCAGCATAGGGAAGAGCGAGTTACAGGATATCATAAAGGACGATAAACCAATTGAAGTGAATTGTCATTTTTGCAATACCAACTATGAATTTACCATAGATGAATTACAGGAAATTATGGAAAAGAGCAAATAGAGATTTACTGGATATGTTTAGGAAATAAAATAGATAGGGTAACCGATAATTTTGATAATTAATAAAATGGCAACATTATTATAAGTAATAATTCCATAAGGGGGCCGTAGAGAGTATGAGTATCAGATATACAGTTGGAAGAAGCGAGTTTAGGACATTTGAAGAGGGATTAGAGAAAGAATGGTTGTTAACCAATGGAATTGGTGGTTTTGCGGGTCAAACGGTAATAGGTGCAAATAACCGGATTTTTAGTGGATATTTAATTGCATCCCTGCACCCTCCTGTGGATAGAATGCTGGTGTTAGCTAAAACCCAGGAAGCAGTCTGTATCGGAGATAAGGAGTATGACTTGGCTGCCCAGTCCTACATTGGGATGAACCGGGAAGGTCAGAAATATTTAAACCGATTTGAACTGGATGTAGTCCCAACCTATACCTATGAGGTGGAAGGAATTCGTATTAAAAAGTCTGTTGCTTTAGAATATGGTAAAAATAAAGCTGTCATATGCTATGAGATATGGGGAGGTAGAAAAGAATCCAGTGTTAATATCACCCCATGCTTTAATTACAGACCTTTTGGTGAAGTGGTTGAGAAAAGCCAGCTAAAGTTTAAGACGGAGCTTTTAGAAGAAGCGAAAGGCGGAAGTCTGATATTAACACCGGAAGACTATCCCGACATTCGAATTGAATTCATGTCTTCGGAAGGCAAGTATTTTGACCGCAGCTTAAAACCGGTTTCTATGGCAACACCAAATTACCTGGTGGAGGAAAACGAAGTATATAAAATGGATGTCCGTACTGGCTTCCTTGGAGTAGATCATCACTATACCCCTTATGAAATACATGTACCAGTAAATCGAGGCGAATATAAAACATTCTATCTTACCTGTAATGTAAATGCTAAAGGGCCAATAGCAACGGGAAATGGGAATAATCAAGGGATTGATATTGCAAATGGAGAACCTAAAACATCAAAAGTAACAGAGAATACTAATTTTAAAGATGGATTTACGATTTTAAGGGAATACAAAAGACGAATTTATCAACTGATGGACCATATTCCTTATAAGGATATGCTGGCGAAACGCCTTGCCTGGGCAGCAGATGCATTTATTGTAGAACGGGAGTCCACCGGATTAAAAACGATTATGGCGGGATATCCCTGGTTTACGGACTGGGGCAGAGACACCATGATAGCTTTGCAGGGACTTACCCTGTGTACGGGAAGGTTAGGGGATGCCAGAGATATTCTGGAGTCTTTCTCAAGGTATGTAAAAGATGGCATGATACCTAATGTATTTCCTGGCAGTGCAGAGGAAGAGCCTATGTATAATACCATTGATGCCTCACTGTGGTATTTTTATTCTGTTTATAAATTTCTACAATATGCAGACACGGAAAATGATTACCAATTTGTTAAGGATAAGATTTATCCCAGCCTGAAAGAAATTATGGTGGCCTATGAAAAGGGAACCCATTACGGCATTGGAATGGATGAAGACTACCTGATTCAAGGAGGCAGCAATCTGGATCAGCTTACCTGGATGGATGTAAGAGTTGGAGACTGGGTAGTGACTCCAAGACACGGAAAAGCGGTAGAAATCAATGCCTTATGGTATAATGCATTAAGAATTATGCACTGGCTGTCAGAGTATTATGGGGAAGATGGCAGTTATTATTTGGATTTGGCAACAAAGGTAAAGGAATCCTTTCAGAATAAGTTCTGGAATGAAGAAAAAGGCTGCCTGTATGATGTGATTTCAAAAGAGTCAAACGAGACAAAAGAGACAAAAGAGACAAAAGAGACAAACGAGACAAAAGGATCCGGTGATGGGGAACAAAACGAAGTATATGATGACAGGATTCGCCCGAACCAGATATTTGCAGTATCCCTTCCATTTACCATGCTTGACAGAGAAAAAGAAAAAAATATAGTTGAGGTTGTAAGAGAACAGCTTTACACTCCATACGGACTTCGTTCTTTATCCTATGAAGATAAAGAATATAAGCCTTATTATATTGGTAAATTAATCAATCGTGACGGAGCTTACCATATGGGTACTACCTGGGCTTACCTTTCCGGGGCCTTTATTACTGCATTCTGCAAAGTAAACGATTATAGTCATGATGCAGTTATGCAGGCAAAGGAAATGTGTGAGTACTTTGGGGATCATATGGAAGACGGATGTTTAAATGGAATTGCAGAAATATTTGACGGTGAATTTGCCTGTACCAGCAGGGGATGTTACAGCCAGGCCTGGAGTGTAGGAGAAATTTTAAGGGCTTATACAGAAGATGTATTGCAGCATTTGTAGATGCATATGCTATTCAAAAGTAAGGCAGCCAAATCAATATAGAATCAGCACTATTCATGTATAACAAAGAAATTCGGTTTATTGGTGTAAATCATTAGAATTAATTAATAGTGAAGCAACAAAATTAACATTGCTTATATACTAATGAAGTAAATATTATAAAAAAAACGGTTGCGTATTTTGGCATGTTCGATATAATAGAGTTGAAATTAGTTTTATCCGTAACTTAATCATGTAGTCTTAATGTAAGCGTAACACACACGCAGATAGGAGCGAATATGGAAAAATTAGACATGCTTTATGAAGGAAAAGCCAAAAAAGTTTACAAAACTGAGAATGAAGATATCTATATCGTTGATTATAAAGATGATGCAACTGCATTTAATGGTTTAAAAAAGGGAACAATTGTTGGCAAAGGTGTAGTAAATAATAAAATGTCCAATCATATCTTTAAACTTCTAGAGAAAAGTGGAGTGCCTACACATTTTGTTGAAGAACTTAGTGATAGAGAAACTGCAGTAAAGAAAGTTGAAATTGTACCTCTTGAAGTTATTATTCGTAATGTATCTGCCGGAAGTTTTGCGAAAAAACTTGGAATCGAAGAGGGAAGAAAGTTACTTTGCCCTACGTTAGAATTCAGCTACAAAGATGATGCATTGGGTGATCCGATGATTAATGATTATTATGCACTTGCAATTGGTGCAGCGACGAAGGCAGAAATAGATAGAATTACTGAATTGGCATTTAAGGTAAATGAAGTTTTAATTCAGTATTTTGCAGAACTTGGAATTGAATTAATCGATTTTAAACTTGAGTTTGGCAGAAGCAAAGGAGAGATTATTCTTGCAGATGAAATCTCACCGGATACCTGCAGACTTTGGGATATCAATACACATGAAAAATTAGATAAAGACCGTTTCAGAAGAGATATGGGTAACGTAGAAGGTGCTTATCAAGAAGTGTTTAAACGTCTAGGTTTATAAGCTTTTTGAGGGCAGTTTTATTCCAATAATAACATGGCATTTTTCATGGCAGCATGAAAAAATGCCTTGTTTTATCCTATCGGACAAGTTTCTTGCCTTGTCCCTAATAATTAATTTTTAGAAAGGAACCTGAATGAACGACAATAATTTCCAAAATGATCTAATTTCAGATGAAGTACATGAAGAGTGTGGTGTCTTTGGCATCTATGATTTAGATGGCGGCGACATTGCAAGATCCATATATTATGGTCTTTTTGCACTTCAACACAGAGGACAGGAAAGCTGTGGTATTGCAGTCAGTGACACAGAAGGACCTAAAGGTAAAGTAAAATCACATAAGGGTATGGGGCTGGTAAATGAAGTTTTTACTCCAGATACCTTAGAAGGAATGAAAGGCAATATAGGAGTTGGGCATGTCCGTTATTCAACAGCTGGAGGAAGTACGCCTGAAAATACACAGCCTTTAGTTTTAAATTATGTAAAAGGAACCCTGGCACTTGCTCATAACGGTAATTTGGTGAATGCGTTGGAATTAAAAGATGAACTTG
Organism: Anaerocolumna sp.; assembly: GCA_029239455.1. Taxonomy (GTDB): domain Bacteria; phylum Bacillota; class Clostridia; order Lachnospirales; family Lachnospiraceae; genus Anaerocolumna. The sequence goes on from JAQZAX010000070.1 coordinate 10,090, forward strand.
CCTATACCGGAGCTATCTTCCAGACGACTATAGATTCCGAAGTAATTGCTTATTTAATCGCAAGAGAACGTTTAAAAGCACCAAGTGTTGAAGCAGCAGTTAAAAATGCTATGGTTAAATTAAGTGGTGCCTATTCCCTTGCCATTATGAGTCCAAGAAAATTAATTGGCGCAAGGGATCCTTTTGGATTCCACCCGTTGTGTATTGGGAAACGAGATAATGCCTACATTATTGCTTCTGAAAGTTGTGCGCTGGATGCTGTAGACGCAGAATTTATCCGAGATGTTCTTCCTGGCGAGGTAGTTATGATAGATCAGGATGGAATACACTCAGACCTTTCCATGACACAACCTAAGATTGCAAAATGTATCTTTGAATATATTTATTTTGCAAGACCAGACAGTTCCCTGGATTCTGTAAGTGTATATAATTCAAGAATTATGGCGGGAAGGATTCTGGCTCAGGCCCATCCGGTAGAGGCAGACATTGTTGTAGGAGTTCCTGACTCAGGTAACGCAGCAGCCATGGGATATTCTTATGAATCCGGAATCCAGTATGGTACAGCCTTTGTTAAAAATAGCTATGTTGGACGTACCTTTATTAAACCAAAGCAGTCCATGAGGGAATCCAGCGTAAGAATAAAGTTAAACGTACTTGCAGAAGTGGTAAAAGGAAAACGTGTCGTAATGATTGATGATTCTATTGTAAGAGGAACCACAAGCGAGCGTATTGTACGTATGCTAAAGAACGCAGGAGCGACGGAAGTTCATGTTAGAATCAGTTCACCTCCTTTCTTACATCCTTGTTACTTTGGAACTGATGTTCCATCTGGTGATCAACTGATTGCCCATAATAATTCCGTAGATAAGATACGTGAAATGATTGGAGCAGATTCTCTTGGATATCTGGAAGTTGATCGTCTGAGTGAATTAATCAAAGGTGATACTGGTTATTGTGATGCGTGTTTTACTGGTAATTACCCTATTGAACCGCCCAAAGAAGATATCCGCGGTGAATTTGAAAGATAACTTATAGGATATCTTTCCTTCAGGAATTATATAAGTTGTATCACAAATTCAGAATATTTATTAGTTTCGCAATTGCCTAGAAAGATTTGAGGGTAAGGCAGCTAAATCGTATATATACAGCGGTATTCATCGAACAACAAAAACTTGGCTTTTGACCCTCAAATCCTAGAAAAAAATTAATAAGGAAGGTGTCCAGTCTATGAGTACAGATAGATACAGTAGTCCTTTGTCTGAACGTTATGCAAGCAAAGATATGCAGTATATTTTCTCTCAGGATATGAAATTTAAAACCTGGAGAAAGCTTTGGATCGCTTTAGCACAAGCAGAGAAAGAATTAGGATTAAATATTACGGAAGAACAAATTAATGAATTAAAAGAATACCAGGATGATATCAATTATGATGTGGCCAAAGAAAGAGAAGCTTTAGTGCGTCATGATGTTATGTCCCATGTATTTGCTTATGGCGTTCAGTGTCCGGATGCGAAAGGAATTATCCACTTAGGTGCAACTTCCTGTTATGTTGGTGATAATACAGATATTATTATAATGACGGAAGCTCTAAAGTTAGTTAAGAAAAAACTCTTAAATGTAATCAATGAGTTATCCAGATTCGCTATGGAATACAAAGGGCTTCCAACCCTTGGCTTTACCCATTTTCAGCCTGCCCAGCCGACTACCGTTGGCAAAAGAGCTGCTTTATGGCTAATGGAACTGAAACTGGATTTTGATGATTTAGAATATATCATAGATAGTATGAGACTTTTAGGCTCCAAAGGAACCACGGGAACCCAGGCAAGCTTCATGGAATTATTTGATGGAGACCATGAAAAGGCCAAGAAAGTAGATGAGCTGATTGCAAAGAAGATGGGCTATCCAGGCTGTTATCCGGTATCCGGACAGACCTACTCCCGTAAAGTAGATTCCAGAGTATTAAATGTTCTTGCAGGTATTGCAACAAGTGCTCATAAATTCTCAAACGATATTCGTCTACTGCAACATTTAAAAGAAATCGAAGAACCATTTGAAAAGAATCAGATCGGTTCCTCTGCCATGGCTTACAAACGAAACCCTATGCGCAGTGAGCGTATTGCATCTCTTGCCAATTATGTTATGGTAGATGCCATGAATCCTGCCATCACCTCCGCAACTCAGTGGTTTGAGAGAACGTTAGATGATTCTGCTAATAAGAGAATCAGTGTTCCGGAAGCATTCTTAGCTGTTGATGGTATTCTGGATTTATACCTGAATGTAGTGGATGGACTTGTGGTATATCCGAAAGTGATTGAGAAGCATATGATGGCTGAACTTCCATTTATGGCCACAGAAAATATAATGATGGACGCTGTAAAAGCAGGTGGTGACAGACAGGAACTTCATGAGAAGATTCGTGTATTATCCATGGAAGCTGGTAGAAATGTGAAAGAGTTGGGACTTGACAATAACCTTCTTGAACTAATCGCCGCGGATTCTTCCTTTAATATGTCCTTAGATGAATTAAAGAAAACTATGGATCCTTCCAAATATACCGGCCGCGCAGAGCAACAGGTGGAAGAGTTTATTGCAGAAGTGATTCAACCAATACTTGATGAGAATAAGGAAATGTTAGGGTTAAAAGCGGATATTAAAGTGTGATGATAATCATCTATGGTAGTTTCGCTATGAATAGGTGAATCAATCTTTACTATGGATTAATAAGTATAATAGGAAGATACAGGTTAAAAAGTATAATATAATAGAGTAGTGGGGCAGGAAATAGTGATATTTTCTGCCTTTTGTTCTTTTATAGGTTTCGCTTGCATTAAATAACAATTCAATTTAGAATAGAGTATACCAGTTGTTGGCAGCATTTAAATAGAAGCCTATCTAGGATTTGAGGGTCAAAAGCCAAGTTTTTGTTGTTCGATGAATACCGCTGTATATATATTCAATTTGGCTGCCTTACCCTCAAACACTATATCTCTTA
>JAQZAX010000001.1 GCA_029239455.1 Anaerocolumna sp.
ACGTTCGTACAGATTATCATCCGAAGATGATATCCATATATGAAAATTTTATTAGAATTTTCAGGGTTGTTTCACTGTTCAATTATCAATGTTCGTACCTGAATTATCAGGCTTTTACTTATGAAATATAAAACTTTTTCATTGTAAGTTTTGTCGGTGTTTTACACCAGCTCGACTATCTTATCACACTTACAAGGAGTTGTCAACAACTTTTTCATTAAATTATAAAGTGCTTTTTACTCTTAAAAAGTCTTACGGAGAAGGAGGGATTTGAACCCTCGCGCCGCTATTAACGACCTACTCCCTTTCCAGGGGAGCCCCTTCAGCCGCTTGGGTACTTCTCCAAATAGGCTGATAAAACAATATATTTTAACAATAAAATTGCACCAGTGAATGGTGCATATTGTTAACGGAGAAGGTGGGATTCGAACCCACGGCCCCTTACGGAGTCACCGGTTTTCAAGACCGGCTCCTTAAACCACTCGGACACCTCTCCAAACGTTGCTTGAACAGTATAGCAAACCACGGCTTGTCTGTCAAGCACTTTTAGAAACTTTTTTTAGATTTTTCATTTGAATATATTACCATTACCTTCATTTGTCGTCATTCTTTTCCTCAAGAAAACTGCTTCCTATCACCAGATCTTCCGGTGTGGTTATTTTAATATTCCGGTAACTACCCATAACCAGCTTCACAGGATGATTCATCATGTGTTCCACCACCATCGCATCATCGGTAATGTTAAGAATACTAGCTTCAGGTAAGGACAATAATTTAGTATATGCCGCGAGGATTAAATTATAAGAAAAAGCCTGAGGGGTTTGTACAGCCCATACAGTATCACGATTCGGGGTATTATAGACAAAACCATGTTCATTTACCAATTTAATCGTATCTTTTGCTGGGACACCAACAATGCATGCTTTATGAGCCATAACTTCCTGTATGGTTATATCGATTATCTCTCTCGTGATAAAAGGTCTTGCCCCATCATGAATTAATACATATTCCGCACCCATAGCTTCCATTAAACCATGATAAGACGAATGATAACGTTCTTTACCGCCTTCAACAATACTCTTTATTTTTTGTATTCCGTACTTTTCAACAATCTCATGACGGCAATAATCGATATCATTCTTGCCAACCACTAAAACAATATCGCTAACACTGCTGTTTTCAAACGCCTTTAAGGTATAATAAAGAATTGGTTTTCCTTCAAGCAGTAAATATTGTTTTGGTATGTCACTGGCCATCCTTTTTCCGCTTCCTGCTGCTACTATGATTGCAGTTGTTTTACTTTGTTCCATATAATATCCTTTTCCCTACCTTTCACCAATTCTAAGGTTTGGGACGGCATTTAAATCCAGTCCGTGTCTCGTTCCTTTTAAATACTCATAATAGGCAGCCGCACCAATCATAGCACCGTTATCTGTACAAAGGATCGGCGATGGATAATACAGCTTCATACCGCTTAACTCACATGCATTACTCATAGCTTCCCGTAGTGCAGAGTTGGAAGCCACCCCTCCGGCAAGTGCAATTTTATCTAAATGATAATCTTTTGCGGCGGCCATAGTTTTAATTACCAAAGCATCAACCACAGCTTCCTGAAAAGATGCTGCTACATCTGCTCGGTTGACTTCTTCCTTTTTCATTTCACAGGAATTAAGATAGTTTAAGACAGCCGACTTTAATCCACTAAAACTAAAATCATAGGGTGCATCTGCTATATGTGCACGAGGAAATGCTATTGCATGTTTATCTCCTTCTTTCGCCAATTTATCTACTTTAGGACCTCCAGGATATCCAAGACCTATTGCCCTTGCTACTTTGTCGAATGCTTCTCCGGCGGCATCGTCCCTCGTTCTACCAATAATTTCATATTCTCCATAGTCTTTTACAATAACCAGATGAGTATGTCCTCCTGATACAATCAGGCAAAGAAATGGCGGCTCCAGCTCCTTGTGCTCAATATAATTGGCTGAGACGTGTCCTTCAATATGATGCACACCAACCAAAGGTATTTTTGAAGCATAACTAATAGCCTTTGCTTCGGCTACCCCAACCAGAAGCGCTCCCACTAAACCAGGACCGTAAGTAACTCCGATTACATCTATATCTTCTAAGGTTACATTCGCTTTCGCTAATGCTTCTTCAATAACAACATTAATTTTCTCAATATGCTTTCTCGATGCAATCTCTGGTACAACACCGCCATACAATGTATGCAGCGCTATCTGGGACGATATGACATTGGATAAAACCGTTCTCCCATTCCTTACCACCGCTGCAGCCGTTTCATCACAGGAAGTTTCGATTGCCAGTATAGTGATATCTTTATTCATGATATTTCCTCCTAAAAAGAAGGCAAATACGACTTAGGTAGTCGATTTGCCCAATGTATTTACCTTACTCTACTGTATTAATTTCAGTTTTATCTGAAAGTTTAAAGCCAAGAATTCTCCATTTTCCTTCGGCATCTTTTCGTAACATAAAGTCCTCAATCACCTTAGTATAATCCCCGTCTTCCTTTATTGTATACGAGGAAGAAAGGGACGCATATTTCTCCCCTGCATCTTCCCAATAGAAAATTTCTTTGCTTGCCTCCACATTATCATTCATTATCAATTTGCCTGCATTCCTATATTCGGTTATTTCAACTTTTAGCTCCAGCACATATTCTTCATACGTATTGCTTTCTTTTAGTTCCTTATCATATAAAATATACATTTGCTCAGCTAATTGATTGATTTCATCGTCTTTAATTTTTAAAGTATGAAAACTTTTCATAATACGATTATATAACTTTAATACTTCTCTTGGTGTGGCAGGATAATCCTCTTCAATATCTTTTGCTATTAAAGCTTCTATTTCCGTCATATTTGTTATGGATTCCGGAAAGATAGGCGTAGTTCTGGTACTCACATAATAATACACTGCTATTACAACCAAGAAAAATATAATCATAAAACCAATGGTATGCGCAGTTTTTTTATTTGGTTTACTCATATTACTGCCTCCTCTCATATAGAGCGCTGTTTCTTTGGTGAATAGTGCTATTCATTAGGATCAAATTGTAATGTAATACTCTTACCGTCCTTACCTGCTTTTGTATTAGCAAAGATGGCTCTTGTGTCATTCATATACTCTTCCGGTCTAACTAAGGACGGGCTGAAGTGGGTAAGCCAGAGCTCATTTACATTAGCAGCTTTTGCCAGGGTAGCAGCTTCATAAAATGTCATATGCTTGTGATCTACAGCCTTTTCATCCTTTTCTTTTTCTCCATACATACCCTCGCAAATAAATAAATCTGAATTCATTGCATTTTCTACAATGGCAGGCACTGGTCTTGTATCTGTACAATAAGTAAGCTTAATCCCTCTGCGGGGAGGTCCTAAAATCATATCCGGTGTTAACACCCTGTCTTCTGTCTGTATGCTTTCACCTTTTTGTAATCGGTTCCAATATGACTGGGGCACGTTGTTCTCCTGTGCCTTCTCTGGTGAGAATCTTCCTGTCCGCTCTATCATAACATTATATCCGTAGCAGGTTACATTATGATTTACGCGAAACGCCCTGATTACGTATCCATTCATTCTTATTTCTTCCGAAAGACCGCTAAGTTCTATAAAGTTAATGTCAAAGGGCAATTCAGGAGCAATTACACGTAACGCATTCACTACCCTCTCTAACCCCTTAGGTCCAATCATGGTCACAGGTTCCGTTCTGTCCGCATTACCCATAGATAAAAGCAGTCCAGGCAATCCGCTGATATGATCACCGTGATAATGGGTAAAGCATATGATATCAATAGGATGAACACTCCAGCCTTTTTCCCTTATAGCTATCTGGGTTCCTTCCCCACAGTCAATTAACAGGCTGGAACCATTATATCTAGTCATTAATGCAGTTAACCACCGATTCGGCAGTGGCATCATGCCGCTTGTACCAAGTAAACAAATATCTAACATGTAATATCCTCACTAATTCTATGGGGCGTGTATTTTCTATCTGGATTCCATACCCTCTATATATTTCATATGCATAATTGCATCTACTTTTATTATATACACTTTTATTTTAATTAATATAAATTAATTCCTTTATAGTTACAATATATCATAACCGATAGTGATAATCAATAGTTTGCTGTCAAGGGCTGGTAATATAGGAGACTTTCCCACTGATTCCAATAGATATAGGGGCAATCCCCTAGCTTTATTTCAATAAAGCAAAAAGAGCCTGAAAACTACCTTCCAGGCTCACATACAACACATTTTTGAATTATTCTATACCTAATATTCCATACCTAGTACCTATTATATTACTTTTGATAATAAATACAGTTATTTTATTTTCATTACATCACTTCTTTTTTGTTCATAACTTCAACCGGTATCTTAAAGTTTGAAATCATTTCCTCGTAACAGGTTTCACATATATTAAATTTGTGGGTTTCTAAATCCTTGTTTGAAAAATAACCCCACTCTTTTGTTGCCTCAAACACATCCTCTTTTAGGATTCCGTTCTCTGCCTTTATCTGTCTGCCACATACGTTACAGTAAATGTTTATCACTTTAACTTTTTTCAATGTTTTGTTTTTATCCATATGCTATCCCTCCTGCTAGCTTGGCCAATTACTTATCCATAAGGTTATTATAACGGATTACATCGAATAATGACAGTGGGAATTACTGTTATAGATAGAAATCAAAGAGATTTAAAGCCACATAATAAGTGCATTTTCCACTGGTGCCTCATAAAAGTTCTTACGCACTCCGGCGTCTTTAAATCCAAGTTTATGATATAGGGTAATTGCCGCCCTATTACTTTCTCTTACTTCCAAGGTAAATGCCTCTAATCCTTGTTTTCTTCCTAGTTCGATTAACTTAGTAAGCATTACTTCTGCTACGTGGCGTCCCCGATATTGCTTAGCAACTGCCACATTAGTTATCTGGCCCTCCCCTACAACACCCCACAAACCACAATATCCCAAGATAACATCCTGTTCTTCTACTACAAGGTATAGGTTGTTTGGATTATATAAGGATTGTCTAAAATCTTCTATTTTCCAAGGCCTGGAGAAAATGCTATCCTCAATAGTATGGACATCTCCCAAATCTTCTTCCTTCATATATCGTACTAACAAGTTATTGCTCCTTCTGTTTCTCCGCCAGTTCACGTTCTGCCTGGGAAAGTCTTAAATATATTGGTTCATGGTTATCCGCGTTCTCCAATCGTCCATTCTTATAATAGATAACACCTAATGCACCGATTGCTCCTGCCCGCTGCTTTGCCATATGAATTGGTGCAAAACTGTAAGGTACGGTCATAAGTTTCTCAAGTTGCTCTTTATACACCTCGACTCCATCTCCAAGGAAAATAACTTCTCGACCAATCTGGTTTATTTCTGCAGTGATTTCATCAATACCCACCGCCTTTTGAGGTGAAACAGTATAAAATTCATTCTCTACAAATTCATATATTCCTGTATAAACCTGATTCCTTCTTGCATCCATAATAGGGCAGATTAGTTTCTTAGTTCCGTACAGGTTATAAGCCAGCCCGTCTACCGTAGGCACACTAATAATTGGTTTATTTAAAGAAAGCCCCAACCCTTTTGCTGTAGATGATCCAATTCTTAAACCGGTAAATGATCCCGGCCCTGCCGCTACAGCAATAGCATCAATCTCCTGTAAATTCAAATCTATCATCTTCGCAATTTCGTCTAACATAGGTAATAGTGTTTGAGAATGGGTTTTCTTAAAGTTAACCGTATACTCCGCTATTAAGTTATCTTCTGTAACTACAGCTACAGAGGCTACTAATCCTGAACTATCAATTGCTAAAAGCTTCATTTTAATCCTCCGTGATATTCCCATCATTCTCTATGGTTATTAATCTGTAATCAAAACCTTTTTCCAAATTCTTTTCTATAGTGATTACCGTTCGCTTTTCCGGTAGTATCTCTTCGATTAGATTAGACCATTCGATTAAGCAAACGCCCTGACCATAAAAGTAATCTTCAAAACCTATTTCATACATCTCTTCTATATCTTCTATTCTATATACGTCAAAATGATAGAATGGCAGTCTTCCCGTATCATATACCTGTACGATGGTAAAGGTCGGACTGTTCACAGGCTCTGTAATCGATAAACCCTTGGCAAACCCTTGGGTAAAGACCGTCTTGCCCGTGCCAAGGTCCCCTAGTAGGCAAAAAACCTGTCCTGCCTTTGCATTTTCGCCTATCTTCATACCAAGTGCAAAGGTATCTTCCATTCGAAAACTCTCTATAATCATATAATTTCTCTCTTTTTCTGTATTTTGTTCTATGTGCAATTATATCAGATTGGGTTGAAAATACAAGTGGGTACCTGCTGGCATACATTTTGATCTTAATCATTTTAAATAATATCAGAATAATTTCTAATTTTGTAATTATACTAATTATGTACAAAACAGGAGGTTTAAGATGGCAGTAGAGACATTGAAAGCAGAAGTTATATTAGGGGAAGGAGTAAAAGTTGATTGTTTATCAAGAGGTTTTGGATTTTCCATGGATCAGGCAAAGGAAGCAGGCGGTAATAATGAAGGTATGTGTCCCGGCGAGGCTCTTCTATCTGCTCTTGGCGGCTGCAAATGTATGATTGTAAGAAAAATGTCGGAAGCATCCGGCATCAATCTAAAATCTTTGAAGCTTGAACTTGAGGGTGAAATTGACCCAGAAGGGCCTAAGACTGGCTTTACTAAGATAATTACCAAATATAGTATTCAATCAAATAATACTGAAAAAGAAGTAAAAGACTTTATTGAAAAGGTTGAAAATAATTGTCCCGTTAAAGATACTATTGTCAACGCTCCCTCAATGAATTATGAAGTAAGTATCCAGCAGTAGTTATGTATTTTACCCTTTCCCCCTTATTCCAACAAGTAAAACCGGCATTCGAAAAGAAATGCCGGTTTTTTTAATTCCCAAATCCTCTTAACTAAAGTCGGTTCTTTAATAATTTATAGGTATAGTGTCCAACGAATCCGAGGAAAATGCCTTTTACAATATTAAATGGTGTAATTCCATATAAAATCAACGTAAATTTATCTTGTATTGCTGGAATTGCAGTTGCTGCTGCCAGAACATTTTCCATTCCGCCATAAAGGGAAGCATACATTGGTATGGTTACAAAATAATTCATTAAAAATCCTGCAATTGTCATAACAATGGTTGCAACTGAAAATGTAATTAAGGATTTGTATTTATTTTTCATCTTTCTATAGATGATAGCTGCAGGGACCACATAGGCAACGCTTACAATAAAGTTTGCAAATTCACCAATACCAGCAGTCTTCGTTGCCGTCATTGCTTTAATTAAATTCTTAATGAATTCAATAGCAATTCCAGCCATAGGGCCAAACTGAAATGCTCCTATAATAGCTGGGATATCACTAAATTCTAATCTTAAAAATCCAATAAACGGCGGTGATTCCAGAAGCATAAGTACATAAGATAGGCCTGCTAACAAACTAACCGTTACCATCGTCTTAGTTGAAAATGCCCTGCCCTGTGTTCTAGTAGTTTTGTTGTTTACTTTTGTTTCAAATTTTCCTGTTTCCATCATAATCTCTCCTTTTCATTTATAAAGGGAAATTCTTGGTTTCTTATGTGTAGCCGGGTATGGTCTCCACCGAATAACTTCTTTAACAGCCAATTGGCTAAAGCTTTTTATCTAATTGGGGAGTTCACAAAACTCCTTTATTAGATAAAGAAAGCCTCAATTCCAAGGAATCGAGGCTGTTGGTTATCAAATGGATTGCATACAAAAGAGCTATATACAAAAATCATCTTCTCACATCCAGACTTTACTGTCGGTTTTGGAATTGCACCAAATCAGCTGTTACTCCTTATGCTCAAGAATTCGAACACATGAATTAACAGGTCGCGGACTATACCGCCGGTCGGGAATTTCACCCTGCCCCGAAGAATTTCCTATTAAATTAATATTATATGCTTTGTTTATTTGTATTCTACAACTTTACTATAGTAATGTCAATAATTTTTTAATTGACTCTAATCATTCATTTATTAATTCACTCTAACCATTAGCTCAAGCCATTAACTCTAATTATTTTGCATCCCTCTATGAATGGTCCCCTTTGGGATGGCTATCACATCTTTTCAGAATAATAATCCCATGGTTTAGTCCTTACTCTCCATATAATCGATTATGAATCTCATCAATATTCAACTGAAAATCAATTCCGATTACATCCATTCCCCGAATCCGCAGGAAGTTATAAGAATCCTCTATTGGTAAACTCCACTGGTCTAGTGCATATCCTGAATAAGTCGGCAGGGATAATATCATGGAGAATATCTCCCCTTCGGTAAGATTGGTTGTAATGCCCGGCAAAATCACATTTAATAAATTATTTAACTCAATTAAGTTTAATCCCTTTACATTGTTAAATATCTGTTCTAAGACACGCCTCTGCCTTGCCGTCCGTTCAAAATCCGTTCCAATATAACGGTTACGGGCATACCCTAATGCTTGTTTGCCGTTTAGCAGAAATGTTCCGGCCTCTGTTAGTATATCTGTTTCTTCCTCCTGATCTGTTAGTCCATTTAGATTTCTCACATATTCATTAATAATAGGAATTTCCGCTTCCGTAATTTCTAATGTTACGCCGCCCACTGCATCCACAATCTCCATAAAAGAATAAAAATCTATGGATGCATACCTGTCTATCTGAATCTTAAAATTCTGTTCTATGGTTTCCATTAACAGGTCAGCACCGCCGGAGGCAAAAGCTGAATTAATTCGGTTATTACTTCTTCCTGGAATCTGAAGATAAATGTCACGAAGAATCGATGTTGCTACAATCTTTTTCATTTTCTTATTAATCGAAATAATAATCATAGCGTCTGAGCGACCAGATCCTCCGGCTTCTCTTGTGTCACTTCCAATCAGAAGTACGTTTAATACCTCATTGTCATAGATCATCGCAGTACTATTATCTTCCATGTTCTGACGAATTTTGTCCTCAATTGTTAGGATTTCCACTTCTGGAGAATCCGTGGCCTCTGTGTGTGCATCTTCAGGTTCTGTCTCCGGTTCCGGTTCACCAGTCTCCAATATGTCATCATCCTCTCCTGTCGGCGAAATCAGGTTCATTTTATTAATATAAGAACGAGCTAACAGATACCCTGTTATACTTAGGATAGTTACAACTGAAATTAAAGTAAAGATAGTAATTTTTACTATCTTTGCTGTTGTGGTCTTTTTATTTTGCATATTCTTTCCTCAATATCATATTATTTTAAGCAATATTATAATATTTCTGTACTTAGATTTCGGTGCTGTTATTCGTGATAAATTAACATAATTTTTATTTCATAGTGTTTTATTACCATTATATTTCTATACTGCTCTTTTTTCTCTGATACCTATAACCGCCATATCTACCGTAATTTCCGTAGCCGTAGCCATATCTACCGATTCCTGATTTCACATGATTTAATACGCATCCGATGATCTCAATACTGCTGCTTTCCGAAATATGTTCTAGCCCCTCAAGAATCTGATTCACCTTTGCATAATCCTGCTTTACTACAAATATAACTCCATCTGCGAATTTGGCTAGATTAGAAGTGTCAGAAAGAATTGCCGAAGGTGCTGTATCTAATATAATATAATCTGCCTGTTTCTCTAACTCTGTTATTATGTCCCACATCTTTGGCATACCAATAATCTCCGAAACATTCTGGGTCGGTTTTGTGCCTGCTAAAATGGAGAGTTTAACATGATCGTAGTATTTTATAGCATCTTTTAATTCTACCTCTTCATTTAACACTTCTTCTAATCCAATGGCCCCAACCTGAAGGGTAATCATATTCTGAATGGAGGGATGGCGAAGATCGCAGTCCACCAGTACCACCTTTTTCCCACCTTCCGCCATAGCTAGTGCCAGATTAAAAGCAAAGGTACTTTTGCCTTCCCCCTGAATTGCGCTGGTGACCAGAATGGATTTACATTTGTCGTTACTTGCTGCTTTCTCTACTCTGGTCCGGATTTTATACATACTCTCTCGGTACCATGGAGATATCTTGTCATTTTGAAGGGAAACGGTTTGATTGAATTTTCTTCCTCTTTTTTTGAATTTCACTTCCGGAAGTGTTCCCAAGTGCTTCATACTGAATAGTTCAGTTAAATCTTTCGCCTTATGAATAGTTTTTCTGGTAAATGCATAAAACAAAATAAGAAAGATTCCTGCCATTGCCCCTGCAATAGCTCCAACCTTGATACTGTTTCTATAATTTGGCTGATTGAAAGGTTCCTGTGGCACACCTGTCTCATCCAGCATGTCCAGCCTAGTTCTCCCTACGACTGTTTCTGCAATCTTAGGATAATTAACGATTGCAGACTGCAGAACATCATAGGCCTTTTTTGCATCCGAAGAAGTTACCTTTATGGTAAATAAATTGGTTTCTTCTATGTTCTCAGCTGTAATGGACTCAGGCACAGACGCGACTCCAAGGTCAGCAGCAATAACATTTTTTAGCACACCGCTAGTCATAATATAAGGAAATGTTTTAGACATCTGCGCTGCCTTTAGATTATCATCATATATGCTCCCACTACCGGAATCGTTGCTTAAGCTTACCGTAAATGTAGCCGATGCAGTATAATAAGGAAAGAACCCACGATTTACACGAAAGTAGGTTATCCCCGCAGATAATACCGAAAGTACTACTACAAGCCACCAAAATTTCTTTGTACCCTTCCAAATATTCTGAACAAGGGTAGATAAGTCAATTGTATCCTCTCTCTCTCCCTCAATCTCTCTATCATAATTATTCATAAGAACCCCCAATACGATTAACAGCAGTCTGCTGTTTATTCTCTGTATTACCATAATACCCCTGGTATGCATAGTTCTTGCCATATCCTGCCCGGTAGCCAGATAGCGTTGTCTTTACATTATTAAAGACACAGCCCAGCAGTTTTGAGTTACTATTATTAAGAATATCAATTGCATCATTAATCTCTTTGGTTTTTGCATGACTTTGTCTGACTACTAACAAAGATGCATCTACAATATCAGCTAAGATTTCGGTATCTGCCACAGCAAATAACGGCGGAGCGTCAATTATGATAAAATCCATAATTTTCTTTGATACTTTAATAAATTCACGGAATGATTCTTTTACTAAAAGATCCGCAGAGTTCTCATAACGCCTGCTGCCAGCTACCAGATATAAACCGCTGTTCTCATCAAAAGTCAAGGTTCCTTTTAAATCACTATCCTTTTGTATGTTCTCACCTAACTCATGCTCAATTTGTACATCTCTCTGCATCACCTTATATATGGAAGGATTACATAAATCACCATCGAGTAATAATACATTTTGGGACTTCAAAGCTAAGGATAATGCCAGGTTAGCCGCTACTGTTGATTTACCCTCATTTTCAAGGGCGCTGGTAATTAATATTACTTTATGGGAATTCTGAAAAGCTTTAAATTCCAGTTTTGCTCTCATTTTCTTATAGTTCTCTACAAATAAAAAGCTTACAGTTGGACTTGTAATCAAGATGCTCTTCTTGGATTTTCTTAATCTAGAACCCAGTGTTTTATATTTTTTCTCATGATAAATAACGCCAAACAGTTTAGTGTCCAGCTTTCTTGCTATTTCCTTTTCATTCTTCACGTTATCCCTTAACACTGACAGTGCTGCAAGGAGAACCGTCATGGTTCCTGCCCCAATCCAGAAAGCCATCTTCATAATGCCCCGTATATCCAGATAATTGTTCGGAAACATGGGAACACGGGGGGCTTCCAATACATCTAGTATGGCATTGCCAAATACATGGTTCGTAACGGAAGTATAATTCTTCATAACAGAAGTAATGGTTTTAAATGCCATAGCGGAAGTAGGCGCAGATACTCTAAGTACGAACAGGTTCGTTTCCGGTATTACCTCCGCCATTATGGTGCCTGGCACCTTATCCCTTCCTATATCCGTAGTAACCTTTTTCTTTAACAGATTACTGTCAAATATCTTGGTCAAACTAGTTGCTACTGTATTAGCTGCTGATAAATTGGCATAAGTATTATTACTTCCCTTGGAAGTAACAACAAAAGTAGCACTGGTTGTATAGGTTGGTTTATATGTAATATTTGCAACTATATATGCACACATCGCTGCCGTAACTCCTATTAGGAGTATAAGCCACCAGTCTTTTAAGATATCTCGAAGGACATCTAGGATATCTATTTCAATTTCATCTGTCTGATACTTGTCTAAATCCGGCATCTTATCCTCCTATTCTTCCACTACCACAAGAAGTCTGGTCACTCCTGTATAACCATCTTCTGTCGTAAAGGAATATTCTATGTCATAAACTCCAGATATCCTTACGTTTACATTGGAGTTAACCTTAATTTCGTTCTTTGAGATTGTACTTACAGCTCCCGGATTGAAGCCTTCCTGAAAGGAATACCGCTTCTGTCCAATGGTAACCTCTGTAAGATACGCTTTGGGATCCATAGAATCCCCTGCCTTAATATATACTATATAATCACTTAGATGTATCTTAGGCAGATATTCCTGATTCTGATACCCTGAATAGTAGAATTCCACTTTTGCGGGTAGATATGAGGTATCTCCTGCACTGTTTGTAACCTGAAACTCAATGTCATAGGTTCCTTCTGACTGACCAAAACCATATTTTATCCCTTCATACTTAATCTTATCTGTCAGATCTCCGTCAAGGCTGTCTTGTACCGTCATATATTTCACTATATTATCTGTATCGCCTACCGGAAAACGTAAGGGTTGTGATAATACGAATCTCGGAGATGTATAATCGTTATACCCCAATTCTCTTTCCACTTTCGTTATGTTATTGTTTAAATCAAATGCTGCATAAGTTATGGTTCTATTTCCCGTGTCCGTAAACCTTGAGATCTTCTCAATCAAAATAGAATCGCTTACATTCCCATCTCTGTCATCAATAGCCGTAACTCCTTTAAGAAGTTCCTCTACAGGCGCATTTACGCTGACTTCTATCCCGTCACTTTCATATGTAATTTCAGGTCCTAAGGTATCTTTGCTTTTTGACTCAATTCTCCGATAGCTTCCAAATGCAATTACTGTAAGCAGGAATAAAATCAAGCTGGCAATTCTAAGTATTTTCATGATAAGCTCCTTATAATTAAATATACCTGGCTTGGCAGGTGTTGTATGGCACAATTAGATCTGTGTTCTCTATTACACGTCTGGGATTCTCTGCAAGAAGAATCTCTGCATACTCTTTGGAGAAATTATTTTCAATGAATTCGCGTATCATAGTCAAATCTGTAGTACGCCGAGCGGAACTATGTGCATCACTGGCAATCACAGAAACAAGGTTACATTCTAATAATGCTATAGCGGTATTCCTTGTTCTGGTTCCAAAGCTCCCAAGAATGCTTCCTTTATTCAACTGTATCAAACAGCCTTGTTGTATCCAATCATATACAATACCCGGATGCTTCTGTACATAGGGGTATCGCTCCGGGTGTGCAATTATGGGCAAATAACCAAGGCCTTTGACTTCATGAATCAAATACTCCGTTAGAAGTAGGTCCTCTCGAAAGCTAAATTCCATGAGCAGATATCTGGAATGATTTAATGTAATTAGCCTTCCTTTTCTTAGCAGATTCGGGACTTCTTCCGTTCCGTAAACCTCCATGCCAGGCAGTATCTCTATGGGGATCTGCTCTTTTTGTAATACCTTTCTTAAGGTAATAAGTCTGTTCTCAAAATTTGAGCTATAGTAATTATCAAAGACTCCTGTAAGGTTACAATGGGGCGTTGCCACAAGGATACTTACGCCGCTTTCTGCTGCCATCCTTGCCATTCCAATGGACTCCTCTATGGATACAGAACCATCATCCATACCGGGCAGAATATGTGTATGTATGTCTATCATTTAAATTTCCCTCGTTGTTCATTATTTTATAGTTACTCCCCACAGTTAATAACCTTGGCAAGTACAATTTCTACATAAATTACTGCCTTCCAATAATTTTATATTCTTCCAGTAATTGTGTACGCCTTCTGCCAATCGTAAAACTGTTGTCAGCCTTACGGATTAACTTTGTAATACTCTTATCTTCTGCCAGATTAGTAACAATTCTAT
This sequence comes from Anaerocolumna sp., assembly GCA_029239455.1. GTDB lineage: Bacteria > Bacillota > Clostridia > Lachnospirales > Lachnospiraceae > Anaerocolumna. The sequence continues at coordinate 14,184 of JAQZAX010000001.1, forward strand.
GCATCCAGGCAACTGGCAGGAGCAGACGGTTTTTTCTGCAATATGCATAATGACTGCTCATATAACTATGTTCTGGGAACAGAGTATTCATGATGATTCCGTCCGGGTGATTCATCCCCTTTTTCTTCCTATCCTTTCTTATAGCATGTAATGTTATGGAACTAGTTTTCACCTGTTCGGCACTCTTACCAAAAATACCAGCCTTCATTATGTCATAAAGCAAACCATCCGAATGCACATCCAATGAAGAATACCCTTTAGGATATTCAATCTGATTCGTATTCAGCCCAAGATACCTCATCCCAATATCAAGCAAGTTTAGAAAAAATACTTCGTACTTTAACTTCAAAAGCTGATTCCACAATGTATTCCAATGAATTTCCTTACCATAGGTATTTATAAACATTACCATATCACACACCTGGCGTATCCCAAATCCAGTTGCAAGAAAGTGCTTCATACTATGTAGAATAAGAAATAACAGGTGAGCGTTGTGGGACAGTGTATGCACTGATATTCCATCTATCATTATGCAAATGGATTCTTTAAAGCCATTGCAAAACAGCTGGTTCATAGGTTCAAATAGATCTGATTCCGTAGGGAATAAATCAATGTGGAGTTCGATACATAAGCCGTGATTAGGACTATGATATGTAGTTACTTGCTCAAGCCGGGATTCCCCCCTCTTTCTCCTATCCCTTAGGAGTCCGGATGCCTGAAATATTCTATCAACCTGTTCAAAATCTTCTCTTTGAATATACACATCTTCATCACTAGAACTTCGATAATAATTATTCGGATATAGTTGCCTGCATATGATACCTTTTACCACCAAAGCTTGTATGCCTGCCTGATTTAGTTTATCGTAAATCATTAGGAATTCCATTGTACGGTACATTTGATTGATGCTGCTACTGATTGTCCGTTTTCTCCATACGGCAGATACTTCATACGGAGCCTGGGAAAAAGAAACTGTATGCTGGGCTGCCTCATAAATCATAGGTACGATATTATGTATACTGGCCAGCTGCAACAATTTATCCCAGTCTGCTTCTTCCATATCATTCAGCGATTGTCTGGTTTCCATTGCAGAGGATAGTAATGCAAGAAACTGTATTGTTGCTTTATCCATATGCTGTCTCCTTATGTTTATCATATTCTCTACCGTCTGTATCTTTTATAGGCCCGAGGCGTTGCTTTTACTTTCACCAACCAAAAATAAATTCCTAGTAGATGTCTTCTTATTGGAAGCAGCTTTCGCCAGAGGAATAAAACATACCGCCAGGGAAAAGAATAACAATCAATCTCTTCTTCCTTGCGGTATATTTTTTCTACTACTCCAATAATATCTTCAGGTTCTACCAGCCCGTCGTCCTGGAGACAGCCATCTCCTATGGTACGATAGCCATTGACCTCTCTTTTATAAATTCTGTGAAGAATATATTTACTACTATCATCTTGGAACAATATAATATCTCCAAGCCTCGGTCTATTTTTCTTTGCACATGACAAAAGTACCTGGTCCCTATTTGGAGCAATCCATGGAAGCATACTTGTTCCAGTCACTGTAAACTTAACTTTCTGACCATTATCTAACATTTCTGTAATGATAGGCATTAATTCATAGGTAGAAATCATTTTTTTATTATCATTTCCCATTTATGTAGTCTTTCATATATTTTAAGTATTTAAATTGCAGCTAAAAGTTCTTCCAGCCCTGCTTTTAATACTGAAACAGCATCTAGATTAGGCTGGCATCTTAATTTTAGTACTTGGATATTTTGAGCAATATCATCAATTGCATCAAAAGAACAATTTATCAGTTTATCATCCCATGCAGGAGCAAATGCAAGCTGAATTAATTCTAATGCACCTTTTAGTGGTGGTAACACTTCGATTTCATTTACCTCTGCTTGTTCTAGTATTACAACCGCCTTAAGTTCTGCACATTTAGAGCTATATTCCCCAGAGGAACCACTCCAAGGGGCACCGCTGGTATACCATATAGATTCCTTCTTATAACACAATGCACGATCGCCATTTAGAATTTTTGCATTCTCACTATCCTTCCACATTCTCGTATGGGTCGTCTTCCCAATCCCAGAATGCCCGCAAATAATGATTCCCATACCTTCCCATTGCATAACAACACCATGGAACATAATACCGCCTTTATTTAAAACAGAATACGCAAAAATATAGGCTAGTTCCGAAAAACTATCGGATCCCGAATTTGGGGAATTATCTAAAAGCAAGCTCCAGGTATTCCAATCCTCCGATATCTGATAAACTAATTTTGGTTGCATATCTTGATTTTTTCTAATCCATAAGTATCCACCGGAATTTATCCGGTAGATACTATATGGGTAGGGCCCTTGGTCAAATCCAGCGATTGGTTTATCCTCAGGTTCCACAAAAGGGGTTGTTAACTGAATGTTATATTCCATGTTATTCTTGGCAGCAAAAAGAGAATCCTCTTTCTTACAATCAATCAAGAACTGTTCCATGTTATCCGGAAGAAAATAATGGGATAGACCTATGGTTTTGTTAAAAATCTGAATTGTATATTTTCCAATCAATAATTGAATCTGTTTCTTAGATAGGATTAATTTACTCATATGTTTTAGCTATTAACTAGCGTTACTCCTTGTAATTTTACATTGGCTAAGTTTTTTGAATTGTTTTTATCTACATAATCTCTTTTCCAGCTATCAAAATCTAGTCCAAGATATCCTGCTGCCTGTGTTAATAAGCCCTCACTGTCTTCCTTTCCACATTTCGCTTTGTCCACTAACTGTATCTGATAGTTTTCAACATTGCTTGTATAAGGATTATCCAGTATAAAGTTAATTCCTCCCCAGCATGTGTCTGCAATCTTTTCGAAAAATGTTAATTCTTCAAACATCATTCTTGGTGCTTCATATTGTTTCATATTCTAATCTTCCTTTCTCTTCTATAAATTGCTGCATCTCTGCTATCATTTTCATCTCCATAGCATGTGCTAATTTGCTTTCCTGGCACAGATATTCCGGAAAGCCTCCAATGGAACCTGTTTCCGCCTGACGAGTCGCCGGACAGGCACTGCAGGTTATTTCACAACCTTTGCATTGTTCCGGCATAGGCTGTAGATTTACTTGTTTCGGATAATCTTTCCAAGCCTGCATAAATCCTGTTTCGAAAGGATATGTCCAGCAGTTTCCAAGCATTTGGCAGCCTATTAGTTTCCCATCCCATGTAATGGTATAAGCACTCATTCCAGCTTCACATCCGTACAGTGTCAGCTTCTCCTTGACAGTCTGGCCCTTTGGATTTGTTATATCGTTGTCTGCATTTTTAAAAATCGTAGTGGGTATCTTTTCTTTCTTTATCTTTTCTTTCTTTATCTTTTCTTTCTTTATCACTTCAGGATGTTCTTTTATGAACCTGCTAAAAGGTTCCATAATAAATTCTTTACTTCGCTCTCTTAACATAGCTACATTTTCTTCCGCTGTCAGTCGGCAGGACTCAACCTCTGCAATGCCTCCCCGTACAGCTTTGGTTACAATTCTTGATACATTAAAATCAACATCCCTGCCAATGGAAAAAGCCCATTCTGACATTTTTCTCAGATCATTCGCATTATCTTTAATGAGAGTTGTCCGGATGGTAAGTTTTGATGGCAGCTGTCGTAGTCGCCTCACCCCCTCTATCATTTTATTATAAGCAGACGCACTGCCCGTCACTTTCTCATATGTTTCTGGTGATGCCCCATAGGTAGTGATTCCAATACTATGAGGAGGATACGCTTTCAGTACTTCCATTACTTCTGGAGTTACTAATGTTGCATTGGTATAAAGCGTTAATAAAAAGCCCATCTGTGCGACTGCTTTGTATATCTGACAAAAATCCCCGCGAAGCATTGGCTCACCACCGGTTAATAGTAGTCCTATAGTTCCTGCATCAAACATCTCCCTTGCCAGCTGGATCCACTCCTTTGTGGTTCTTTCCCTCCCACCAAGTTCGGTCATTCTCTTTTCATCCACACGTATCAGACACATTTTACATCTCAAATTACATCTTGCAGTCAGCTCAAGCGTTCCGTTTAAAGGAACTCTCTTAACATTTTTAGTCTCCATGTTCTTCCCGTCCTCTATTACACTTCCATGAGAATATTAGCCTGTTGCAGCCCTTCTATGAAATTCTCTGTATCCACTTGTGCCTGTTCTTTGCTTATATTGTATTCTTCAGCCAATACTGTCACCAGATGTGGCAATTCTACACCTTCTGTTAGGTGTCTCCATAAAAATGCAGCTGACTCGTTCAGAGAAATAATCCCATTAAAATCAGCGATATTACTACCAACAGGTACCACCATATCGGAGCCGGCGATTTTTCTTAATATGTAACCACTTTTTATTCTCATACTACTCTCCTTTTCTGCACGGTAGCATTCCCATAACTTTCTCCGTGAATACTACTTTATTATTAATATAAATAATGATTTGAGTATTAAATTAATTTATTCAAAGATTCACCGCAATCAGCTCATGGTCTTTATGTAAGAATTCCATTATCTCACCTTCCTTCATCTGATATACCCTATCACACATGTTTAATACACTAAATCTGTGGGTAGTAAGTATACAAGTATGGGTTTTACCATATGCCATTATGCCACGTAATACTTCTTTTTCAGTCTCAGTATCCAAAGCTGAGGTAGCTTCATCCAATAACAGTATGGGAGCATCTCTTAAGATTGCTCTTGCAATAGCAAGCCTCTGAGCCTGTCCTTCTGAGAACCCGCAGCCTTTCTCCCCCACCTTGGTATAGATTCCTTCTGGTAGTTCTTTTACAAAGGCATAAGCACAAGCTGCCTTTAAGGCGGTAATCAGTTCCTGCTCGTCAGCTTCCGGTCTTACCATACGAAGATTATCTGCTATGGTTCCTGAGAATATGGTATTGCCTTGTGGGACATAGGAAAAAAATCTTCGAGTGGATGATGAGAGCCTGGCTTCTAATCCCCCCTCATCTACAATCCTCGCTTTTCCAGCTGTAGGATTTAATAATCCCAACAAAATCCTGATTAATGTAGTTTTCCCTTCTCCTGACGGGCCAATAATTGCCACAATCTCTTGGGGATTCGCATAGATGCTAGCATGTTGCAGTATCATACTTCTTCCACTATAATGAAACGAAATATCCGATAATTGAACCGCCAATCTAAGACTCTTTGCATTTCTTTCAATTTTATCAACAATACTGCTGTCTTCTTCCTTTTCCCTCGGTAATTCAACGACAGACATGATTCTGCCTGCAGAGGTTGCTGCACTAATGGCTGAAGGTACCATTCCTACCAGAGCAGAAAAACCACTTGCTAAACCACTCGAAAGTTGAAGAAACAGCGTCATGGTTCCATAGGTTATATATCCCCCCCACAACCGATAGACGCCCCAGCCAAAGGTTGTGTACGACACTACAATTCCAACTACGGACATAAAAAAAGAAGTATAAATTGAAAATTTATTATACTCCAGTGCTATATCTGCATATTTCTTCTGTACATTCTTTAATCTCTTTCCAAAGAAGCCAACGAGATCAAAGCATTTAATGGTCTGAATATTATGAAAGGATTCCTCGTGGAATGCCATCATATTACTGCTTACCTGTTTCATGTTCTTATTATAGTTTCTCATTCGATTTACCAATATCTTTGACATTATCATTGTAATCGGTGCACTTAAAAGGGCTAATACCGCCATAGTTGAATCATAATAGAGAATGACAGCAAGGGTTCCAAGAAACTGACCCAACCTTGTAATTAAGGTTGGGATCCATCCTATCACACTTTCAGCAACTATATTAACATCTCCGTTTAATCGGCTTAATAAGTCTCCGCTGTGGTACTGGGACATAGATTCCCAGTCCGTACCCATAATTTTGCTATAAATATCTGCCTGGATTTCGTTGGTTACTTTTAAGCTTATTTTGGCAGAAATTCTGCCAGTTACGGAACGTATTATGATATTACCAAATGCCATGCTGATGATTAGGGTTATAATAAACCCCAGGTTTGATACTTCATGACCTGTAACGGCATCGATTAAGTATTTGGAGGATACACTGCCAGCCAGACCCAGTCCTGAACTCAAAATTCCAAGAAATATGTAATAGATGATTGAGCGCCAGTATCTTTTGGTGTATTGATATAGCCACTTGGATTCTTGGAATATTTCCTTAAAAATATTAGATTTGATTTTATCTTTAATATATTTATTAATTGCAATCATAAAACCTCTCATTGTCTTTATAAGTTTAACATCTAACTACATGCTATGATTTATACATCATTTAATAACTTTAATAACTTTTACACCTAATTTCATTAAGTGGAAATACATAAGAAATATTTTTATAAAATATTTACTTTTTATAAATAAAGTAATTTTTAATTCCTTATTTATTTCATAAAACGCTTCAATTATTTTTTCCTCATAATTTTTATTAATATTATTTGATCGTAGATATTTATAATAGCAGTCTGTTAGAATAATTACTTTATAGTAATTGAAATAATCTATTAAAGCTGGCTTATTATCTTTAATAATTCTAGATAGTTGGCAAGCATTTTCATATAAATCAGTTGAATTCTTGTAAAAATTATTGTGCCACGCACGTTTTTTATAATATATATAATTGTATAACTTTTCATTTACTAGAGCTATGTAGGTTTTAGGATTACACTTTAATAGTAATTGGGGAGTAATCCACATATCTTCATATGCTCGATTTAATGGAAATCTTAAATTATTGAATAATTTTTTTTTACATAATAATGACCAAACGCAACTTGGAATTTCCTCATTCCAAATTAATTTAAGTGTATCATCTATTGTATATTCCCTAACATCAGGTTGATAAATTAAGGTTTTAATTTTCCCTTCAAATTTTTCCTTTAAATATTTCGGCTTACATATTGCCATATCTGCATCAATATTAGCTAGTGAATTGTACATTATTTCAAACATCTGAGTATGAATCCAATCATCACTATCAACAAAACCTATTAAGTCACCTGCTGCTATATTTAACCCCTTATTTCTAGCATCCGAAAAGCCTCCATTTGTCTTATGAATAACTTTAATTCGAGAATCTCTCTTAGCCCAATTGTCACATAGTTCAGGTGACAAATCAGTTGAACCATCATCAATTAATATGATTTCTAAATTTCTGTAAGTTTGATTACATATTGATTTAATACATCGATTTAAATATTCAGCTGTATTATATATTGGAACAATGATACTAATTAGAGGTAACATATTTTTGTAATTTCCTTCTTTCATTCATCATTATTAAAAAATCATTTATGAATTTTTTAAGTTCTTTATCAATAAAAAATAAAATAACTAAAGTACCTACTAAAAAAACTATTCCTCCTGCAATTATTTGTAAGATAATAGTTTTAATACTTATTCCGTAATTTCCTCCGATTAGTCGCATAGATAAATACATTAATATTCCAGTCATGATATAAGGAATAGTTTTTATATATATATTTATAAAGCTTATTTCTTTATTTACAACTATTGTCATCATTGTCATAATTAAAAATTCTGTAAAAAGTATACTTATTAGTGCCCCATATACATGAATCCTTGGAATTAGCACAAAATTCAGTATTATATTTACTATGGAACCAATTACTTCGAAGCATGAATAAATTTTTTCTTTGTTGTTTGGAATAAAATACAGCTGAGTTAATGTATGATTAATTGATATCATTATAATTATAGGTGAAAGAAAATGCATTAAACTTCCACTTACTATAAATTCATTACCATAAAATACTGGTGCCAATTCAATTGAACAACCAGCTAAAGCAAAAGTCATTGCTATAGATAAAATTGTTATAATTCGAATAGAAAAATATAAAATTATATTCGCTTTCTTTTCTTGTTTGTTATAAATAAGATATGATATTTTAGGAAATATCACATTATTTACAGCAATAATAAATCCAACAGCTATAGTTCCAAACTTTTCTGCATTTGAATAATATGCAACATACTTGTTTGATAGCGTATAACCTAACATTAGTTTGTCAAAAAGCTTATAAATATTAATTGATATGATCGGGATAAAAAGTAATAAACTTGATTTTAGGTGATGCATAATATTTTTTTTATTTATATTTTTAATTTTAAATTTTTCTTTCAAATTTATCCATAATATTAATTGACCACTAAATGAACCTAAAGACATTATTAAGGTATAAATTAACAAATCTTCCTTTTTATGTACGAACAAAAAAATGCATATTATTATAATAATTTTAATAAATATATTTCTGATTATTATGGCTTTAAATTCTTCTTTTCCAATATAAAACCAGCTAATATCTAATGCTATTGAAAGATAATATAGTAATTGAATACTCAATAACATTTTATTCGATGAAATTAGAACAATAAAGATTATATAATTTATAGCTAAAATCAATGATAAAAATATTTGTAAAGCTACTATTTCTTTAAATATTCTGTTTATTTCAATATCACTATTTCTTACTCCTGATATATATCTACTTCCATAATTAAATATACCTAACGTAGCAAAAAGGCCAAAATATCCAGCAATTGTTTGGGTATATAAATAAGTACCCAAATTTTCTGCCCCAAGAATTCTAGATATATATGGTGATGTAATTAGTGGTATAAGTATTGCAAATAGTTGATATATTGTATTATAAAGTAAATTTTTTATAGTTCTCATTAGATTATTATGCCTCTTTTATTTGATAATTGTATTTTCTTTTAAACTTAAAATAATTAAATTCACTAATCAGCAAATAGAACATTATGAGAGTTAATGTATTTGTTAGTATATGAGAAGTAAGCATTACTGAAAATAAAAATAGAGCTAAAAAATATGACCAATAGCTTTTTGATGCATTTTTAAACTGCATATATGTAAATACAATTGTTCCAACTAATGTACATTCATAATAGATGCGAAAAACATCATTATGCAAATTTCCTGCTGCACTCATAGCTCCATTATATATGTTGCTTATAAAATAAGTTGTAGTACCAAGTCCGTAATTTATAATTTGGGAATCAATTAAAGCATTAATTAAATCTATTCTCCCCATTGTAAAATCATTAATATTTAACCCCAAATATAAATAAAACCAATCAGAAAATTTATCAGTAAGTATAATATAGATAATAAATGGGCTAATACAAAAAATTAAAACTGTAATCTTTATAAGTTTTTTATTTACCATACCTTTTGCATAATATTTAATTTTATTACTATGTAAAACAAAATTATACAATATCAGCAGCGTCAAAAAAATTATATGAATTCTCTTAAATGCTAGTAGACAAAAGAAGGCACTTATAATAAATTTATACTTTTGGCCTGTATATGCATAGTGCATACAACATAAGAAAAAGTAATCTGCCAATATTGATTCATATGGTGAATATGAATTAATAAAAGATATATTAAATAATTGTTCTACAGATAGTTGAGACCCAAACAATTTAATAAAATAAATAATTGAACAATATAGAATAATATCAAAATAATAGGAACCTAAAATCTGCTTATCATAATTACTAATCAAAAATACTGTTATTATTGGCATTGCAAAAAAGAAAATTTCTTTCAAAAGGTATAGCTTAAATTGTCCATTTATTATCTGAAATCCAACGGATATTATTGCCAAAACAGCAATCGCTTTTATTATATTTTTAAACTCATCAAAATAATATAGCTTCGTTAAACCACGTTTCATAGTGAATTGAATTAATACAGGCATCCCCCAGATTACACAATTAAAACATAGAATAATGTATTTGATATCAAGTCCTTTATAGTCTATAATTGATGTTAAGAAGTATACACCGACAAAAATAAAAAAAAGCAAATTACTGATAAATTTTTTTCTAGCAATTATCATTTTCCCTCCATAATTCATCTATTTAGGATATTTTATGCTATCCTTCAAGAGTTGTTTTTAGTATTTTTTCAACTTCTTTTGCCATTATTTTTTCATTACATTTATCTTTTAAAAACATATACGCAGAGTTTCCAATTCTTTCTCTAATCTCCTTATTTCTTATTGCGAAATTAATAACCTTTGCACAATCATAAATATTTCCTGCTTCATATAACAATGCTGTTTTTCCATCATCGACATAATCGGATATACTTGGAACTCTGGCAGCAACTACTAATTTGCAAAACGACATTTGCTGTAAAAGTGTCATTTGACCATAGGAATAATTAAAGGACTCTAATGGAAGGACACAAAATTGGGCATTATAGATTTGACTTTTTAATTCATTAACAGGGATAAAAGGCAACTGTTCAATTCCCTTGATATTTTTATAACTTTCATTAATATGACCAACTAATCTAAGTTTTATGTCTGTCTGTAATAATTGGTAAGCTTGCACCAAGGTATCCCAATCTCTTTTTGAGTATCCCACGCATAAAATATAACTATTTGAATCTTTTGATTTTTCAAGTGCATGGATACCAAAAAATTCCATATCTGCTCCAAATCTAATAAATTCCGACTTATTAAGTAACCAAGGGAAGAACCTTCTGTAATAATTAATTTGACTACTAGTATGATATATTACCCCGTCAATTGATTTACTTGCAAATTCCATCAGCTTTAGTGCAGCTCCCTTTTCTGCTGCGCTATTAAAAGAACCAATATCAAACACTACATGTTTAGCTCTTGTTCTAAATATTCTTCTTATCAATGCCAAGACAATACCACTTTGCATACCATGGGAAAGTATCAGATCATAATTCTTTATTTTTAATAAACTTATAAATGTTTGAATGATGTAGAATCTTAAATTATTCTTTTCAAAATTTTCAATCAACTTACAGGAATGTATATCAATTACATCAACATCAACAGGTTGATCAAAGTATCTAAAAAACCAATATTTGTCGCCATATATGTAATAATCAGGCGGTTGCTTATCATCCGGTCGTTTACTTATGTATTCAATTTTCCAGTTTACAAGCATTAAGATACGCATATACATCCTTATCTATAATTAATGAAATAATCTTTATGGTTTAAGCTATATTTATTTCTTCTTAGAATCTTATGCCTTACAACCCACCACCCCGGCACCCAAATATACTTATGCATCGCAGGTGCTGCACTTCCTATCATCCAGCAGTTTCTATCACATTGTTTCGTGTGCTCTCTAACTTCCTTTGCTTGCTTGGAGTTCCATAATTCCTCCCATAATTGTACGTGTAGGTTACCCATAACTGCCTTCTTTTCCATACCATTGCACGGGATAACGTCACAAAAGGGATCAATAAAAAATGCATTTTTAGACATATCGCATGGAAGCAATCGCTTGTTTCCATAGATGTAATTGATAAGGCCATGATTAAAGTAAGCTCTAAACCACTTCTTGGGTGAATTGCTTCTTAGAAGTTCATTAATTAACTTCTCAAAATTCTGTGCAACTTTAAGCTTGTCCTCAATTATATTGTCTGTCTTTCTAAAGTAGAAAGAATTATGTAATGTTGCAGTAGCAAACTCCATACCTAATTCATTTGATATCTGATATAAAGGAACCAGATCCTCGCAGTTCATATCCTGCACCGTCATTCCAAAACCCACATCCGGGTGTCCCATTTCAACAAGCGTCTTAAGTGTGGTATACCCTCTCTCAAAGCCATTTGGAATTCCACGTATTGCATTATTTGTTTCCTGAAGTCCTTCAATGCTGATACGAATACCAACCGTAGGAAAGCGTTTACATAAATCAATAATTCTATCGGTAAAAAAACCATTGGTAGAGATAACAATACGATCCGATTTCTTGTAAAGCTCTTCAACTATCTCTGGGATATCTTTCCTTATAAATGGTTCCCCTCCAGTAATATTAGTAAAGGCCATTTCAGGCAGCTTCTTTATATCCTCCAATGTAATTTCTTCACTTGGTTTCGTTGGATCCTTATAACAGTCGCACATATTGCAGCGTGCATTACATCGATATGTAATAATTACCGTCCCATACAGTGTTCTTCTTGCCATATTACTGTCCTTTCTCATCAATACATGTAATTTTGACTTTAAGAAAGCCCCTTTTATGCTTCATAAATCCCCATCAATTTAGTACAATATGTTGCAAGATTATCAAATTTAATTTCTTTACAGTTTTTAGAATATAATATTGTCTTTGATTTATCTTCCCATAATAGTTCTATCTTTTTCTTTAACTCACCAAAATCTCCACTTACAAATAATTCTCCCGTTACGCCAACATTGATAAGTTCTGGAATTCCTCCAATATCTGCTCCAAGTACCGGAGTACCATATAATAGCGATTCCATAACGGAAAATGGACAATTTTCATACCATTCCGAAGGATATATGCTAAACTTTGCATTTCGAATGAGCATCTCTAAGTTTTCACCTGTCTGGAAGCCCATGTTTTTAATATTTGTAACATCATTAATCTCTTCTTCCAAAGGTCCCGTTCCAGCAAAAACAAATGGAATATCTGGAAGTGTTTTACACACTTCAATCAAAGTTTTTATTCCTTTTTCCTTTGAAAATCGTCCAAAGTAAAGAATGTAGTCATCCTTCTCCACCTCTTTCCACTTAACTTCATCTATAAAATTATGAAATGTAGCTGTTTTATTTTCAAACAAAGGGTTAGAGCTCATTTTCTCTGCCAGAAAACGGCTAGGGCAAATGATTGCATCCAAATATTTATATGTTCTTAGTTTCTGATATAAATAACCTTCCATCATGCCGAAAAAACTTTTTACAGTGGATCCATGAATGCATTTTTCTTTCAAACAGTGAATAAAGTTACCTTTCATACATTTTTCACACGTTTCCCCCGTAACAGGGTTACTCATCATATGATTCGGGCATACCAGCTGATAATCATGTGCCGTATATACAATCCTAACTTTCTCTTTTCTCTGTCTCTCATATTTCCTTATTTCATAAATAATAGAAGGTGTCAGCTGAAAATTGAAATTATTTAAATGCACTACTTGCGGTTGAAATGTATCTAGTACTTTTCGAATTTTCTTTCTTGCTTCTGTTGAATAAATTATTTTAAAGGGATACATCAATTTTTCTAAATTATTTGTGTGAAAATCCATGTTTGCTGTATAACTTTCCGCGCTGTTACCCACGACTCTCTTCTCATGTTCCATCCCAAAGTATTCAACTTCATGTCCCCTCTTTTTCAGGTAATCTCCCAGCTTAAACATATATGTTTCTGACCCACCATTGGGGTAGAGGAATTTATTAACCATTAAAATCTTCATGATATACCTTCGTTTCTTTTAAGTAATTAGTTGGCTGTACCTTTCTATATAGCCTACCGGTTTTCTCTACTACTAAATCCCAGTCATATTTATTACATATAAATTTACTGGCTGTATTTTTATATTGATTTACTATTTCTGAATTGTTCAAAAGCCCAGTAAGCTTGTCCATCAGATCCTGGGTATTGCTTTTCTCAAATACAACTGCCCTATCTTCCACAACCTCTGTACACTCTGGAATATCCGATACGACACAGCAGTTTCCATAACTCATTGCCTCCAATAAGCTGATTGGCATCCCCTCTAAGTCAGAGGGTAATACATACAGATAAGCATTACTATATAGTTCTTCTAATTCTTCTCCCTGGACAAAGTCTGTGAAGACTACTCTGTTGTCATCTGCTGCCTTTCTTTTTATTTCCTTTAGAAAGCTGTCTGTATGACTGCTGCCACCGGCAATTACCAGCTTTTTCGTTCCATCTACACTCTTATATGCATCAATCAGGTATTGTAGCCCTTTCTCAGGTACGATTCTTCCTAAATATAAGATGTAGTCGTCCTTCTTCAGGTTCCATTTTCTAGCTATGATACTGGCTTCTTTTATAACTGGTTTTTCTATGCCATTTGGAATGAATCTGACTTTGCGATTGTAGGTGTCTAAGAAATATTTCTGGGCATTCTTAGAGAGTACAATTACTTCATCTGCATATTTAGCAGCAATAGTTTCGCCAAACTTCAAATATTTTGTGGCTATGCCACCCCATTTTGCTCTCTGCCAGTCAAGTCCATGAATCGTTGCTACCGTTCGTATACCAACTAGATGGGGAAGCCATAACATGGCACAAGGCCCCTCTGCATGATAATGGATACAATCATAGTGACCAAAGAGTGCGCGAAATGTTGCCAGCACAGAGTATACCAGGGCATTTAGTTTCCCGTTCTTAAACGTCGGTATTGTAAGGAGTTTTATGCCTTTATATTCAGAACTAGCTTTTCTGAAACTACTGTCTACGATTCCGCAATGGAATCCTTTACCGGAAACATGATGCCCCCTGCGATTATAGGCATGTACTTTATGTCCGTATTTAACTAACCGGGCTGCGAGTTCCTCAACCACAATTTCTATTCCTCCCTCCCTCGAAGGAATACGCTTGTGTCCAATCATTGCAATTTTTAAGGATGGTTCACTTTCATCATTCGTATCAATCCTATGACCATCTTTATATTTCACTAATTTTACCTCTCACCTGATAATCTTTGTAACTCAACTGTATTTTTCTGCTATATCTTTCCGCTATATCTTTCTGCTATTTTAAATATGCCCTCTGTTTATTATTTACAGGCTTTACTAAATCTTCTTTACAATCTCTAGTCCAACTTTCACATCCATCTTCCTCCCAAAGAACTCTACTTCGATGACTGCGCTTCTTTTATGTCTGTCGATCTTTTTTATGGTTCCTTCAAAGTCTTTCATTGGTCCATCGGTAATGACAATCCAGTCGTTTTCCATATGGCCTTGTGATAATTTAATCAGGTGATCCTCTTTTCCAAATTTCTTAAGAAATTTAACTTCTTTCTCGTACAAAGCAATCACGCCGTCTTCGTCTCCAAGTATCTTTGTTAAGGTTGGGATTTTCTTTACTGCCACTCTTAAGCCATCGATTTGTTCACTAATCATAAAGATGTATCCGGGAAATAATACTTCTGTATCTATATGCCAGCTCCCAAAGTATTTCACTTTCTTTTCATACCGGGGGATAAAACATTCCTCAAGGAATTCCTCGGGAATCATAATATTACATAGAGTTTTTACCTTTTCTTCCTGTCCTGTTCTTACTTGAACGGCATACCACATATTTCCTCCTTTTAGGGTAGGCTTCGCCATTCCACAAATAAGTATTTTTATTTTCTTACTTGTGAACCGCAATCCCTATGTCATTTAGCTCAGCAAAACGCGACAACGCGACGATTTTACGTTCTAAAATTTAACCCTTTACTTAGACTCTTTCGTTTCTTCCCTCATGTTACTTTTAGACTTAACAAATAGCTTGTCCACTTATCATATTGTGTCTGCATCTTCTTTGTACTTCTTATCTTTCGTTCTTTTTCTTCTTATCTGTTGTTCCTTTTTCTTCTTATCTGTTGTTCCTTTTACTTCATCTCTTTTGTTCTTCAATATAACCTCTGATCTTTTGTTTACTATCTCCCTATCTCATGCTCCCCATAATACTTGCCATAATATTTACCATAGGCTTTCCCATAGTATCCCTTACGGCTTACCTCTACTTTATTTAACACGGCTCCAAGCACTCTGCATTTACCCTTCTCCAATTGACTTAATACTTTCTGCGCCAGCTTGTAGCTTATGTTATTTGACTCGATTACCATGATGGTGCCATCACACGCCTGGGCGACATTGGCACTATCAATTACGATTCCAAGGGGCGGAGTGTCAATGATAATGTAATCATAAATTTCCCGTTGGGATTTTAGCAGCTCTTTTAATGTATCACTGCCTAACATTTCCGAAGGATTGGGCGGTATTGGTCCCGTAAATATAATGTCAACATTCTCAACGTTACTTTTATTGATTACCTCTTCTAACTCATTCATTCCCGATAGATATTGGGACAGACCATAGGCGGCTTTTTCAATCTTTAATCTACTAATGATAACTGATTTGCGAAGGTCTGCATCTATAAACAATACTTTTTTCCCGCTTTCCGCTATGGTCTTTGCTAATCGAAAGGACACAACCGTTTTCCCTTCATTGGGCAAACAACTTGTGATGCAGATTGTTTTAACTTCTTTACCGCAGAACAAGATATTGGTCCTTAGAGTTTTATAGGCTTCACTACTTGCAAAGTCTAACTTGCTTTCTTCCATCTTGATATCTATATTTTTATCTGATACCATCTTAGTTTTGTCATTTACTATATCCACACTCTTTGCGTTTGTCTTAGATTCCGTACTAGACTCTAATTTATTATCTGTTTTTTCATTCTCCCCATCTTCTGCTGCATACTTCTCATCTATTGTTAAGCATTCATCTGCAACGGATTCCCTATTTAATCTTTTTGAATCTTCTTTTCCTAAATCAGCATCTCGTTTTTTGTAATCTTTGATTTCAGAGTAATCTTCCCATATTAATTCTTCTGCCTCTGTATCTTCCTCCTTGTCAGCATACATACGTTCACCATGGCCTATCATTACACTCAGTTCGATATCTGCTTTTTCTCTATCTATATGAATTGTATTTGTTTCATTTACTTCACCAACCCCATTCTCCCCATGATTCTCTATGCTGGTTTTACTTTCATTCTTTTCCGAAGGAACCACTATCCTACTGGTCCCTGCTTTTAAACGTTCTGCTTTCTCTCTATTCACCTTTTTTACTTTGGATTTGTTTACTTTGAATTTCTTTACTTTCACATTCTTTTCTTTTTTCTCTTTTTTTCCTGCTCTTTTTAACTTTACCTTCCTGGTTCTTTTTCTTCTAAACCATTTCCCCACGAACCTTCGCTTTGATTCTAACGGTAATGTTCCAAGGGTAGTAAGCCCAAGATATTTCTCCACATCTTCCAAGCTCTTGATGGTATCATTCATATAGTATACGAAGAGAATTAGGAATGCGGCTACGAATCCACCGGCCACACCTCCAATGATTGTATTTTTTAGTATACTGGGGCTGGAAGGTTCTAAGGGTAGGTTCCCTGGTTCAACTACATTTACTTTCTCCATCTCCATTACTGATACCATGCGTTTGGCCGATACTTCTGCAATGGAGTCTGCTAACTGTTTGGCCAATACCGGATTGGTATTTTCTACTTCGATTTGAAGAATTCGTGTATCTTCCGGAGCCGTTACAGTAATACTGGATACCAAGTCACTATGGGACATGTCTAGATTCAACTCCCGAATCACCTGTTCTGTTACCGGACGGCTTAAGACTAGTATTTTATAGTCCATCGTTAACTGGGTACTGGTCTGCAAATCGGAATAAGAGGTATATTCACTATTTTGTCGGTTAATTACATATATCTTAGTACTTGAAGTGTAAATGGGATCTAGTGCATAATAGCTGACAAGCCCTGCGCCTAATGCGCAAATACTTCCTGCGAATATAATAATCCAGGCCTTCCTTAGCAAAACAAATATCAGCTCTTTCACATCGATCTCTATCTCAGCATTGTTATATTGACGCATTGGATTAACTCCTCTTTTATATATATTGGTTATTCAACATTTTAGTAGCATTTGCGGCAAGTAATTGGTATAAGCTTTCATCGCCATACTTTTTACGTATCACATCAACACCTTGCCTCATTCTTGGCGCTCTTACAAGGTCCGAATGAGAATCTGTGCTAATAAAATGTATGTATCCTTTCCCAATAAGTTTCCTGCAAAATGCAGTTCTTCGATTTGCTATGTTTCCTAAGACACTTGATATATTCATTTGCAGGTATACGCCCAATTCAAGCAGCTCATTGATGCCCTTGTAATTATGGTAAAGACATTCATATCTCTCCAAGTGAGCGAGTACCGGTAAATAACCATTAATTAGCAGATTATGCAAACCTGCCCTTAACGTCTTAAAAGTTTCTGTTACCTGGAATTCAACCAATACATATCTTGTTTTTGCTAAAGTTAGCGCTTGCTTTTTATTCAAATGTTCCAGAATATCCTGGCTATAATATAACTCATTCCCTAAATCAATCGTAAAGTTACCGTCTATCTTCCTTGCCTCTTGTCTTACAAGCTCCAGCTTATGTTGCAGCTCGTCTTGACTCGGATTAGGTAATCCAACTCTATAGTGTGGTGTAGCTATTATATGCCTGATTCCTTCTTCATGTGCTATCAAAAGCATTCGAATTGTTTGCTGTAAACTTTGCGCCCCATCATCTACTTCAGGAAGTATATGACAGTGAATATCAATCCAATGTTCCAAATGATTATCCCCTCTTCCTATCTTGAACCTCTTCCAAATAAGACTACGCCTACGGTCTTTAGCAATATTTTCATATCCAGTACAAAGGACCAGTTATCAATGTATGCCAGGTCCATCTTTACAACATCTTCAAAGTCTTTTATATCGCTTCTTCCACTTACCTGCCAGAGCCCTGTTAGGCCACACTTAAGAGTCAGTCTTCGCCTGTGTCTTCCTTCATACAATAAAAATTCAGATTCCGTTGGGGGTCTGGTACCAACCAAACTCATATCCCCTTTTAGAATGTTAAAGAATTGAGGAAATTCATCAAGACTTGTTTTACGAATGAATTTTCCTACTTTTGTTATACGCGGATCATCGGTCATTTTAAACATAAATCCGTTCATTTCATTGTGAGCTAATAGTTCTGCTTTCCGTTCCTCTGCATCCATATACATGGACCGGAATTTATAAATTTTAAATCTTCTTCCGTTTTTGCCTACCCGAACCTGAGAGAAGAAGATTGGTCCCGGCGATTCTATTATAATTGCCGGACCCAGGATGAGAATTAGTAATAGTGCCAATAGGCATCCGACCAATCCTCCCAGAATATCCATAAGCCGTTTTAGATGTAATTGGGATTCTGTAAACATCCTGGTGCTAAAGGTTAGTACATGAAATCCACTCATTTCGCGGACCACCTTCTCATGAACTTTTAAACCGAATGTGTTTATACTTAAATTTACCGTTAATCCCATTTTCTCAAAATCCAAAATGGTCTCCTCTAGATTAAGATTAAGGGGGCAGCTACTTGGAATGTGAATGAATACACCGTCTAACACTTCCTGCCTGGCGACTTCATACATATTTAAAAAATCTGCCTTAACAGGAATTCCTTCAATCATTTGCCCAATCAGATGCTTATCCAAAATAGTTAGATACGTGACCTGATAATTCCACTCATTTTCCTTGCGAATACGGTTTAATACTTCTTTCGCCTGGTCAAGGGTTGTAATTATCATAAGTTTGCTGCTTGAATCACTCTTCTTATAGACGGATAGTAAAAGCACCTTCAGATATTGTCTTGCTATGTATGTAATCAAAATATTCAGCAGAAAAAAACTAATAAAAAACAATCTGGAATAAGTAGCCCCCTCCTGAAAAACAAACATAATAATTGATAACACCGCTGCCAGCCACATATTTATCTTTGTTACCGTAATCAGTTCTTCCAGGAACCCACGCTTAAATAATCTGCTGTAGCTATCATACAGATAATAAATTGTAATGTATAACAAAAGAATAATTAGAAATGCTACTCCATACATATTTCTAATCCATTCTTTTGTTATTCCCCCATACCGAATCCAGGTTGCAAGTAAGAAAGATAATAGAATGCTGCACAAATCTACAATGAGCAGATATTTATTGGGCAAATCCTTTCTTATCAAATTCATATTCCCCATCCTTTATATATAATTGATTTTTCTTTGCAATAAATATACATAGATTTAACAATGACATCCAAACAGCTAATATAATAACTGCTGAGTTAATATCGAATACTTCCTTTTGTACCAGTATATTCTCTTTAAAGAGGTAGTTTCCCCTGGAATCTTTAAGCTGTTGAATATCTCCTCGAATGTTATACTCCAGCTTCAAACCACATAATCTATAGATTTGCTTACTTATGTGGATAGCAACTCCCCTGCCGTCCAGAGACATTTTCCTGATATCATTTTCATTTTCCAGATTTTTAAGTGCAGTAATGTCATTTAACCTAAAAGCTACTTTTTCTGCCGTTGCCATACTAAACTCAATCTCTTTACCACTAAAGTAATTCACTAAGTATGCTTCATATGTGCTTGTTTCCAATTGACTGGAGGAGTCATTCACAACACTTAAAAGCATATTTAGAATTGCATTCTCAGCATCATTTAACCTGGTATTTTGTATCTCTTCTTTGTTTGTAACTGTTTCGATGCTTCTTTCCTCTTTTGCAGCCAGGCTCACTCTTGCGATTACTACGATAATTAGAATAAGAAATAAGATAAATATCGTAATTCGAGGAAGCATGCTACTTGATTCCATATACGTCACCCCTTTTAGAATTTCGTTATATTATTATATTTTGGGACATAAGTTATTGTTACGATTAACAATAGATAGATTAGAAAGATTAGATTTGTTATTATAATAGAATGTTGTCTCTATGAATTGCTCCCCTTCGTGTCCCCTCTAACCCTCCAAAACGTACTTGACGCTGTTTCCCTCTCCTTTGATGAAATAGCTCCAGTTTACATCTGTATGTAGTATATATTTCCTAAACTTTCTAAATTATAAATCACTGAAAATGAATACTCAAGGCAAAAATGGGGTATACTACTATCTTTCGGTCGCAATTTTTCCTATAATATTACGGCAAAAAATAGTAGTTCCCAAGGTTTTTGTTTATGCTTTTTAATTCCTCATTTACAGCTTAACTTCGACATTACGAACCCCTATGAATCGCACGGAAGTTTTGTAAACTTATGGCTTTTTATTCATTATACTGTATATATTCTTTATACCACTCCACGAATCTTTTTAGTCCAATTTCAATGGGTATATTAGGCGAAAAATTATAATCTTCTATCAGGTCACTTACATCTGCATAGGTCTGATAAACATCCCCAGCCTGCATAGGCAAATATACTTTCTCTGCTTCTTTTCCCAGACATTTTTCCAGGGTTTTTATGAAATGCATCAACTGCTCCGGCCGGTGATTTCCAATATTATATAATTTGTATTTCGTATCCTTCGAATCACTGTTTGGAGGATTACAAAGTATACGTAGGATGCATAGAATCACATCATCAATATAGGTAAAATCCCGATACATATCCCCCTGATTAAATACCTTGACAGGATTACCATCCAATATATCCTTAGTAAAGGAATAATACGCCATATCTGGTCTGCCAAATGGTCCATAGACTGTAAAGAAGCGCAACCCCGTAACCGGTATCCCATAGAGGTGACTATAGGTATAAGCCATGAGTTCATTTGATTTCTTCGTAGCCGCATACAGACTCACCGGGGTATCTGTTTTGTCCTGTATCTGAAAGGGGACCTTCTGATTGGCACCATAAACAGAACTGGACGAAGCATACACCAAATGCTCTACGGCATTATTTCTGCAACCCTCTAGAATATGAAAAAAGCCAATCATATTAGATTCTATATAGGCATAAGGATTCTCTATACTATAGCGAACACCCGCCTGTGCCGCCAGATTTACAACAATCTGTGGTTGATACTTTTTAAATACCTGCTCTACCGCCTGTTTATCCGCAAGATCACCTTTGATAAAGGTAAAATTGTGATAATCTTTTAGAATAGCTAATCTGGCTTCTTTTAGCCTTACATCATAATAAGAATTGAGATTGTCAAAACCCGTGACATTAACACCCTGCAATAGAAGTCCCTTGGCAAGATGAAAGCCAACAAATCCCGCCGCTCCCGTAATAAGAATCGTCTTCTTCGTATCTAATTCTTTAAATTCTGCTCCCATAATACTCCCCTTTTGCTGCTATCTACCAATGGAATAGTATTCAACTCCTACTTTTTTCATTTCCTCTAGTGAATAGATATTCCTTCCATCATATACTAGGGGCGTTCTCATAAGTTTCTTATACATCTCTGGCGTAATCGCCTTGATTTCGCCCCATTCCGTAAATATAAAGCAGACATTGGCTCCCTCAAGTGCTTCTTCCGGGGTATCGGTATAAATAATTTCATTGGGGTACTTCTTCTTAAAGTTCTCGGCTGCAACAGGATCATAGGCATAGAGATTTGCCCCTTGTTCTAAGAGCAATATAATATTATCTATGGATGGTGCTTCTCTTAAGTCATCTGTGCCGGGTTTAAAGGACAATCCTAAGATAGCAACTTTAAGTCCGTGGAAGGTAATGAGCCGCTGACTTGCTTTCTTAAACAGCTTTGTTTTCTGCACTTTATTAACCTCGACTGCTGCCTCTACAGTTTTAAGTTCATATCCGTACTGTTTGGCAAGGTATTTTAATGCCTTTGTATCTTTTGGGAAACAACTTCCTCCGTAACCGATACCTGCATTTAAGAAATTTGACCCGATTCTGGTATCGTAGGACATTCCCTTTGCAACATCTTCAATATTGGCTCCTACCAATTCACATAGATTGGCAATATCATTCATATAAGATATCTTTAGTGCAAGAAAATCATTGCTGGCGTACTTAATCATTTCTGCACTTCGTCTACTTACGGAGACAATCGGAAGTCCAAAGGGTTCATATATTTTTCTAAGCAGTTCTTCCGCTTCTTTACTTTCCGTTCCTATAATTACCCTGGCCGCTTGCAAGGTATCCCTTACCGCAGTCCCTTGTGCCAGAAATTCTGGATTACTTGCAACTTCTACTTTGACATCGCGGCGCAAAAAGTCCCTGATAAACTGCTCCACCTTATCATTGGTGCCAATGGGTACGGTGGATTTAACAACTACCAAACAATCTTTTTCAATGGATTCTGCAATCTGTCTTGAAACCATGGCAACGTGAGCTAAATTAGCGGAACCATCGGGCAGCTCCGGTGTTCCCACTCCGATAAAGATAACATCAGCCCATTGATATGCACTGCAATAATCTGTAGTATAATCTATTCTTCCAGCTTCATAATTCTTCTTCATTAACTCTTCTAAGTCTTTTTCGTAAATAGGCGATTTGCCTGACTTCATCAGCGTAACCTTCGCCTCATCTATATCAACACATTTTACGTTATGGTGGACCTCAGCAAAACATACCCCTGCCACCAAACCAACATAACCTGTACCAGCCACTGCTATATTCATATTTACACCCAGCTCATATCCCAGGTTTACCTGCGATATTACCATAAATAAATAGGTTGAATGAATCTATTTATGGCCATCCTTTCTCTATATATATTTTCTTTCAAACTTACTTACCCTTTCCGTGGGCCCGCGTCCTGGCTTTCTATATTTTCTGCCCCATAAATCATCTTCCCTTAGTTGGTATCAACTTCTTCATTAACCCCCAGATGCCTTTTAAATTATCTGTATAGAATATTGCATTTATCGTTAAAGTTACCGCACTTGCCATTACCCCTGCCATCATTGCATGAATCAGCCAGCTTATATAGGAATTTACCTTACTATGAGGCAGTAGTTCATAAAGTACTATAATGATAATTACTGTCATTACACTAATTGCGAATCTTTTTACGAATACCCAGACACTTCTCTCTAATATATGCCTTGACAAATAAACTGCATACTGTACCGTCCGAAACAGCATTGCACAGAAAGTACCTATGGCGGCTCCTTCGATCCCAATGATATTAACCAATACTACAGACAAGATAATATTGATAAATGACTCAAGAAATGCTCCATTTCTCGTCTGTTTAAAATGACCTGCCGCCAATACGACGTCATGATACGGTATGCGAATACAGTACACAGCTTCCGCAGCTATTAAAATATAGGCAAAGAGAGGTCTTGTGTAATTGTAATCTGTTATTTCCCTGGTATATACAGACAGAAATGGCATAATGGATAATGCCGTTGTCGTAAATAAAATAGTTGTTATGGTGTAAGATAGAAATTCAAAGATTGGAAAGTTTCTATCCAGTGATTCTTTTTCTTCCTTGGCAATCATATTCCCAAAAGCCGCCTCAAGTCCCGAGGAAAAGGTTGTGGTCAGTCTTTTTACAGCCGATATCACCATATAGTACACAGAATAGACAGACACCTCTTTTACATTAGTAAACAGTGTCAATACCACAATGTCTGTGTTTGTATGCAAAAAAAATGCTATATGATGTCCAAGTCCATTCCACCTCTGGCGAATGGCATTATTATCCGGTGCGCAGTCTTTTATTAATTTGTATTTCTTACTTACCAATGCATTGATTACTATTGGCCTTACTACATAGATACAGGCACTCCCAAACTGTACCAGATGTATACCCGCACCAAGTTTAATGAATAAAACTACTAAAATGGTATTTATTAATGTTGTGAAAACTTGTATGAAAGAAGTAATATACCCTTGCTGATCTGCTTGCAGTACAATCTGATAAGCTGCACCAAAGTAATATTGAGTGAAGGTACTGGCACTAATAATCATAACCAGAGTAAGTGTAAAAATATATTCAAAAACGTCATTTACAAGGAGCGGATAGAGAAAAGCCACGGCGACAGAGTATCCAATGAATAGAAAGGCTATGACGCGAAAGAATTTCTCTGTTGCTTTTACAATTCCACTAATAAGACTAACATCCTTATCTGCCAGCGGTTTATATAAGGCAGCGCGAACAACTCCACCAACGCCGGCTTCTAGTAGCACAATGTATCCCAAGAATTGACTAATGGAAGCTGTAACTCCATTAATCCCAGAGCCAAAGGTTTCTATAATCAGTCTGGGTGCGATAAGGCCGCATATAATGGATACCATTTGCAGAAGCAGCGATGTAAGCATATTTAATGCTGCTTTTTTACTACGCATTTTATTGTCCTCCATTTAAAATATCACTTAGATATCTTTTGGGTCTTATTAAGATATTCACATATAGGAATAGCGGAATGTAGTATTTTCTTTGGAATAATATAGATAGAATCTTTTGATTGTAAGATAAATCGAATTTCCTCATATAAGGAATTGCATTTTGATATAATTTGAACTTTTGAATATTACCAAGAATTTTAACTTTGGTTTGATAATTAGCATCTGCCTGGCATAGTTGGACGATAAAGTATAACAGATTTCTGGTGTAAGTCTCATAGAACTGCTTCAAGTGCTTTCTCTGCTTCATGTTCATCCTATCCAAATAGTTTAGCAGCTTACCCCATACATAGGTAATATCTTTCACCTTATGAATATGAAATGTGTGTGTGATTCCATTTGGAGTCATACGATAATTATACATAGGTTTATTCAGATAGAGAATTCGTTTTGCATTATATAATAAGGGGAGAGAAAGCAGTAAATCTTCTGCATGTTTATGTTTGCTATATTCTGAATACTCTCTATAATCAATTATATTTCTACTAACTGCCTTTGCCCAAATCTGATTTAGACGGTTTCCTGTAATAACTTCTTCAAATAATTGTACCTTATTCTCCTGCTCAAATATGGTTCCATTTTCAAAAACCGGGGGATTCACAATGGATTTTGTTTGTGTAACTCGTTTGAAGTTATATATCACCATATCACAATCGTAGAACCTTATGGCATTATATACGGTATCCAGTAAATCCGAATCCCAGTAATCATCCCCATCTAAAAACAAATAGTAATCTCCGGTTGCCATATCCATACCTTGTATTCTGGCAGTAACAATGCCCTGATTTTTCTGATGATGGACCCTGATTCTGTCATCTAGCTTGGCGTAACGGTCGCAAATAGCTCCGCTGCTATCTTCTGAACCATCATCGATTAAAATGATTTCATAATACGGATAGGTCTGTTCTAAAACAGAGTAAATGCACCTTCCCAGATATTTTTCAACATTATATACCGGAATTAAAACACTAAATAAAATCATAGGTTTTGTATTCCTCCTTCCCCTATTCATTGTTGATAGCTGACTTAGCCTGGTCTCCCAGGAAGCCTTAGAAAACTTCCAAGGAGTTCATCATATGCCTCCGGTTTTATTTGGCAAAATCCACCAGAATGTGTTAAGGTCATTTCCCCAAAATAGCATTTATCCTTGATCGTATAAAAATCAATCCTCACTTGAGGAAATCCTTTGCTTAAGATTCTGCACAGTTCCAGCATTTTGGCTAAGCACTTAGGTTTTTCTTCTTTGTTAGTGTTACGCATATAATGACTGTCAAATACACAAGGTTCTATCTCCCAATCAGTGGTATAAACAGTACCACTTCTAGGCAACTCTTTATGAAATCTATCATGGAGTAGAAATATAAATTTGGGCTCCCCATGAAAGCAGAATATCTTGTAATCCTTTGGTACCTCATTTTCTCCGTCATCCAGATAAGCTTCACAGATAATTCTGGGTTTAATATGACGGTATGGCCACTCCCTGCTGGGGTAATAATAGTTTTTCTTCATTTGCAAGTTAAGCTTCTTTTCTGCTGCCTTTCTATTAAATTTTGATTTATCTTTACATATGACTACACTTCCCGAGTCATGGGTACATTTTAAAACAAATTGATTTGGCAGTTGTTCAAAATCTATTTCATCAAAAGTCTGATATACTCCAATCAGGGGAATCAGATATTGCTCCCCTATGGTCTTAGCAATAAACTTTCTTACTTCATATTTATCAACCAGATTGCTGTATCCCGCCTTACGGTCGTATAACTTAAGCCATTGAATCTTCTCTGTATACGTTTGGGGATTCGATAGATTCAGCTTCTTTCCTAATCTTGCTCTGTATATAATCTTAAGATACCACGGATCCGGTATGAACTTTAAGTGACCCCGTGAACCAAAATAATTAATAATTTTAAGTGGATTTTTGCTATACTCTATTAGTTTATTGATTTTTTCCTGATTCTTTCTACTTCCCTTTACTTTGCTTCTCTTAGCCCCGTATTCCATTTTCATATTCTGTTTCACTTCTTCCCATTTAATATTTTCAGCTGTCCGGCATTTTATCATAAGTCATCCATTTATCACTTTTTAGAATATTTAAGTAACTCAATATGAAAATGTGAATTATTAAAATGTCCCTTTCATAATATGTGACCACCCAATATTCTAGCACAGAAAATAAGAAGAAAAGCCATAGCAGCATCTTAGCTGTAATGTATTCATCACTGCCTTTTTTTAACTTTAAGAAGCGTTGCCGAAATAATAACAGAATATATTTGCTGTAATAAATGGCAAAACCTATGAAGCCGCTGCTAAATAGTATCTCAATAAAATTATTGTGTGCATAAAGCCTGCTGGGAT
This sequence comes from Anaerocolumna sp., assembly GCA_029239455.1. Taxonomy (GTDB): domain Bacteria; phylum Bacillota; class Clostridia; order Lachnospirales; family Lachnospiraceae; genus Anaerocolumna. The sequence goes on from JAQZAX010000001.1 coordinate 41,385, forward strand.
TTGTGATTTCTCTGAAATTATCTAATCCGTAACCTGTTTCTGGACGTTTCTTAATGTACTTTATTCCGGTTTCCACTAAACGATTTCTAGTTGACATGGAAGCCTCCTTTGTTTTGCCGGTGAGAAAGTAATCGATGGTATTCTCAATTCTAGAGCCAGCTATCTCGTATAGGTAGGGTACCTCCATTAATAGAAGGAGTCCAAGGAGTATACCGATACCTCCTATTATCATCTTCCTTAGTTTTTTTCTTGGATACAGATACAGGATTAACAAAAATACTCCTGCTGCTGCTAAAACAATTGATTTTCTTGAACCGGTTAGAAAAACACAGGCTAGCAGCACACTACTAATCATAAAACACCGGAACTTATTTTTCTTTATATATAAATATACTGTAATAATTAGTGCTATGGCAGCAACAATACCTACCCCATTGGAATGAACATCTGCTTTTGCACCCAGAAAATAAATCGAAGTATATAACAGGAATCTTCCTGCTAATAAAGTCCTCCAGCCTATAATAAATAAGGTTATAACACCGAAAAATACAGCGTAGACGTAGATTCGCAACACCCGGATAAAATCATGAACCAGCACTATAAAATTAAAAACAGCCCAATTTATAATCAAACATTTTATTAAGGTATTTACTTTAGTCTGTGCTACATCATAATAAACTGCAACTCCGGAATCTATTTGCCAGATGCTATATAGGATAAAGATAATATCTAAAATAAAGTAAAAGGAGAATTTAAACTTTCTTTTTCTAAGGCTAAAATATGCGGATGTTCCTATGAGAACCAGGGTCGCCATATTTGCATAAATTGTATAATTTGCCACTAAGGTTAAATATATATAGAGAAAGAAAATGGTATTTGTAAATAATTCATTTTTATTTATATAAAACTTCATAAATCACCTATTTTCCCAACGACTGCAAAACCTCCATCCACCTTCTACAAATTTTCTCTTCTGCCAATTCCTCATTTATTTTCATGGCGGTTTCTGCCATTCTATCTGCTTCCCACGGATGCTCAATCATATATTTCATTGCTGTATATAAACTTAGTGCATCTCCTACAGGAACCAATATTCCATTCTCATAGGATTTAATGTAGGTTCTTGCTCCTCCGCACGGACAGTCGGTAACTACACACGGCAATCCCATTCCCATAGCTTCTAACATAGAGTTAGACAAACCTTCATAGTCAGACGAAGAAACATACATGGTGCTATGACGAATTCTGTCGTGAATATCAAAGGTAAATTCATAGAAATTAATTTTGTTACTCAGGTGGATGTCCTCCACATATTGAAGCAACCTTTCTTTCTCACTTCCATCCCCATAAATAGAAAGTACATATTCAGCATACTCCCGCTGCAGCAGATAGAAAGCATTGATCAGCATCTTTAGATTCTTCTGAGGCTCTAATCTGGCAAAAGTTACAATTTCTTTTTTCTTCTCTCCCGTATACCGTTCTGGTAATTCAGGATAAACCGGATTAGGAATTATTTCTGTCTTCTTTCGTATGTAAACAGGAAAATAATTTTTTCCGTCTGCCGTTTGGCATACAAGTACACTGGCAAGGCGGTATAATATATCCCGGGCTATTTTCATATGTTTTCTTCTATCTAACTGCTTTGGATCATTTCTCTCTGAAATAATTACTTTATTTTTCAAAAATAGAGCTGCAATCAGCGTCTGCATATTTACAAAATATTCAAAAGATATGATAGTTGCATCCGGGTGGTTCTTAAATAATTTGCGAAGCATATGGATACGCTTCCACTTTTTTATTCCGGAAAGAGTGCTGCTTGGATTTATTAAGATCTGTTTTATATTGTCTTCCATCTCGTAGGTGGCTTGATCGTCCAGAAAAGAACAGATTGTCACATCCATGGACTGCCTGGCGAAGTAGTTAGCAACCAGGCTTAGTACCCTGCCGGCACCTCCATTGCCAACAAAGTTGCTGATAAATATAATTTTCCTGCTTTGATTAATATTAGCAATCAACCTGTTATAGATTTGTTTCAGTTCTTTGGCATTTTCCTCGATATCATATCCGGCAGTCCTCATCTTATCTTTTATTTCTTCCCGAATCGTCATTCGGTCGGTAAGTTTCACTTGATTTATTTTCTCTGCCCAGTCCTTAGCCCCTGCTTCTAGCGGCATAAATTCTACTAAGTCAGTAACTTTTACATCTGGGGTTACCTTATCGGATACAATGGAGGGGAGCCCTGCCAGCTGCCATTCAATTACCACATTGGGCAGACCTTCGTGTCTTGAAGTTAATACCATAACATCCATAGCTTGCAATAAATTTGCTACCTCCAGAGTTTTGCCCGTTAATATAACATTTTGCTCCATCCCCAGTAACTTGATTTTCTCTTTAATCTCGCCCCTTAATTCTCCGTCTCCTATTAAAAACAGAACGTGGTTAGGATCTAACTTAAGTAATTCATAGAAAACATCAAGTAAGAATTCATGGTTCTTTTGTCTGCAAAAAGATCCCACATGACCGATTACTTTTTTCCCTTCCAGATTATATTTCTGGCGGTATTCCTGCCTTACTTCTTCACAATAGGAAAACTTCTCTATGTCATTCCCATTAGGAATCACAGTAAACGGCTTCTTGCCAAACAACCACTTGCCTGCATCGGTACCACAGGCAAAGCCGTGGGTAAAGGTGCGGTAAAAAAATGGGCGTAACAGCCAGTGAAAGAATCTATGGTCACAAGATGTATTTCTGCTATGGGCGATACGAATCTTTGCACCCCCTAATTTTGCAGCAAACATCTCCGTCTGTAAGGTACTACTATTACCATGGGCATGGACGATATCGTATTCACCTGCTTTGACAATTCGGCTTAAGATTTTAGCATAAGTGAAGGGATTAGAATTGCGCATGGGAAGCACATAAATTTTGCTTCCATTTGCGCGTATTTCTTTTTTAAGTCTTTTTACTAATTTATTTGGTGTAACAAAATCTATCTGCATATCAGATTTATCCATATGCCTATAATAATTCATTAAGCTATTGGTAATCCCGTCTAATTCAAAATAAGTTGTTGCAACGATTAATAGTTTTATCATTTTTGCCCTCCGACAGATGGTAAACTTAACCAATTTCCAATCATTTTTTCCGTCTCAATTGGAGATATGGTTACAAACCCTGCATCACTGGTAAAACTTAACTCACCAAAATATATTTTTGATTGCACAATATATAGATCCACTCTGACATGAGGAAATCTCTTGGATAATTTTCTTGCATAATTTAACAGTTCTTCCAATTCTGCTGGTTTTTCAACTTCAATGCTGTTGTCTACCTCATTCATCTTAAAATTTTCAAGGCGATTCCAATTGGTGTCACACATAATACTTCTTTTATTGGTGAATCTATCAAAATAGACGTTAATGAGCTTTGGTTCTCCGTTAAAACAAAAAACTTTATAGTCCTTAGGCGAACAACCTTTGCCATCATCTAAAAATTCTTCTACGATAATTCTTGGTCGTATAACATTATAAAACCACTCCCCATAACAAGGTAAATATTTCTCCTTAAGCCACATTTTTAAAGTCTTAATTGTTTTCTTAATATCTATTTCCTGTTTGTTCTTGCAAATGATATTATTTCCACTCCCATGGGTAACTTTGATTACAAACTTATCCGGTAAATCATCAAAGGGTATAGCATCTGGGTTATAGCCCTCCCAATATAATTTGGTCAGTATATTTTCACATCCACAGCGCTTCACAAATTGCCTGGCAGTGTACTTATCCGTACATAAGGGAAGCAGCTTATTCTTATAATTTAGTTTTATCCACTGTATCTTTTCTGTAAATGTCTTTGGATTTCTTAAATTAAGTTTTCGTCCGGTCTTTAATCTATATAATACTTTTATTGTTATTTCGGGGTTAAATCCATATAAAATATTTGCTGGCATGAGAATAACATTCTTAATTCTTTTATTCATTTTAGTCTCCTTACAGGTTCTTTCTTATAAACTCATCAATAATTTTAAGAATATAAGATTCTTTTTCAAATTTTTTTATATTACACGGTTCCTTATCAAAAAAAGCAATTGCTTCTCTTAATTCCTCCATTTCCTGTATTCCATAGATAAATTTCTCTTTAGAAAATACATCTACTATTTGCTTTTGATGGTCATCCACATGTTCCCCATATTTGCTTAATCGTGTTACAGCGATTACCTTTTTTCCCTTTTTTAACGCTCCTACAATGGAACCGGTACCGCCATGGGTAATAATCAGTCTGGATGTTTCTATATACCCATTAAACTCATCATTACTAATGTAATCCCTATATCTATAGTGCTTTGGCTGATAGCCAGAAGCCCCTATCTGTGCAAAAACTTCTTCCCGAATTGTGCCTTCTTCAATTAAATCATCCATCTTTTGAAATAACCGGTTAAATTGATATTCTCTGGATCCCGCGCAAACAAAAATCAATAGATACTCCCCCCATAGATAGCTTTTGGATAAATCTCTAATAAAGTCTCCCACTGAACAAGAAATAGGTCCGAATGTTGATACATCATTTTTCCAGCCTTTGTTCCATCATAGATTCTAGAAAAGCTTTCTATAAAAATAAATTTTTTCCTATAAACAATACTCAGCAGATAGAAAGGATATGCCACTAAAGTGCCTGTAGTTATTACAAAATCAGGACGTTCCTTGTGCCATATCATAATTGCTCTTATCATATTGCATAACATCTTGGGAACCATCCACACATCCTTTAGATCTGTCTGCAGCATAAGGTAATTTGCTTTGCTATTATACAAGGTCTTCTCAGAAACATAAAAGCCGTCATATTTATCAATTAAAGGCTGCAGTCTTATTAACTGTTCATAGTGGCCTCCGGAGGATGATACCAGACACAGTTTTGGCTTAGATTTAATTTTCATAATAATTCTCCCTAATTAAGATTCCTATCAGCTTAAGTATCTAAGAATTTTTCATTAGTAATTTATTGTACATTTATATGATAACAAATTTTAAAATAGTAAATTATTATGGTTTCATTATAAAGTGAGACTTAATGGTATTATATGTTGCATACCATAAATTGCTAACATAGAGTTTACACAAGAAAGAGTTTGGCTTGCCAGACTCTAGCGCTGACGCGCTGTCACTTCAGTGACAAATTTCCTTGGCGCGTCATGCGCATCCTGCCTGGAGGGCACTTTGATTAAAAGAGAAGTTTGGAAAACTTTCCTATTAATTAAAAAAATCCCTTACAATCCATAGACTGCAAGGGACAAATCACTTATTATTTACTCTTGTATTCAGTTTTAATAGAACACATTGGTCTATCACTATAGTTTCATTGTTAATTGAATTCTCTTCTTTGCCACATCAACGCTCATTACTTTTACGTCTACAACATCACCAACGCTGACTACATCTAATGGATGTTTTACAAACTTCTTATCTGTCAGCTGTGAGATGTGAACTAGTCCATCCTGGTGAACACCGATATCAACAAAGGCACCAAAATCAATAACATTACGAACAGTTCCTTTTAATATCATGCCTTCGGTTAAATCCTTCATTTCTAAAACATCGGTTCTAAGAATCGGCTTTGGCATCTCTTCACGAGGGTCTCTTCCTGGCTTCTCTAATTCTTTTATGATATCAGTCAATGTAATCTCACCGATTCCCAAATCATTTGCCATAGATTTTTTATCTTTTACCTGCTTTGAAAGATTCTCTAAACCACCGGTTTTTATATCTGTCAGAGTAAAATTGAGCTTTTTCAGAAGGCTGGTTGCAGCTTCATAGGATTCCGGATGAACGCTGGTTGCATCAAGAGGATTCTTACCGTCTTGTATTCTCATAAAACCGGCGCACTGTTCAAATGCCTTAGGTCCTAATTTCGCCACTTTAAGCAGCTGGCTTCTATCTGTAAAACGTCCATTCTCTTCCCTGTAGGAAACAATATTCTTTGCAATTACCTTACTGATGCCAGAGATATATTCTAGCAGTGACGCCGATGCTGTATTTAAATCTACACCAACTTTATTAACACAGTTTTCTACAACGCCGGTTAATGCTTCCGATAACTTCTTCTGGTTCATATCATGCTGATATTGACCTACACCGATGGATTTTGGATCTATTTTAACTAACTCAGCAAGGGGATCTTGTAATCTTCTGGCGATGGAAGCGGCACTTCTCTGACCCACATCAAAGTTTGGAAATTCTTCTGTTGCCAGTTTACTTGCTGAATATACAGAGGCTCCTGCTTCATTTACAATAACATACTGAACATGGCTGTGCATTTCTTTTAGTAGTTCTGCCACAATTAGTTCAGATTCTCTTGATGCAGTTCCATTGCCAATGGAGATTACTGTTATTCCATATTTCTTTATTAATTCACTTACTTTTTTCTTGGCTTCCTCCACTTTGTTCTGTGGTGCAGTCGGGTAAATAACCGTAGTATCAAGCACTTTCCCAGTTCCGTCTACCACTGCAAGTTTACAACCGGTACGAAATGCCGGATCCCAACCAAGTACCACTTGTCCCACAATTGGAGGCTGCATCAAAAGCTGTTCTAAGTTCTTACCAAATACCTTTATGGCCCCATCTTCTGCTTTCTCTGTAAGATCGCTTCTTATCTCTCTCTCAATGGCCGGTGCAATGAGACGCTTATAACTGTCTTCAATGGTCGATATTAATATATCATTGGTATAAGGATTGTCTCTTGTAATCGTCTTCGTACGCAGGTAGAGAAGAATCTTATCTTCCGGCGCTACTATTTTTACCGTCAGTATCTTCTCATTCTCACCACGATTGAGCGCTAACACTCTGTGTCCGGCCAGCTTAGGTAACTTCTCTTCAAAGCTATAGTACATCTCATAGACACTCTCTGCTTTCTCATCCTTACAGGCAGAAATAATGGTACCTTCGGAGGAAGTTACTTTTCTTATGTGAATTCTATAATCGGCTTCATCCGAAATGCTCTCAGCAATAATATCCATCGCCCCGGCAATGGCCTCTTCCACCGTTGTAACCTCTTTCTCCACAGAGATAAAAGCTTCTGCCTCTTTTTCTATGGGCTGATTTGTCATCTGTAGCACTATAATATTAGCTAAAGGTTCTAATCCCTTTTCTTTTGCTATGGTCGCCCTGGTCCTTCTCTTAGGCCGATAAGGTCTGTATAAGTCATCCACAACTACTAGTGTTGTAGCTGCTAGTATCTGCGCTTTTAAATCCTCGGTAAGTTTTCCCTGTTCTTCTATACTGGATAATACACTGGCTTTTTTGTCTTCCAAATTGCGAAGATAAAGAAGCCTTTCATGTAAATTTCTTAATACTTCATCATTTAATGAACCCGTTACCTCTTTACGGTATCTAGCAATAAACGGTATTGTATTTCCTTCATCAATTAATTTTACGGTAGCTTCCACTTGCTCTAATTTAATTCCAAGCTCGTCCCGTAGTTGCTTTAATATATCCATTATGGTGCTCCTTTGTCGCATATAATTTAACATACATTCTCTTCCATAATACCATTGCATACGGGTAAAATCAAGACCGGTGTCAGGCACCATGAACAAAAAATGAACAAATCTTCCGATTTGTTCATTTTTTGTTCATGGTGCCTGACACCTTTTATTTTTTTGTATCTAAGAAAAATTCATATGCTTCTTTATCTGTTGCATTTTTATGTACAATCATATTTACTGCCTGAGCCATAGCTACAGGATCAAGGCTCTGGAAGATATTGCGTCCCATATCAATGCCTGCAGCTCCTTCTGATATAGCATGATAACACATTGCTAGTGCTTCATTTTCCGGTAATTTTTTACCTCCTGCCACTACAATCGGAACAGGACAAGCAGCAGTGATTTCTTCAAAGTCCTCGCAATAATATGTCTTAACAATGTGTGCTCCTAATTCAGGTAATATACGAGTTGCTAACTTGAAAAATCTACTCGTTCTTTCCATTTGTTTCCCTACTGCAACAACACCCATAGTTGGTATTCCATATTGAATACCTGCATCTACAGTCTTACAAAGATTATCTAAACTGTCTTTCTCACCATCTGCGCCTATGAAGGTTTGAACAGCCATACAAGCTGCATTCATTCGGACAGCATCTTCAATGCTAACTCCAATAACTTCATGACTTAAATCATCATCTAATATAGAAGAACCACAGCTTACGCGCAAAGCAACTGCCTTACCTGAGCTTGCAGATATACATGTACGTAGTGCACCGCGTGTTCCCATTAGTACGTCGATATGATCCATAACCGGAGGAATTACAATATCTAATCTTTCTAATCCAGCTGTAGATCCCATAAAATATCCATGATCAAATGCAAGCATAACGGTACGTCCGCTTTCTGGTTTGAAAATACTTGCCAATCGAGTTTTCATACCCCAATCTACATCTGCCATTCCTTTTACATAAAATCCACCTTGTTTTGCAAATGATGTACCAACATGGTAATCCTTTGCAACTTTCAATCCGTCTAAATCTGCCATTTTATTTTCCTCCTTTTGCAACTATCTTTATTAGCATAGGAGTCACACTTTTATAAAGTGAGACCCCTATATTTATATAACTAAAGCCATAAACATATTATCCGATAATTAGTAATCGCTAAATGTATCTATCACTTTACTTATAATACCTCAGTTTACTTTAATACCTCGTTATGCTTTAATACCTTCGTTTACTTAAATACCTCAGTTTACTTAGAAATCATAATTATCCATGTTATTAATATCAAATACAGTTCTTTCTGGAAGTAATACAACACCAGAATCTTCAGCTGTATAAGCGTATTCATTTAATATTGTATTAGGCATAACTTCTACTGTTCCAATTTCAGGGATTTCAATTTTATCACCAACTTTAAATGTATTTCCTGCTGCTAACCAATAAGCAAGGTAAGTTCCCATAGCTCCCTGAATTTTACAATCCCATAGTCCCCATCTCTCAATAATACCAGCGCGGCAATAATCTTTCATTGAGTTTGGAGCTGCAAACCCTGTAATAACAACATCTTCGGATGTTAAGCCAAGATTTTGAGCAGCTTGTGCCTGACCTGGTAGTGCTGTAGAGTCATTGCAGATAATAGCTGTAATATCTGGATGTGCTGTTAAAATTGATTCACCAACTGAAATTGCTTTTTCTGCATCTTGTTCACTATAATAATTGTCTGGAGCAACATTCGTCCAGTTAGGATATTTTTTAGCAATATATGCTTCACCAGCTACTTGCCAGGAGTTCTGATCAGCCACTGTTGCTTGTGAATAGTGCCATGCATAGGTTACATCATCCGCTAAAGGATCTTCCATTCCCTCTGCTGCCATATCAACTAACATTTGACCAAGCTGTTCAGGTGTACCCTGAGAAACCATTAAGGAACGTGCATCATTTGATACATCAGAATCCCAAGTTACAACAGCAAGACCAGCTTCCATCGCCTTTTTCATAGCTGCATCAAGACCAGTTGCATCTACAGATGAAACACAGATTCCATCAGCGCCTTGAGAGATTGCATTGTTAATAATTGCTACTTGGTTTGCTACAGCAGCTTCTGGATTACCATCATATTTAACAGTATATCCGCCAACTTTAGCTGCATATTCCTGAGCACCAGTATTTGCTGATTCAAAGAATGCATTACCTGATAATTTAGGAACAAAAGTAATTGAAATATCATCTCCTGAAGTTTCTCCACTCGTTGAAGCTTCCGTTTGTGCTTCTGTTGCAGCGGCTGTTGTTTCATTGCTAGCACCAGTTTGAGTGTCTTTTTTAGCACACCCACTAATTAATGTTACCATCATTGCTACACATAACATAATACTTACTGCTTTCTTTTTCATACCAATTCCTCCTCAATACATTATTTTTTCATCTATTATTATAAAAAATATAATAATCAATAATAATTTACTTTAGCTATGCTTTTCTAATGAATTTACCTATTGTTTTCATAAGTTTCGTGTTGCCGGAAACTGTTCTGGCTGCCACAGTAACTACTAATAACAAACCAATTGGAATATCCAGATACTGGGTAGGTAACCCCGCCATAACTAATCCAAATCGCATTATTCCTATCACGACTGCTGCTAAGGCTGTTCCTAAAACTCCACCTTTTCCACCTAGGTTAGAAGTTCCGCCTAGTACTACTGCTGTTATAATTGGAAGTGTTAATTCTTTACCTAGATCCGCTCTAGCTGAACCAAGATAACTTGTTAATACAATTCCAGCAATAGAAGCACTCATTCCAGAGAGTATATAGGTACTCATAATAATTAATTTCGTTTTGATACCGGAATATATAGCAGCATTTCTGTTAATTCCACAGAGGAATATATACCTGCCATATTTCGTTTTATGTAGTAAAATATAACTTAATATAATTAAGACCACGAATATAATAACTTGATTTGGTATTCCAAGTGTTTTGCTGGTTGCAAGAGAGATAAATGAGTTTGGAAATCCACATATTCCCTCAAAAGCACTGGAAGATGATAATTTAACTACTGCAAGTGCGATACCCGAATAGAGAAACTGCCCACCCAAGGTAACTACCATTGCCTGTACACCGGTAAATGCTACTAAAAATCCACTAATGGCACCGCAAACTGCTCCAATCAAAACTGCAATAATTGCTGCTGTCCAAATATTTAGTCCGGCATCCTGCCATAAAACCCCCAATGAAATTGATGTTAATCCAACAATGGAACCTGCTTGGATATCCATTCCCCCTGTTATAAATACAAAGGTTACAAACAGAGAAATAATACAAATAGATATAAAATCATTGATACTTCCTAATAATACCCTGGATTGCAGGAATTTAGGATTTAACAATCCAAATATAAGAATTTCCGTTATCAAAATGAGAATAAGAAAATTCTCCCATTGAAATAGTTTTTCTTTTAATAGTCTCTTATTCATCGCATTTACCTCCTACTCCTGATAACGTTCTTGCTGATAATCTCTCTCTACGAGCCTTTTCACATATACGTCTTTGAATCAGGGAGTCTGCAACTACAATAACAATAAGTAAAATACCTGTAATTGTATTGTCGTAATCTGAAGAAAATTGTAAAAATACCAGTACACGACTGATGGAAGCCATAATGACTGCCCCTATTGTCGCGCCAATCACTGTTCCAACTCCACCTGCTAAACTAATTCCCCCTAATACACAGGCTGCAATGGCTTTCATTTCATATCCACTTCCTGCTGTAGGAGTAACAAAGCCTACGCGGCTTACATAAACAATTCCTGCTATGGCAGCAAAAATTCCGCTAACAATATACGCAATAACTTTTGTACTATCCACCGGAATACCAATGAGATTAGCCCCTTGCATGTTATCACCAACTGCTGCAAAGTGACGTCCCTGTTTGGTTTTCGTCAGTATCAGATGAACTGCTAGCATAAACACTATTGTACAGAAGAAGAAATAAGTTACTGTATTAAATATGCTTGCTTGTGAAAGTGCCTTAAATTCAAATGGAACATTTTCAACCCATTTACCATCCGTATATACATAAATAGCACCTCTTACAATACCATTGATACCAAGTGTCATAATAATGGAAGGTACCTTTAATACTGTTACACCTATCCCATTAATAAGACCAACACCGACACCAACTGCTACTGCTGCAATCACTGCTACAACCCACGGGCTTCCACCTCTTAACAAGGTTGCTGAAACTGCCGCCGCTAATCCAAGCGTAGCTCCAATGGAAACATCTATTTCACCAGTTATAATAACAAAAGATATACCTACAGCTAAAAGTACAAATACAACACTTCCATTAAACGTCAGAAACAAGTTCCTTATCTGTAAAAACGCAGGATTTACTGCTCCAACAATCAAAAACATAACCAACAAAAATGTTAAGGAAGAAAGTTCTCTTGCTTTAAAAATTCTTTTTAAAGTATTCATCAATGATTGTCCTCCTCATATACACCAAATGAAGCTGCTGTTAAATTATCAAGATTAATTTGTTCCTTATTAAAACTATGATTGATAGAACCTTGATACATAATCACCGCACGATCGCTTAATTCAACAATCTCCTCAAAATCAGATGATATAAGCAAAACAGCTACCCCTTGCTTCTTTAGTTGATTAATAATTGTATATACATCCCCTCTTGCACCGGCATCAATACCTCGGGTAGGTTCATCTAAAATTACTACTTTGGGTGATGTTGACAATGCTCTTCCAATAACTACTTTCTGCTGGTTACCGCCAGATAGTGAACCCATAATTTGATTCTGTCCGGTTACCTTTATTCTAAAATTCTTAATATAATCTTCTGCTAATTGTTTCTCTGATTTCGTATTTAAAAAGAATTTACTGCTCTTTCTAAGAAATGCGGATGAAAGATTAGATCCTACATCACCAATTTTAAAAATACCATTTTGATATCTATCTTCTGGTACATAATTTATTCCCTTGTCCAAAACTGTTCTTGTAGAAGCACCCGTTATATCTTCACCATCCATAATAACCTGACCGGATTTCACTTCATCTAACCCAAAAATAGTAGTCGCAAATTCTGTTCGTCCAGCACCAACCACTCCAGCGACACCAAGAATCTCACCAGGATATACTTCTAAATTAATATTTCTAAATCCATATCCCGTAATTTTTTTTACTTCTAATATTGGTTTCAGTTTTGAATAATCAATGGCTTCTGATTTTTCACTGGTTTTCATTTTTGTTTCAGGAGGCAACAACCCTTTTACTAAATCATCTTTTGTAAAATCAGTTACAGGTCCCTTTAATGTAATCATTCCGTCTCTCATAATAGCCACGTGAGTAGCAATTTCAAAAACTTCAGATAACCTGTGGGTTATGTAAAAAATGCAAATTCCTTTTTTCTTTAAGTCTTCTATTAATTTAAATAATGATTCTACTTCATTAAATGTCAGCGAAGAAGTTGGTTCATCTAATATTAATATTTTTGTATCTCTGAGCAGCCCCCTTAGAATCTCAACTAATTGTTGTTCTGCAATTGAAAGTGTATTTGCCTTACGGTCCAATTTTATTTTCCAACCCAATTGATCCATGATTCCAACAATTCTTGTATGTAACTCAGCTTTTTTATTAGGGAATCCTATTGTTATATTCTCCTCTACCGTCATATTAGGAAATAGCATCGGTTCCTGAGGGACTAAATAAATGCCATGAGTTAGTGCTACTGAAGGTTTTATCATATTTACTTTTTCTCCATTTAAGTAAATATCTCCTTTGTCTTGCTGATAGATACCCATAATTATCTTCATCAAAGTGCTCTTTCCAGCACCATTACCGCCAATCAAAGCCACTACTTCTCCACGCTTAACGTCTAAATCAATTCCTTTTAATACTGAGTTTGATGAAAAACATTTGCATATACCATGTAATGAAATCATTGTATCGCTAATAGGTGGTTCCCCAATCACTTGCATTTCTCTTCCTCCTATCATAAAATTAGCACATTTGTTATTGCCAGTAAATTTTGTTATCGTTTTCTTGACTAAATGATAAGACATTTTAATAGTTTTGTCAACATATAAAAATAAATATTTTATAACTGTTTTTTCACGTAAGCGTTTTTTCTATGTTCATATTGTACAATATTATACTTGGTATTTATTTCTATATGGTTAGTTTACCCACTTTCAGTTTGGTATACACTGAATTTTATATGCAATAGTGCATCATTTTACATCAAAAGATTAATATTGACATATTATATAGAAACTGCTATACTTTTAAAAAAGAGAATCATATGTTTTGATTGGAAACAAATGATTCATTTTCACATCAATTTAAAACAAATGTTTTGATGCAATATAAATGAAGGGGGAAACACACTATGGACAGAACAGAAAAGGAATTCGAAGAAAGCTTAATGGCTAAAATAGCCTGGTACTATTATTTAGAAAATATGACCCAGCAAAGTATTGCCGATATTTTAGGAATTTCTCGAATGAGAGTAATTAAGCTTCTAGATAAAGCAAGGGAAACCGGAATTGTGCAATTTCAAATACGTGCCAATCCGAGTAAGCGAATTGAATTAGAGCAATCATTAATTCAGAAGTATCACCTAAAGGATATCTATGTAGTACCTACGAATCCAAACAGCGAAGACGTAAATGAGACAATAGCAAAAGCAGCTGCCATGTATATAAGCAATCGTATCTCTGATAATTGCTTTATTAATTTTGGATATGGTGATACTCCATCCAGAACTTTGAATCATCTTGCTACTAATGTAGATTCTACTGTATCTTATGTATCCTTAACCGGTGGTGTTCGATATTATTTACCGAATACACAATCTAATATTTTTAATGCTAAACTTTATTTGATGCCTTCGCCACTTATTGCATCTTCCCAAGAGATGGCAGAAGCGATGAAAAACGAAGCCTCCATCCAAGAAATTTCAAGTATGATAAAGCTTGCAAGTATGACCATCGTCGGAATTGGTTCGATGAGCGAAGATGCTACTATACTAAAATCCTCAATCCTCACCCAAAACGATTTCATATTATTACGTATGCAAGGTGCCGTTGGGGATATATTATCTCACTTTATAGATAAGGACGGAAACCTAATAGATACGGAAATTGACTCAAGATTAATCAGTACTCCGCTTCCATTATTAAGAGAATTAAACAATGTAATAGGTGTTGCCGCTGGAGAAAGCAAGATTTCTGCAATTAACGCAACTCTAAAAGGTAAATACCTTGATATTCTAATTACCGATGAGAATACAGCACAGAAATTAATCGATTTAGATTAACCTAAGAAGCGCAAATATTATAAAAGGAGGAAGGATTATGGGTGATAAAAGCTACTTAATGGCCATAGACGCCGGTACGGGTAGCGTACGAGCTGTTATCTTTGACACAGATGGTAATCAGCTTGCTGTTTCGCAAAAAGAATGGGAGCACAAGGAAGATCCCCGCTTCCCAGGTTCTATGGATTTTGATTGGGTTTACAATTGGGAATTAGCAGCCGGATGTATCAGAGATGTATTGAAGCAGACCGGAATCTCTGCAAACCATATTGCAGGTATTTCTACAACAAGTATGCGAGAAGGTATCGTCTTATACGATAAGAATGATAAGGAAATCTGGGCATGTGCCAACGTGGATGCACGTTCAGAAGACGAAGTAATTCAATTGATAGAGCAATCCCCTACCTTAGAGAAGGAAATATACAATATTTCAGGTCAAACCTATGCGCTTGGTGCATTACCACGAATTCTCTGGGTAAAAAATAAAATGCCTGAAGTTTATGAAAAGGTTGCAACAGTTACTATGTTTAACGATTGGCTCATTTACAAACTAACCGGAGTATTATCTACCGAACCAAGTAACGGTTGTACATCAGGTGTTTTTGACCTACAAAAACGATTATGGGATACATCCATAGCTGATAAATGCGGAATCAAAAATACTATATTCCCACCGGTTTATGAAAGCGGTACCATCGTAGCAAATGTAAACCATGAAGCGGCTGAATTAACAGGGCTGTCAGAGGGTACTCCTGTAGTCGCTGGAGGCGGTGATGCACAGCTTGGCTGCATTGGTGTTGGCGTTGTATCACCATCTCAGGCAGCAGTTATGGGTGGTAGTTTTTGGCAATACGAGTATAATACCGATACTATAAAAACAGATTCTGAATGCCGGGTTCGTCTAAACTGCCATGCCCTTCCTAATCTATGGCAATATGAAGCTATCGCTTTTTATCCCGGCTTAATAATGCGTTGGTATCGGGATGGTTTCTGCCAGCTCGAAAAGGAAAGAGCTGAACAGACCGGAAAAGATCCCTATTATTACATGAATCAAGAAGCAGAAAAAATTCCTGCAGGCTGCTACGGTATGATGTGTACCTTTTCAGATACAATGAATTATATTAATTGGAAGCATGCAGCCCCTACTTTTACTAATTTTGCAATAAATGCAGAAAAGTTTAACCGCTACACCTTCTATCGGGCTATTATGGAAAATGCAGCTTTGGTTACAAAAGGTAATATGGAATTAGTAGCCTCACTCACAGGAAATACGCCAAA
This sequence comes from Anaerocolumna sp., assembly GCA_029239455.1. Lineage (GTDB taxonomy): Bacteria > Bacillota > Clostridia > Lachnospirales > Lachnospiraceae > Anaerocolumna. Next base: position 57,473 of record JAQZAX010000001.1, read on the forward strand.
AGAAATTGTATTTGCGTCCGGAGCTTCCAAAAGTCCTCTATGGTGCCAGATATTATCTGATGTTTTAGGATTACCAGTACATATACCAAAAGTAAAAGAAGCAACAGCTCTCGGTGCAGCCATTCTTGCTGGTATAGGAATAGGAATTTATGATAATGTGGAAAGTGCAATTAAGAAAATCGTTCAAATTGAGGAAACCTACTATCCTAATTCCAATAACCACGTGCTATACACTGAGATGTACAGCCAATGGAAAAAGGTATACGTGGCACAGCTTAGCCTGTGCGATCAAAAACTAACAAAGAATATGTGGATAGCTCCGGGAATATAATTCTATCCATTTCTTATTTAAATTTAACATACTAAAAATTATAGTGTTTTACAGTTACTAATTTTATTTAGAGGAGGCATACTAATGTTTATAGTTGATGAAAAAGATTACGAATACCGCTTTGGAGATAGCGGTCCAAAATACTTAATGCGTGGACCACGTATGAATTTTGCAATTGTACAGTTTCAAGCAGGTCAAGACTTTAAGGCTCATTATCATAATGTTATGGAGGAAGATTTTTACATACTCGAAGGAGAAGTTGACATCATTGTTGATGGAACAAAATATACTTTAACACAAGGTCAATTAATACATATCGAACCAAGTGAAGTACATTATGTAGTTAATAATTCCAACTCTGTAGTCAGAATGGTCTCTACACTTGCTCCCTATCAGGAAGTTGATAAAGTAGAAGTAGATTAGGTGTCAGGCACCATGAACAAAAAATGAACAAATCTTCCGATTTGTTCATTTTTTGTTCATGGTGCCTGACACCGGTTAGTTTATGCCAAACTAAATTTATCATGAACCGCCTTCATCGCCTGATCAACATAGCTTTCATCAATAAGAACAGTAACTCTGATTTCCGAAGTGGAGATCATCTTAATATTAACTCCTGCATCATATAAAGCTTCAAACATCTTAGCTGCTACTCCTGCATTTGTCATCATACCAGCACCAACGATAGATACTTTTGCTACGTTCTTTTCTACATCAATACCGTGACATTTCAGGCTGCCTTCTCTGTGGCGCTCTAAGATTTCAACTGCTTCATCTACATTATCTTCTGAAACAGTAAAGCTAATGTCTTTTGTTCCATCACGTCCAACTGACTGAAGAATAATATCAACGTTAATGTTGTGTTTTGCTAAATGATTGAATAATTTAAAGGCTACCCCCGGTTGATCTTCTAATCCCATAACAGCGATACGAGCTGTATTTCTATCAGCAGCTACACCACTCACAAGCAATTTTTCCATACTTACTTCCTCCTTGACTATCGTTCCTTCGGTATTATTTAAACTTGAACGTACGACTAATTGTACTCCATATTTTTTTGCCATCTCTACGGATCTGTTATGCAATACTCCGGCTCCTAAAGAGGCCAGTTCCAACATCTCATCATAAGTTATTTCTTCTATTTTTCTTGCGTTAGGAACAACTCTTGGGTCTGCAGTAAATACTCCGTCTACATCCGTATAAATCTCGCAGGCATCCGCATTTAGTGCTGCAGCTAATGCAACTGCTGTTGTATCCGAACCTCCTCTTCCAAGGGTGGTATAGTCATCCACTTGATTGATACCCTGGAATCCTGTAATAATTACAATCTTCTTGCTGGCAAGCTCATTTCTAATTCTCTCTGAATCAATTCGCTTCAATCTTGCGTTACTATACACCGAAGTTGTATGCATTGCAACCTGAAATGCATTTAACGATATTGCAGGTACCCCTAAAGAATCAATTGCCATCGCCATTAGTGCAACAGAAATCTGTTCTCCTGTTGTAAGAAGCATATCAATTTCTCTCTTGGATGCATTGGGATTAATCTCCCTTGCCTGTGTAAGTAATACATCTGTTTGCTTACCCATAGCAGATAGTACTACTACTACTTCATTGCCTTTTTTATATTCTTCGACACATCTCCTGGCAACATTTAAAATTCTCTCCTTATCGGCTACTGATGTTCCACCGAATTTTTTTACTATTAGCATACTACGCCTCCTACTATTTTTACTCTATATCAATGAAGATAACAAGCTAAAAATTATAATTATGCAAATAATTTATGAATCATATCATATCCATGGGTAACTACGTTCCCGCTTCGTTTTGCATCTGCCTCATTATAGTTAAGGTTTGATGTATTCTCATTGGAACTGTCATAAAACATATAGGGAACAGGATCACTTGTATGAGTCCTGCAAGCAATCGGAGTCGGATGATCCGGCATAACCAGAAGTCTATATTCTGCGCCTCTTCGGTCCATTTCCTCTTTCACTACCTTAATCACTCTTTCATCTAAATATTCGATTGCTTTTATTTTATTCAAGATACTGCCTTGATGACCCATCTCATCTGGTGCTTCTACATGAATATATGCAAAATCATAATCATTTTCTAAAAGTTCGTGTACAGCTGCCATAGCCTTTCCTTCATAATTCGTATGAAGTGTTCCATCTGCACCTTCCACTTCTACAACTTTCATGTCAGCTCCCACTGCAATTCCTTTTAATAAATCAACAGCGGAAATCATAACACCTTTTTTGCCAAACTTTTCTTCAAATGATGTAAGTGCCGGTCTTGTTCCAGCACCCCAAAACCATAAAGAATTCGCTTTATTTAAGCCTTTTTTTGCTCTCTCTATATTCAGTGGATGTTCATTTAAAATGTCATAGCTTTTTCTCATCATTTCTTTTAAATGTGCATCCTGGGGCAGGTATGCACTAATTACATTACCAAGGATATCGTGAGGTGGAGTTAAATCAACCACTTCCCCATTATCCCAGATAGTCAGATGACGATAGCTTGTCCCTACATAATACTTGTATGTAGCATTTTCCAGTTCCTGTCTTACCGCTTCTAGCAATACGGCAGCGTCCTCTGTCGATATTTCACTGGAACTATGGTCAATCATAGTTTTCTCTTCATATGGCAGAGAATCATCCGATAGCGTAACTATATTACATCGAAGTGCGATATCTGTTGGTATCATATCTACACCAATACTAAGGGCTTCTAAAGGCGATCTTCCCGTATAGTACTGTTTTGGATCATACCCAAGCACAGAGAGATTCGCAGTGTCACTTCCCGGTTTCATACCCTCTGGAATGGTATGGCACAGACCTATCTCCGCCTTCTTTGATATTGCATCCATAGTTGGTGTTGTCGCATATTCTAAAGGAGTTTTGCCCTCAAGCGATTCAATAGGTTCATCTGACATGCCATCTCCTAAGACAATTATATATTTCATTTTTACACCATCTCATATCCCAGGTTTACCTGCGATACTGCCATAAATAAATATGTTGAAAGAATCTATTTATGGCAATCCTTTCTCTTATCATATTTTCTTTAGGCTTTATCCTCCTGACTTTTCTATTACAAAGTCATAATAAGTAAATACTATATTTTAAACCCTGACTCTAATTTTGCTCACAATATGATCTATTTTGGAAGAATTTTTTGCAAAAGTATCTTCATCTATGGGCTGGGTAATAAATGCGTATTCATTTTCTACACCCTCCGCTACTACTTCTTCAACATCTCCAAATATTTCTTTTACCTTATCTTTCACCTTGGCATCACTGTCAGCAATTCTTACGAAGAATTTATGTTTTGCATGAGTAATACTGGAAAGTTCAAGTTTCTTACTGCTCCATATCGTCATGATGTTTGTACCAAGATGTTTTGCAGCATCTACAACATCGGCAACAACTGCACTTGCAGTAGGTAGTTTCCCTGCTCCGCTACCATAAAACATAACATCTCCAATTACATTACCTCGTACAAAGATTCCATTAAATACATCATTCACACTATATAATGGATGGTTTTGAAAAATCATCATAGGCGTTACCATCGCATACACATGGTTACCCTCCCTTTTACTTGTTCCTAGTAACTTTATACGAGCACCCATTGCCTTTGCATATTTAATATCAGTCTGGGTTATTTTCGAAATACCTTCTGTATAGATATCTTCAAAGTCTACCTGCATACCAAAGGCAAGGGAGGATAGAATAGCTATTTTTCTGCACGCATCATAACCTTCAACATCCGCTTCCGGATGACGTTCGGCATAGCCTTTTGCCTGCGCTTCTTTTAGGGTAGCATCAAAATCTGCACCTTCGTCCGTCATTTTTGAAAGTATATAGTTTGTTGTACCATTTAAGATACCTGTAATCTCTTCAATTTCATCTGCAGTTAATGACTGATTTAACGGACGGATGATTGGTATACCGCCGCCAACGCTTGCTTCAAACAGGAAGTTAACTTTTTGTTCTTTGGATAGCGCCAATAGCTCAGCTCCGTGTTTTGCTACCAGTTCTTTATTGGAAGTACATACGCTCTTCCCTCTTAATATCGCTTCTTTTACAAAACTATACGCTGGTTCTACTCCACCCATAACTTCTACAACTATCTTAATCTCTGGATCATTGGCAATAACATTAAAGTCATGAACGATTTTATTCTCAATGGGTGTTCCCGGAAAGTCTTTTAAGTCTAAGATATACTTAATGTTTATCTCATGTCCACACTTTTTGCTTATGCTGTCTCCGTTAAGTCCAAGTACCTCAACAACACCCGATCCGATGGTGCCATATCCTAAAATTGCTATATTAATCATGTAAAACTCCTTTCAGTACTAGCCAAATCTATTTTTTAAGAGGCCTCCCTAACTAGGAGACCAGTGATCATACCCTTTATTCTCTTGCGAGTATTTTAAGATAATGAATACCGTCAATACTCTCAATATCTTCAAATATACTGGATGCATCCACTGTCTGTGGAGATATTTCTATGCTAAGTGTTAAGGAAGCAATTCCGTTCACCGGAATACTCTGATGTATCGTTAATATATTTGCATTATGCATGGCTACACGATTTAATACCGTGGATAATAATCCTGGTTTATCATCGACTTGAAGCATAAATGTAATTGTTTTACCTCTCGCATTTTCATGAAACGGAAAAATATCATCCTTATACTTATAGAAAGAGCTTCTGCTGATTCCAACCATATCAGATGCTTCCTGAACAGTTAAAACCTTTTCAGAATCCAGTAAATGCTTTGCTTCTACTACTTTTAATAAAACTTCAGGCACAGCTTTTTTCTTAACAATATAATACTTACCTTCATCCATTCTTTCATCCCCCAGAAACAGCTTATATTATGTTTTTGCCTCGAAAACACATGTCTTTCACAGGAAGATATCTTAACATACTTTAGCCTTTTATGCAACTGTTTTTTAATATTTATTCGAAATTTCTGCAGATTTTTTCATTTTCAGAAATGATTTATTCTAATTGGAAATGTGGCTGTTCTTGCAATGAGATTTAACCTTTTAGTAAAATTGCAATGAAATCGAAAAGGACTGCCTCAATAAATAGAAGCAATCCCCTAATTTTATGCATTAATATTTACTAATCTGTAAGAATACTTTCAATTTTTTCCAACTCTTTTTCAGAAACAATTCCATCATGGTCTAATAAAATTATCATTCTTCCATTCAGACTGGCAACATTTTTCATATAAGTTGTTGCAGTACTCTTAACTATAACCGGCGTGTCACTAATATTAGCCGCTGGAATTTCCATAATACCCTTTACTTCATCAACTTCATACGCCATTTTCATGTTATTTGTTCTTGCTACGATTAGCTTAGAATTTTCATCTACTGCCTTTTCTGCAAAGCCAAACTTCTTACGTAAATTATAAACCGGAATTACTTCACCGCGAAGGTTAATGATTCCATGGATATAGGATGGTGCATTTGGTATACGGACAATGTCTGTATACTTTTCAATCGCATTGACAACCATAATATCTAATCCATATTCCTCTTCACCTAAGGCAAAAATAACTTGCTTGGTTTCATTTGTAAGCACTTTTTCCGCCATTTGCTGTCCTCCTTTGTCATTTGTATCATCTTTTCATTATTATTAATTTAAATATTTTCGTTTTGTACCGCGTTGGTATTGTTGATACTATTCCATGACAGATATGCATTGATAAACGGGTCAATATTGCCATCCAATACACTGCCGGTATTTCCAATTTCCGTATTTGTTCTATGGTCTTTTACCATGGTATATGGCTGCATAACATAGGAACGAATCTGATTTCCCCATCCGATTTCTTTTATCTCACCTCGTATACCCGATTCCTTTTCCTTATTTTCCTGCTGCTTTAACAGATAAAGTTTAGCTTTTAACATCTGCATCGCTTTATCTTTATTCTGAAACTGGGAACGTTCATTTTGGCACTGTACAACAATTCCGGTTGGTATATGAGTAATTCGAATGGCGGACGATGTTTTATTAACGTGCTGTCCACCTGCTCCACTGGAACGATAGGTATCGATTCTTAATTCTGTTTCATCTATTTCAATTCCCGTATCTTCTTCAATATCCGGCATAACATCACAGGATACAAAAGACGTCTGCCTTTTTCCTGCTGCATTAAATGGCGAAATGCGCACCAGACGGTGTACACCACGTTCGGATTTTAGATGCCCGTATGCATTTAGGCCACTAATTTCTATGGTAATGGATTTCAGCCCAGCCTCTTCACCATCCAAGAAGTCCAAAATCTCAACACCATAACCTTTCTTATCCGCCCATTTTTGATACATCCTGCTTAACATACTTGCCCAGTCACAGCTTTCCGTACCACCTGCTCCTGCATGCAATGTGAGTATGGCATTATACTTATCATATTCATCCGATAATAATGTACTCAAACGAAGCTCGTCAAAATCACTCACAAATGTTTTTAATGTTTCCTCTATTTCGGAAACAAGGGAACCATCATTTTCCTCATAAGCCATTTCAATTAAAGTCTCGATATCTTCGTAATTTCTTTTTAACGAATTATACTCATCTATAATATCTTTAAGATTTTTTAACTCCTTTACATAGCTTTGCGCCTTATCTGCATTATCCCAAAAATTTGGTTCCTCCATAATGCGCTCAAGCATAGTAACCCTTTCCTGTTTATTAAGCAGGTCAAAGTGAATCCCTCACTTCCAGCAATGGTTTTTCATAGCCATTTAGGGTATATTTAAACTGATCTAATTCAACCAATTACTTCACCTCTTTCCTATATTATAAATTGGGCTGTTACATATTAACTTTGTAATTGTGTTATTTATACTAGTAGTTTCTTTTATTAACTGTAACAGTATACTCGTTGAAATCCTTATGAATTCTTGCCATGGCAATGTTTATATTTCTTTCCGCTTCCACATGGACATGGATCATTTGGTTGAATCTTCTTACCCACTCTTTTTACAGGTCCCTGGGCCACGGAATCATCTTTATTCGTACCTGTTACTTTGGCAACCTGTTCACGCTCAACCTTTTGCTCAATTCTCACATGCATCAGCGCTTTAATCGTATCTTCATTAATTGACTCTATCATTTCATCAAACATTTCAAATCCCATAAATTTATATTCCACTAATGGGTTCTTCTGTCCGTATGCCTGAAGTCCGATACCTTGACGCAGCTGGTCCATATCATCAATATGGTCCATCCATTTTCTATCAATAACTTTTAATAAAATTACTCTCTCTAATTCTCTTAACTGCTCTTTCTCCGGGAATTCTGCCTCTTTTTCTTCATAGAGCTTAACAGCATCCTCTTTTAATTGTTGAATCAGCGTATTCTTCTTAAGACTCTTTGTTTGAGCCTCCGTAAGTACTATTGGCTCAAGTGGGATAATAGGTAACAATAAGTTGTTTAATTCGTTGATATCCCATTCTGCAGGAGATTGGTCCTCACTTATGCATGTGTTAACGGCCTTTTCAACTATATCCGTAATCATCTTATAAATTACATCTCTCATGCTTTCGCCGTCAAGAACTCTTCTTCTCTCAGCATAGATGATTTCACGCTGATCATTATTCACCTGATCATATTCTAAGAGGTTTTTACGAATTCCAAAGTTATTACTTTCAATACGCATCTGAGCTTTCTCAATTGCATTGCTAAGCATCTTATGTTCAATCTGCTCACCGTCTGGTAATCCCAGGGAATTAAACATACCCATAAGTCTTTCGGAACCGAATAAGCGCATTAAATCGTCTTCCAGGGAAATGAAGAAACGGGATTCACCAGGATCACCCTGACGTCCGGCACGTCCTCTTAACTGGTTGTCAATACGTCTGGATTCATGACGTTCTGTACCAATTATCTTTAAACCACCATTTTCTTTTACTCCTTCACCAAGTTTAATATCGGTACCACGTCCGGCCATATTGGTTGCAATGGTTACAACTCCTGGTTGACCTGCATCTGCAATTATCTCAGCTTCTAATTCATGGAACTTTGCATTCAGCACCTTATGAGGAATACCTTTTTTCTTAAGATGTTCACTAATCTCTTCGGAAGATTCAATTGTAATAGTACCTACCAGTACCGGCTGACCCTTCTGGTGAGACTCAATAATCTCATTGATAACTGCATTCAGTTTCTCTCTTTTCGTTTTATAAACAGCGTCCTGTCTGTCATTACGTGCAATCGGCAAATTGGTAGGAACCTCCAAAACATCCATGCCGTAGATATCTCTAAATTCCTTTTCTTCTGTTAATGCAGTACCTGTCATTCCGCACTTTTTATCATACTTGTTAAAGAAGTTCTGGAATGTAATAGTGGCAAGAGTTTTACTTTCTCTCTTAACTTTAACTTTTTCCTTTGCTTCAATTGCCTGGTGTAATCCGTCAGAATAACGTCTGCCCGGCATAATACGTCCGGTAAATTCATCTACGATTAATACTTCATCATCTTTTACTACATAGTCTTTATCACGGAACATTAAGTTATGTGCACGTAGTGCCAGAATAATATTATGCTGGATTTCAAGGTTTTCAGGATCTGCAAGATTCTCTAAGTTAAAGAAGTGTTCCACCTTCTTAACGCCTTGTTCTGTTAAGTTAACATTCTTATCTTTTTCATTAACAATAAAGTCACCGGTTTCTTCGATTTCTTCTTTCATTAAAGCAGCCATCTTAGTTAATTCAGCGCTTTCTTTACCACGAACTAATTGTTCCGCAAGAATATCGCAGGCTTCATATAGCTTCGTAGATTTACCGCTCTGACCCGATATAATAAGCGGAGTTCTAGCTTCATCAATTAAAACAGAGTCAACCTCATCGATAACAGCAAAATGTAGTCCTCTTTGAACCAGCTGCTCTTTGTAAATAACCATGTTGTCTCTTAGGTAGTCAAATCCTAATTCGTTATTGGTAGCGTAAGTAATATCACAATTATATGCTTCTCTTCTCTCGTCGTTATTCATACTGTTTAGAATAACGCCAACCTTTAATCCCAGGAATTCATGTATCTGTCCCATCCACTCAGCATCACGTTTTGCCAGGTAATCATTAACAGTTACTATATGAACACCGTTGCCGGTTAATGCGTTTAGGTATGCAGGAAGAGTAGAAACCAGGGTTTTACCTTCACCGGTACGCATTTCAGTTATTCTTCCCTGATGCAAAATAATACCGCCAATGAGCTGTACGCGGAAATGTCTCATGCCCAAAACTCTTTTGGATGCTTCTCTTACTACCGCATATGCTTCAACCACAATATCATCAAGTGTCTCACCATTTTTAAGTCTATTTTTAAACTCAACTGTTTTATTCTTTAGTTCATCATCTGACAATTTCTCCATAGTAGGTTCTAGTGCTTCAATCTTATCTACAATAGGAATTATCCTTTTCAATTCTCTTTCACTATGTGTCCCAAATATTTTTTTTACAAAACTCATTGTCATTTCACTCCTACTAGTTAGTTTCTTATTAATCTCTACCCTCATTTATACAGTACTTAACAGTTCAACCTATATTGTATCATTTACATAGATACTATTCAACACTTTTTCTGCGTTATAGCGTACAATTTGCTATAAACAAAGAAAGAGTCAGGCCCTCCAGACTCTAGCGCTGACGCGCTGTCACATCTGTGACAAATTTCCTTAGGCCGTCATGCGCATCCTGCCTGGAGGGCTTTTTATGTCATAGGGAAGTTCAGAGAACTTCCCTATAATGATTTGAGGGTCAAAAGCCTCAAAATTTATAAATAATGAATAGTGCTGTATATATATTCGATTTGGCGTCGACCGGCCGAGAACACTGTTCATATATCGTCAAGACTCTAGCCAAAAATCATGCCAGCTGGCTT
>JAQZAX010000071.1 GCA_029239455.1 Anaerocolumna sp.
TGAAATAATGTAAGATAGGAAGCAATATTAGATATGAAATAATGTAAGATAGGAAGCAATATTAGATATGAAAATTGTAAGATAGGAAGTTATATTAGATATGAAAATTGTAAGATAGGAAGTTATATTAGATATGAAAATTTGAAAGATAGGAAATAATATTAGATTTGAAAAATTGAATGATAGGAAGCATTATGGAATAGAAAGTATTACAAGAAAGAAAGTCATATAAGGGAGATAATATGAATAAATTTGAGAAACTCGGTTATTTAGATAATGACTTTAAGATGTTTCATATTATAGACTCACAGCGAAAAGACTATGAGTTCCACTATCATGATTTTAACAAAATCATGATACTACTTAGGGGTAATATAAATTACTCTATTGAAGGAAAAAATTATTTATTAAAGCCATATGATATTGTTTTAGTCAATGCAGGTGAAATCCATCGACCTTCCATTCTGGATAATTCGGTATATGAGAGAATTATTATATACGTTTCAACTCAATTTTTAGATGGTTTTACGAAACAGGAGTATGATTTAGCTTATTGTTTTGAACATGCAAAAAATGAGCACTCCAATGTTCTTAGAATCCCTTCCGTGGATAAAGGCAAGTTATATCAAGTGTGCCTGGAGCTGGAACACTCTTTTGCAGATAATGGGTTTGCGGGTGAACTATACAAGGAGATACTTTTCCTAGAGTTTATGATTCAGTTAAATCGAACCGTGATATCTAATAATATCAGTTATCTGGATTCCGCTAATGGGAATGGGAAGCTTCTTCAAATATTAAACTATATCAATGATCATCTTGTTGAGGAAATTACCATAGAACAGCTATCCGCCCATTTTTATCTCAGCCGTTTTTATTTGATGCATTTTTTTAAAGAGGAAACTGGATATACCATAGGAAATTATATCACTAAAAAGCGGTTACTTCTTGCAAAAAGCCTGATTCAAAGCGGCAAGACGATTACAGAGGTATGTTATCTGAGCGGTTTTAAAAACTATTCCACCTTTTCCAGAGCTTTCAAAAAAGAATTTAATACCGTACCTAAAAATGCGCAATTAATAGATTAATGGATTAAATCTTATAATAATGTAAATAACTATTGAAATTTGCGATAGAAAATGATTATAATATACATATTAGAAAAATGGAGGACAAACAAATGGATTTTATTGTTGAAGTTTCAGCTCGTCATGCTCATGTCTCACAGAAAGACCTTGAGATACTTTTTGGCGAAGGATATCAGTTAACGGAAGTGAAAGAACTTTCACAGCCAGGTCAGTATTTAGCAAAAGAAAAAATAACCATTAAAAAAGGCGATGCAGTAATGGAACGCATCTCTATCTTAGGACCAGTAAGAAGTGCAAGTCAGGTAGAACTTTCTATGACAGACTGCGTTAAATTAAAAGCAAAATCTGTAATCAGAGAATCTGGAGATTTAAGCGGTTCAGAAGCTGTTACACTTGTTGGACCTAACGGTTCTGTTGATTTACCAGAAGGTTTAATCGTAGCTAAGAGACATATTCATATGACTCCTGAAGATGCAGAGAAATTTGGTGTAAAAGACAAACAAATCGTTGCGGTATCCGTAGAATCAGAAGGCAGAAAATTAATTTTCGAAGACACAATTGTAAGAGTAAATCCTACATACGCATTAGCTATGCATATTGATACAGATGAAGGTAACGCTGCAATGGTTCCAAGAGATGGTGGCAAAGGTAAGATTGTAACAATTGAGGCATAATCAATTTTGACATAATTGAATAATTTTAAATAGAGGGCTGGTAAGAAATTATCAGCTCTATTTTTAATAGGGGGTGATTGTAACGTGGATATAAGCGCTGGGATTCTTGCCGGAGGAAAAAGCGCCAGGATGGGAGTAAATAAAGCTTTTTTATCTTATAAGGATAGTTCCTTTCTTGAATCAATTGCAAAAGAATGTGAAGATTATTCTAAGATTATTATTTCTGTAAATCAGATGGAAGATTACCGGGGATTAGGATACGAACTGGTTCAGGATGAGAAGAATGGGATTGGACCATTAGAGGGAATCTATCAGATATTAAGAAAGAGCCAGACAGATTATGTTTTAATCCTAGCAGCAGATATGCCATATGTCAATAGAGCATTTCTAAAAAAATTTACCGGTTGTTTGCAAGATATGGATACCCTGGAAAATGACAAAGGAGAATTACCTGCTTGTGTAGTTTTAAGAGCTTTAGGAATGATAGAACCTCTGTGCAGTATATATGCAAGAAAAGCATTGCCGGAAATTGAGAAAATGAGAGAACGGGAAGAGTATAAATTACGAATCTTATTTGACAGGGTATCAACCCTGTATATAGATATTGAAGCACTGGGATATTCGGTTGCTACAATTACCAACATCAACACCTTAGAGGAATATCAAAAGTTAATCTAGGGGCAGTTGTAAAGTACAAAAAAAGAGGTCGTTGTAAATTTAGATTTGGTTATAGAGTAACCGGTCTGTTTACAACAACCTCTTTTTTTGTGCACGGAGAAATGTAAATTTTGAAGGAAGATGCTATTAATGAATGAAAAATAATAAAATATTGCAAATAATGTGCATAATATATAATTTTGTGAATATATTTGTATAGATGTGAAAATAGAATGGGTGATTTGAAGGTGGTTATGCGGGGTTAGATTATTGTTACATACGATATGCGAAAGAGAATGAAAAACAAACATGGAATAGAATATTAAATTTGAGTGGAAAGGAGGAGAAGATATGGATTTAATGATGAGATTATTTAAAGAGGAAGATGGACAAGGACTAGTAGAGTATATACTTATTATTGCTATTATATCAATTTGTATTATAGCTTTTGGTGATGATGTTGTAGATGCAATTAAAGTAGCTTTTAATAAAGTAATTGTAGGATTAGGAGGAACAGCAATCTCTTAATTTTAAGATTACTAGTAAGTTTTCCAATGAAAACTTACTATAACCAACAGAAAAAACAGGAGGCGTTTATGTCTAATTTCATAAATATAATAATTTTAATCCCAACCATACTATTAGCATCCTATTTTGATTTAAAGATAAAAAAGATACCAAATCTCCTGACGTTTCCTGTGATTCTTTTGGGCTTGTTAACTACATCTTTAGTCAGCGGTTTCAAAGGGCTTCAATTTAGTATTCTTGGATTCCTTTTTGGAATGGCTGTTTTTTTCATTCCCTTTGCCCTTAACTTAATGGGAGGGGGAGATGTTAAACTTATGGGTGCCATCGGCGCACTTATGGGATGGAGATTTTCTCTATCTGCAGTTATATATAGTAGTGTTGTAGGAGGAGTAATTGTAGTAATCATCGTTGTTTTCAATAAACGTTTGATGAGGCTAATCACTGGGATGCTAAGCATTATTTTAACACCCATCAGTAGATTCTTATATTTAAAAACAGGAAAAGAAATATTTTATAAAAAGTTTCAATATTTTGATAACAAGAACATAAATAGAAAAAAGGAATATATTCCTTATGGAGTGGCAATTACCTTTGGAACCCTATTAGTATTAAGTGAAGCAGTTCCAAGGATAATATAGTGATCCCTGGAAATACAAACATCCAGGTGCCTACTTTACATAATTATATTAATATAATTTATAACCTTATTTCGAGGTGACCCTTATGAAATTCTATGATATTAAAAACAACGAAAATGGTCAGAGCCTAATTGAATTTGTCCTTATTTTGCCAATATTACTATTATTGGTACTGGGCATGATAGAATACGGCTGGCTATTAAACGGAAAGATTACCCTTAACAGCGCCGCAAGAGAGGGTGCCAGAGTTGGGGTAGTATTAAATGTACCTGAAGAGGAACGTAAAGAAAAAATACTAGATACCATAAATGATACCATCGACTTAAGTGGAATGACCATTGAAGAAGATGATTTACAGGTAACAGAAGAGAATGATGATATAGAAAATATTCGTGATATTATTGTGGAAGTAAATTGTGAATTGGAACCGATCATTGGACTTTATTTAACAGAGCCGGTTCCTATGAAGTCAGTGGCAAGAATGAGAAGAGAGTAGGTAGAACCATATGAATATTGGCAGACTCTTTAAAGATGAAGATGGAGCGGTATTACCTTTTGTGGCACTGTTATTGATGCTGGTGCTAACTGGGTTTACTGCTTTGGTGATTGATGTAGGATATTTATATTCTAACAGGCGCTCCCTGGTAACGGCAGCCGACGCAGCTGCATTGGGAGGAGCCATGATATTAGAGGAAGCCTTATCAGATCCCGCCTTAGAGCCAGAAGATGTAAAAGACGAGGCAGTTAAAGTTGCAAAGGATTTGGGAGAAGCCAATGGTGTTAAAAATAGAGAGGATATTGTTATTGAAGTAAAATGGAAAAAAGACGGACCCAATGAATATAACAGAGATTATATAGTGGTCACTGTAAAGAATAATTATGAAATGATATTTGCTAAATTATTTGGAATCGATACTTCTGACGTTACAGCCAAGGCGGTAGCAACCTGGGGATACGATACAAAGATAGAAGGCGGGGATATTCTGCCTATCTTTACAAAATCAGATGATTATCAGACAGAATCCGTAACCTACCTGCATTCCGGTAAATTTGTAGATACGGAAGGTTCGGTTGTAAATGGTAATTGGGGATTAATTGATATCTATGGTAATACAGCAGGGATCGCAGAAGCATTCCGTGGGGAAAACATTGGGAAGAGAATGGAACTGGGTGCAACCATTGACAATCAGACCGGTTTAAACAGCGGAAATGTTACAAATCCTATTGAAGAGAGAATGAGAATTGCAAATGATCTGCCGGATAGAGAAGACAGGGTTAAATATATGTGTGGTCTCGTACCGGTTATAAAGTGGGAAGATATTGAAAAACAGGGAAGTTCACTGAAGCTTCCCATTGAATATTTTGCTGTATTTGAAATCTATGATGTTATAGTTCACGGAGCACATAATGACAATCAAAAGAGCAGGGGCTCCCAATATGCGCTATATGACACGGCCAATTATAAAAGTGATAATATTGCCGTAGAGTATGAAAAAGTTAATGGAGAATTCTTGGAAGACACTACAATAATCGGTAAGTTTACTGGGGTTCGGGTGGAGATAAATGCAATTCCCCAGCCCGGTGACCAGGAGAATCCTAATCCTGAGATTATATCTCCAACTTACGCAGAACTAATTGAATAATTGATAAATTAATAAAGAAGGTGCAGGATGAAGATAAATAAGAAAGTGGTAGTTTTTGCAGTCATTGTAGGCTTAATTACGGTGGCCATGTTATATCAATATATAACTAGCTTAAAAGAAGAAACTCTGCCAGCAGTAAATCTTACAACCGTAGTTACGGCTGTGAATACAATACCAAAACATGTTGTAATAAAAGAAGAGATGCTTACAACCATAACCCTTCCTTCGGAAGCGATACATCCGGAGGCGGTACTTGATAGCTCCTTAATCCTTGGAGGTATCACCAGTTCTGAAATTATCAAAGGGGAGCAACTACTAAAGAGCCGTGTGGTTACTGAGGGCGATGACAGTTCCTTAGGGTATAGGATACCTGAGAACATGCGGGCAATCACAATACCAACAAATGAAATATCGGGGGTTGGTGGATATATTGTCCCAGGGGATACCATTGATATATTGGTGAGTTATTCGGAGCCGGAGATATCCCCCAAAAAAATTACATATACACAACTACAGAATATTGAAGTTATAAAAATAGGCCCGTATAACCAGACGGAGGAACAAAATGAAGGAATTGTAACATCCTTAACTGTACTGGTAACACCGGAACAGGCGGAAGTGATAGCATTTGCTAATGTGAATGGAACCTTCCATTTTACACTCCGCAATCCTATGGATGATAAAAAAGAGGAAGTTGAGGAATACGGTTCTGAAAACTTTAATACATGGAGAGATAGGTGAGTCTATGGATAACATAAAAGTTTTATTGCTGGGAAAAACAGGGGAGATAAGAAGCAAGATAGAGGAAATGTTTTATAGTGTGGACTATATTATGTTAACCGGCACAGTGGCAACCGAGCAGGAAGCTATGGAGATACTATCAGGCAACATGATTGATGTGATTCTTATTGATTCCAATATAGAGGAAGATATTTATGACATAGCTGATAGAATATCATCAGAATATGCAGAAGCGGCAATTATCATATTAGAGGATAGCCTGTTGGAAGAAAACATGCACAAAGCCTTTCTCACTGGTGTAAAAGATATCTTAATAAAGCCGATGAATCCATCGGTGCTCTTTGATTCAATTTATAAAGCAAATGAACAAATGAAGAAAAAGATTGTAATGCGCAGAGAAAACAGTGCAAAAAATAGTAAGAAACCCGGGCGGGGCAAAGTTATTACCGTATATAGTGCAAAAGGCGGAGCCGGTAAAACATTCATAGCGGCTAATTTAGCAGTTGCTCTTGCTAAAAGCAAAAACAAGAGAGTGGTACTGGTGGATTTAGACTTAGATTACGGAAATGCTGCATTAGCCTTTAATATAATTCCAAGATTTACGATTCTGGATATCGTAGATGATATCCGTAATATTGACCATGAATTTATAGAAAGCTATCTTACGCTTACTCCATCTGGAATATGGGTATTACCTTCTGGCGCCAAACTTATGACCAATGAATTTATAAACATGAATCATATTGAGATTATACTAAAAACACTACAAAATGCCTTTGATTACATCATAGTTGACATGCCAGGAAGAACCCAGGATATGGAGAATCCTGCATTTATACTGGCAGATTATTTGTTTATGGTAGTAACACCAGAAATAGCAGCCATAAGGAATGTTAAGGCTTCCCTTGGTATACTCAGTGAACGAAATTATCCAAAGTCTAAAATAAAAATAATACTGAATAGAGCCGGGGGAAATGAAATTAGAAATAGAGATATAGAAACCACCTTAAATTATAGTGTGTATGCTCATGTTAATGCGGATAGCAAACGTGTTGCTTCAACTATGAATGTAGGGATACCATTTGTGCAAAAATACCCTCATAGTACGTTGTCTAAAAATTTTAACTATTTAGCTAAAAAGATTGTTAACCCGTCTTAAGCTGATAAAAGGGATAAGAATGGAGAATCGAATTGAATTACACAACCTATGGACCTAATACCAATATGATGAACTCAGTCAGAGAGGAAGAAAAAGAAGCTAGAACGGAATCGGTATCCAAAAAAAAGAAAGAGTTGGCGGATATAGCAAATGAAGCTTTAAATATGGTTATTGATGAAATAGACGTGTCCCCTTTGGAATCTGAACTAATACAAAAAAAAGAAGTTTTAGACCAGGTAAATGAAGTTATTAGTAAGATATTAAGTGATACAAAAAGGAATCTGTCTCCCGGGGATAAAAAGAATGTAGCCAATATGGTGATGGATGAAATCTTTGGATATGGCCCCATTACCTCTTTGTTAGATGATACTTCTGTAACTGAAATTATGGTAAACGGGACGGATCATATTTATGTGGAACGTAAAGGAAAGATTGAGAGAACGGATAACACGTTTATGGATGTTAAACATGTTTACCATTTGATTGATAAGATTATTGCACCCCTTGGCAGGCGTGTCGATGAAAGCTCCCCTATGGTAGATGCAAGACTACCGGATGGGTCTCGTGTAAATATTATTATACCTCCTTTAGCTATCAAAGGTCCTACTATTACAATTAGAAAATTCGCGGCGGATCCATACACAATAGAAGACCTGATAACATTTGGTACCCTAAGTACTGATATTGCCAAATTGCTGAAAGCCTGTGTAAAGGGAAGGGTCAATATTATTGTATCTGGTGGAACCGGCAGTGGTAAGACAACGTTTTTAAATGTTTTATCAGGATTTATACCGAATAATGAGAGAATAGTAACCATTGAAGATGCAGCTGAGTTACAGCTTAAGCAGGAGCATGTGGTAACCTTGGAAAGCAGACCTTCAAATATTGAGGGAAAAGGTAGAATCACGATTCGGGATCTGGTAGTAAATTCCCTGCGTATGAGACCTGACAGAATCATAGTAGGTGAAGTAAGGAGCGAAGAAGCACTTGATATGCTCCAGGCCATGAATACTGGACATGATGGCTCAATAACCACAATACACGCCAATTCTCCAAGAGACAGCTTGTCCCGACTTGAAACTATGGTCATGATGTCTGGCATGGAACTTCCATCAAGAGCCATTAGAGAGCAGATATCATCTGCTTTAAATCTCATTGTCCATGTGGCAAGATATTCTGATGGTACGAGAAAAGTATCTAAGATTACAGAAATCGTAGGGATGGAGGAAGATACCATTACGCTACAGGATATCTATCTATTTCGACATGATGGATTTGATGAAAGAGGTGGAATTATAGGGAAACACATACCAACCGGTATTGTACCTATATTTCTTGACAAAATCAAGGAACATGGGGATAGCATTCCTGTCAGTGTTTTTAAAAATGGCGAATCCTTGTCTGAAAACAGTGTGAGAAGGAGGTTCTAGTATGCAAGAGTTACTATTGCTGCTGGTATTTATTTCAGTAATACTTCTTATTTACAGTATATATTTAGTCGCATTTTCAAAAAGGTTATCAATGATAGAAAGATTAGAGAGGAATGTCTCAAAGGATAACTATTACGAAGAAAATAGCAATGATAAAAGTATCTTGTCCTTTAATATCTCGAATCTTAATCATACCTTGGCAAAATTAGTGCCTCATAAAGAATTTCTTGCAAAGAAAAAATATAAGCTTGCCAAAGCAGCTGTTTTAATGAAACCGGAAGAATTTTTAGGAATATCTTTTTTGTCAGGGGTGCTGGCTGGTTTATTACTGTATTATTTATTAAACAGCTGGTTTATGATAGTGATTGGTTTTATCCTGGGATTTAAATTTCCTGATATAATACTGGATAATATAAAGCATAGAAGAATAAAGAAATTAAATCATCAGCTTCCCGAAGCACTAAGTATTGTATCCAATGGTATACGCGCAGGCTATAGTTTTACTCAGGCTATGACGGCTGCTTCCAAAGAATTACCGTCACCAATTTCCGATGAATTTAAAAAAGTGATAAGGGATAATGCTTTGGGAAAACCTATGGAAGTAGCATTGCTTCATATGTCAGAAAGAACGGAAGATGAAGATATTGATATGTTTGTTACTGCTCTTATCATACAAAGACAGGTAGGTGGTAATCTGACTGAAATTTTGGACACCATTTGCAACACCATAAGGGAAAGAGTCCGGGTAAAAGGGGAGATTACTACATTGACAGCCCAGGGTAAGTTCTCTGCAGTTATAGTCAGCATTATGCCCATTGCCATAGCATCCATAATTGCTATTTTGAATCCTACTTATATAGGAGTTTTATTTAACCATACTATAGGAATCATTATTCTTGCTATTTCGGGTATCATGCAGGTAACTGGTATCATTTTGCTTAGAAAAATTGTAAATATAGATATTTAGGAAGAAGGTAGCCAAATGGAATTACTTATCTATCTCTTTGCTTTTATTACGGCGGTTTTAGTCATATTAATAATATATGAAGTCTTATATGATAGTAAACTGACAGTAAAAGAACGATTGGATACTGTAAGAGACATGTCAGATGATAATGAGAAAGACGATGAATGGAAGGCACCCTTTGTATATAGAATCATACAACCTGTATATCAAAAGCTGATGAAAGCCATAGGAAAGGTGACGCCCAGTGGATTAAAAAGAAAATATGATCATTTAATTTTGACTTCAGGTTCCTCCCAAAAAACAAATTTTCATGGTTTACTCCTAAAACAAATTCTAATGGGGACTGCTCATGGGATTTTACTCTACATAGTATTAAAATATACCTCCAATGCCATAAATATAGGGAGGATTTTTCTATTTGCCCTGGTTGGATTTTCATTGCCACTTATTTCTTTATACTCAAAGGCAGAAAAAAGGAAAGAAAAGATGAAGAGATCTCTGCCTGATCTCCTAGACTTATTATATGTAAGTGTTGAGGCAGGACTGGGATTTGATGCAGCATTTAAAAAGACCTCAGATAAAATGCAGGGTCCCCTAAGTTTTGAGGTTACCAGAACGATGAATGAAATCACAAGAGGGAAAGAAAGAGAAGAAGCATTAAGGGATTTAGCTTATAGGACCGGAGTGGAAGAAGTCTTATCCTTTGTTACCGCAATTATACAGACAGAAAAACTCGGTTCCAGCATAACCAACATGTTAAAAACCCAGTCTGTTACCATGAGACAAATCAGAAGACAGAGAGCAGAAGAAAAAGCAGCAAAGCTTCCGATAAAAATGTTATTTCCATTGGTATTTCTCATGTTCCCCTCCTTATTTGTAGTAATTCTTGGTCCAGCGGTGATAAACATATTTGAAAATTTAATGTCCAGGTAATGTGTTAGTTTCGTTATCTTAATTTCGGGAGGAGGATTTATGCGATATATACGAAAACATTGTATGCTAATTATAATTACGTTGATCCTTATTGCATATGACTATGTGCCCGTAAAAAGTGAAGAACAAGGTGCAGCCACAAGAGATTTGGCAGTAGCTCTGGTTATAGATACCTCAGGAAGTATGAGCACAACCGACCCATTGAAGCTACGTCAGGAAGCAGCTGATATTTTCATTGATTTGTTAAGTCCTAAAGATTATCTTGGAATAATAACGTTTGACAGCGAGGTAACTGTAGTTTCACAGCTTTCAAAAGTTCAGGGAGATAAAAATAAATCAAGGTTAAAAGATAACCTCACTTCTTACATAACAGAAGAAGGTGATACAGATTATAATACGGCACTGGAGGAAGCTTCCAAACAATTAGATTTAATCGAAGATGAAAACGTGAGCAAGATTGTACTTTTTATAACCGATGGCGAGCCGGATCCTGACGAGGACAGGGTAAATCAACCGGGATTTATGGATACCTATATGGAGAAATTATGGGGAATCGCAGGCACCATGAGTATCAACAACCAATCCATCTATGCCATAGGATTCAGTGATGGAATCCGCTCTGATGTTTTAAAAAAGATATGCTTAGATACGGGAGGTTATTATCAGATATTAAAAGACTCAGAGGCCTTAACCAATGGCATGCTTGAGATAATAAATAATATTAAGAGCCAGGAATCCGTAGGAATGTTAGAGGCGTGGGATAGAGATGAGAATCAAGATGCCGTACAGCCGGCAATTATTCATGATTTCTTTATTTCGAAAGAGGGATACCGAATCGGTGAAGTATTGGGCGTAACATCCTCTCTTACTGTAGGAGGGTCTAGATTAAAACAAGATACTGATATAGAGTTTCAGAAATATGAATTGCAAATAACATATGAAGACGGTTCTTTTGAGAAGGTATCTTTATATGATGATGGGCAGCAGGTGCATAATGACTTTTATGCCGGGGATGGTATATGGTCAAATTATATAGTGTTTTCTAGAGAGGGGGTCTTGCACCCTTCCTTTTTGGTTGAAGGAATATACCATGGTGAATCTATAAAAGTGGAAAATAAATTAGAAACCGTAAATGTTCTGCCAGGAGGCAGTATCCTCATATCATTTCCAGAAGAAAACCAGGAAGAGTTGTTACTGGGAGTGGAAGGAAAACGTTTATCTTACCCTGTTATCATAGAAAATAACTCGGATTTTATTGAAACACTAAATATTACATCGACTATAAATACAGGAAGCTTACTTGAGAAACAAATAAATCTAAAACCTCATGAAGTAAAGAATACCACCATGGATATTATGCTGAATGGCACTCTGGTACAAGAGGCTCAGGATAATATACATGAAATAGAGATTACATTTCAGGCAGAACACGAGCTGACATCACTCAATATTAAAAATGTGAAACGGCAGGTGAGAGTTGTCTCCAGGAATGACTATCTGAGTATGCAACTAAAAGCATTGTTTTTGGACACCAAAGTTTCTGCATTAGTGATTGCCGCGCTTTTAATAGGTTTCATAGTATCAGGGGAGTTATTTTACTATACTCTTTTTAATAAGAGAAAAGTGGTAAATGGCATACTAACCTATCATTTAAAGAAAATGGATTCACAGACAGAAAGCAATGAAATATATAGTCTGACAGGACTGAATAAGGACACTTTAGTCATAAGTTTTGATATTAATAATCCCACAGCGGATTATTATATTCCGGGAACCAGATTTCATTATGCTATAATCATTTCTGCGGAGTATAAACCAAAGAAAGTAAGGTTTCTAGAGGGTTGGAATGCACTATTTCAAAAGAAAAAACCTTTGAAATACAGCTTAGTTGTTACTAAGCCTGGCATTATTGAAAAAGATGGACAGATTTATACCAGTATGTACCTAAAAGATGATGAACAATTTGAATCAGGTGGATTTATTTTTTGGTTCTCGATGCCTGGAAATGTAGGGTCAAAGCAAAAAGTATCCGGAAGAAATGTATTGGAGGGAAAGTGTGAAGAAGGCACAAATTTGGAATTTAACCAAAAATAATATGTTGCTAAGGGAGGCTGAAGTCGCGGATTCATTTTCTGCCAGATTACGGGGGCTCATAGGAAGAAGGGGTCTTGTAAGGGACACTGGCTTAATTATAACTCCATGTAATAGCGTTCACATGATGGGGATGAAATTCTCCATTGATGTTATATTTGTGGATAAGAATCACCGGATAATAAAAATCATACCCAATATGAAAAAGAGGAGTGTCAGCCCTGTGATTTGGAAAGCCAAATATGTAATTGAGGCACCCGCTGGAACCGTGCAGTTAAGAAATCTTGAAATAAATGATCAGATAGAATTAAGTTAAATAAAAAGGAGCGTTCACTCCATAGCTTATTAGCTATAGAGTAAACGCTCCACTTGTCTTTTGGCTTAATTATGCAAGAGTTACGTTAACTGCCTGCATTCCACGAGCGCCTTTAGTGATGTCAAAGCTTACTGCCTGACCTTCTTCTAAAGTTTTGAATCCGTCTGTTAAGATTCCTGAAAAATGTACGAAT
>JAQZAX010000072.1 GCA_029239455.1 Anaerocolumna sp.
GTACCCTAGTTTTTTAGTTAATCGCATAATGGTTGAAGTTGAGGTATAGTTATTCTTGGCAATGGTTCTAACCCCCATCCTTACCACTTCATCTATGTGTTCAATAATATAGCGGAGAACTTTTTCCTCAACATCTGTCAAATTCTTTCCTTCAATTAATTTACTCAAATCCACCATAAGTTTTCCCCAATCATTGTATATTCATATAATTAGCCATATAATACTGCTCTACATTTATTATCAACTATTTCTTGTATTGTGTCAATAAAAGAGGTGTCAGGCACCATGAACAAAGTATGAACATTCATGTTCATATTTTGTTCATGGTGCCTGACACCGTCTTTATTTTAATAAATATCGGTCCAAACATTTGTACCTTCTAGTTGATAAAGATTGAATTTTGCTATATAACCATATTTGGTACCCATTGCCAAATAACCGCTGACATCAAGTCTACCTGCAACATAATGCTCCGTTGCTGTTCCATATGCTACAATGACTGTAGGGTCACCCGGATCGCCAGGGTCCTCTGGGTCTTCAGGCTCTTCGATTATTTCGCCTGTTAAGAAGCTCCATATAATACTTGTTGCATCAGGCCCTGTTCCATCTGTATAATTACCGGCTGAGCTTCCGCCGGACCAAGCATGCCCCATCCCATCGACTAAATACTTCTCCATTAATATATTTCCAGCTGCATCTTCGTACGCATATCTGGTATAGGTTCTTCCGCCTTCAACTGATTTATTTTGAACAACATCGGCAGTATCGTCGATGGAGTTATTATCTTCCCCGTCATCTGTCAGATCATTTGTCTGAGCCCATTGCGATATTATCTGATGTCCATTTTGAATATTTACTGTATAGTCACTCGTCCCTTGAAATACAATAACCGGCATTAAGCTTGCTATACTTTTTGCCATTTCATTATATGCAAGAACTCCTTGGGTATTTGGATTTGGCCCACCACTACTCATAGCCGTAAAGGCTCCCATCATGCTAGTTGCTGCAATATACTCTAATCCCGCTCCCACACCAATTCCATGAATAACATCCGGGTAAGTAGCTGCAAGTACAACGCTCATTGCACCTCCTGCTGAAAGTCCGGCTGCATATACCATGTCGTCATTTATATTATAGTTTAATTTAACTTCGTTTATCATGCCAACGATTAATGCTGGTTCACCACTACCTCTGTGTTGATGAGCAGTTTCAAACCAATTCCAGCATTTTGATGAGTTGGCCGTATCCGGTTGATCCGGATAGATAACGATAAAATTCTTCTCTTCTGCCAAAAGATTCATTTTTGTTCCTGCTGCAAACTTATCGGGATCTTGTAATCCGCCGTGTAACATAACCATTAGTGGAACTTCAGTCACTCCGTCGTAAGTCGATGGTACATAAACCTTATAGTATCTGCTGCCATAAGTAACTTTTGTAAATGTACCTTCGCTAGCGTATGTAGTTATTGGAAATAACGAAATAATTAGCATAACTACTAGCAATAAGCTTAGTTTTTTCATACTATTGCTTTTCATTTTCGACACGCCTCCATTTTGGAATAAATCAGTACTAAGTTGGTAGTTATATTCCTTGAATAGAACTGTTACTTATAAATATGATACTCCTTTCATGATTTTATAATTAGACTTTAACACTAATCTTATTGTTTGTAAACATTATCTCATTTGTAAAATTCGACATAAAGAGGTGTCAGGCACCATGAACAAAGTATGAACATTCATGTTCATATTTTGTTCATGGTGCCTGACACCGTCTATGGCAAATACTGTTCACTAATATCAATAACAACATTGTCTTTTGTTACAACGTTACACAGTACTTCACGTGTAGTTAAAAGTTCTTCCAGTTCTTCTATGCTGGCCGAAACTAATCTTGCTTCATCAAGAAGCTCAACTGGTACAGTCTTATCAACCCATAGGAAAAGCAAATATATTATTCTTACACTTTTCTTTATTTTACAATTAATAACTTATCCTGTTTTCTAATTTTGCCTTCCGCAGCAATTGAAATATTCTCATAATCGTCCGTATTGCTTACAATGATAGGAGTTACAGTGCGATACCCAGCTTCTACGATTCCTTTTAAATCCACATTAGCCAGTACATCACCCTTCTTAATTGCATCACCAGCTTTTACTTTTACATCGAAACACTTACCGTTTAATTGAACGGTATCAATACCAATATGAATCAATAATTCTATACCGTCATTGGATGCAAGGCCAATGGCATGCTTTGTATCAAACACCATAGATACTGTTCCGTCAAAGGGCGCTACCACAATTCCGTCTTCCGGATCAATTGCTGCACCATTTCCAAGCATTCCTTCAGAAAATACTCCATCATCAACCTCTTTCAGCGGCATAACTTTACCTGTCATTGGAGCAAATATTTGATGAACTCCATTCATAGTGTTTTGGATAGCATCCTGTTTATTATTATCTATTGATTCTACTGACCCTGTTACAGTATCACTGGCCGGGCTAGCTAAATAATCATCAAGATTTGATTTAATAACTGTAACTTTAGGTCCATAAATTACCTGAATTCCATTACCTTTCTTAATTACGCCGGCTGCTCCAGATTCTTTTAAGACACCTTCATCTACTAAGCTGGAATCATATACTGTTGTACGGAGTCTCGTTGCGCAACAGTCTACATCACTAATATTCATTTTTCCGCCTAATCCTTTTGCTATCAAAACGGATACTTCATCATGAATTGCAGAATCCTTCTTACCTGCTTCTTTTTTAGCATTTACATCCGCTCTTGTATAAAGCTTAACTTCTCCGCTATCTTCTTCGCGGCCCGGAGTCTTGAAATCGAATTTCTTAATTAAGAAACTAAATAATAAGTAATAGACTGCAAAGTAAATAAGACCTACCCATACAACATTTAACCAGCTGGTCTTTGCATTCCCCTGTAGAATACCAAACAGGAACAAATCAATGAATCCACCGGAAAATGTCATTCCAACACCAACGTTTAAAATATGCATTAACATATATGCCAAACCGGCAAAAATAGAGTGAATTACGTACAAAACTGGTGCAACAAATAAGAATGTAAATTCAAGCGGCTCAGTTATACCTGTTAACACAGATGTTAATGCAGCTGATATTAATAAGCCACCTACCAGTTTTCTCTTTTCGGGTTTTGCACATTTATACATTGCCAAGGCAGCTCCCGGAAGTCCAAAAATCATAAGAGGGAATTTACCGGACATAAATCTTGTTGCCGATACGCTAAAATGTTCAATTCCAGGGGTAGCTAGTTCAGCAAAGAATATATTCTGTGCTCCTTCAATTAATTTCCCTCCGACGGTAGCTGTACCGCCAACTGCAGTCTGCCAGAATGGTAAATAAAATACATGATGTAAACCAAATGGAATTAATGCTCTTTCCATAATACCATAAATCCATGTACCCGCATACCCGGACTGTAAAACCAAGTCTCCAACGCGATAGATTCCTACCTGTATTGGCGGCCAGATATAAAACATGGCAATACCTACAATGAGATATACAATTGCACTAATAATAGGTACAAATCTGGTACCTCCAAAAAAAGATAAAACCTGAGGAAGCTCTATCCTATAATACTTATTATGCAATGCCGCTACACCAAGTCCCACGATAATACCGCCAAATACGCCTATCTGCAAGGAAGTAATACCTAATACATCTGTTGTTGAACCAGCAAGCATCGACTCAGTACCACCATTGATATTAATCATGGCACCAATTGAGGTATGCATAATGAAGAAGGCGATTGCAGCAGATAAAGCTGCTACGTCTTTTTCTTTTTTCGCCATACCTATCGCTACACCCATTGCAAACAAAATGGGAAGATTCGCAAATACAATATTACCAGCTGCACTCATAACCGAAAGAATAGAATAAATTATCGTTCCCGGTCCCATGATATTCATTAGTCCATATGTCTCAAGCATTGTGGCATTGGTAAAGGAACCTCCAATTCCAAGGAATAAACCTGCTACCGGAAGAATGGCAATAGGAAGCATAAAGGATCTTCCTACTCGTTGCAATACACCAAAAATTTTGTCTTTCATCTTTTTACTCTCCTTTAATTATTTTTGATAGCATTATTTATAAAAAAAGACTGAAGCTAGGAATGCCACTATATCTCATAGTATGCACATTCTTCTCAGCTTCAGTCTTGCCTGCTAACCAGTCACAATCTGATTTACTATATTCTATTACATTTTTGGAAATTAATTCATTTATTTTAAATTAAATATAATTTATTCATTACTTGTACTGGAGATTCTCCTTAAATGTACCGTTAAAAATACCATTTCCTCTTCCGAGATTTGTTTGCCTAAGCTCTCCAATACATAATTCTTTATCTTTGCAGCGCATTCATAATCCTTTGCATATCGCTTCTTTATCATCTTTTGAAAGGTTGCATCGTCATCCTTCGTAATCTTGTTATTAAAAAGTCTCTGACCAAAAAATTTCAAATGCGTTATAAATCTCTCATAATGCAGTGAGTCCTCGTCTAAATCCATTTGGTAATAATTTGTTGTTATCTCTATAACTTTTTGTATCAATTCTGTTATTTTCATCATGCTGGAGATATCGGTGTCTAACTCCGCATTTACAATATGCAATGCGATGAAACCAGCTTCATCAATGGATAAGGATTCATCCAATTTATCTTTAATAATCTGAAGTGCCAGTAGTCCAATTTCATACTCCGGTTGATAAAAATTTTTGATTTCAATCAATAACGCATTCTTATATTCTAAGTTCTGGCGTTTACGTTCAATGGCGAAGCTAATATGATCGGTTAGGGTAATGTAAATATTCTCATTGAGCCGTTTCCCCAATTGCTTCTTTGCCACATCAATAATCTCAGTACAGGTTGTCACATACTCATTCGGTACTTCTGCTAACAGTTCCTTTAGTTTATTGGAATCCTTCTGATTCGTCATCTTGAATATTTTTTCTACTTTATCATCCGGTATTTCATCATGTGCATTTTTTTGAAAACCGATACCTAGGCCTCTTAAAATTATTTCAGAGCCGTCACGGTCAACAGAACACACGATATTGTTATTAATAACTTTAGTTATCCTATACATTTCTGCACCCCATGCATTAATATAAAAGAACAAAGAGTTTGCTCCAAAATTAAAAAACCAGCCTTGTAAGAACACTAGAATATTCTTAACAAAGATGGTCT
The DNA here is from genome assembly GCA_029239455.1 of Anaerocolumna sp. Classification (GTDB taxonomy): domain Bacteria; phylum Bacillota; class Clostridia; order Lachnospirales; family Lachnospiraceae; genus Anaerocolumna. The sequence goes on from JAQZAX010000072.1 coordinate 5,229, forward strand.
CGCCTGCCTAACAGTCACAATCCATATTTCCTTCTAGCGTTAAGATAACATACAATATGCACAAAGTCAATATGAATCTTTTAACAAGCGTTAGAAAAAACCACGTACCGTAATTATATTAGCGGTTTCTCACTATTGTTTTCAATATTTCCTACTCTATGCACTCTTTATCTAGCTTGCATTATACCTAGTAGGATACCGCCTCTAAATATTCCTCATAGGATGGGTAGACAGTTACGGTACAGGTAGCAGTATTATCACCATATTTTGCTGTCACTGTGGTAGTTCCAGCTTTCAGTGGTTTAAAATACCAACACTTTAATAATTCCAGCTTTGCTTCATCATAAATGTCTATGATACTTTCATCTGAAATTGAAATTGTTATATCCTCAATCAATGCATTGGGTGAGGTACGGAAATAGATAGAGCTAGAATTCGCTCCAACATATGAAACAAAATTAGTCTGATAATTTACAATATAATTTTCATCTACTCTTATGGTGCAGGAGCCTACCAGTTTTTTATCTGCCTCACTGGTTCCTTCATAAATATTAAACTTACATGTACCCTCTTTGACACCATAGATAATATCATTACCATAATTATCTTTTTGAATATAAGCAATGGTATTGGAATTCTTAACCCCAGCATCAAAACCATCACCTTCAAAGTAGTATTTCTTACCTCTCTTAGGATAAGATAATAGATAAGATGCTTGAACAGACTCTTTTGGTGCTAAAGTATAACTATCCTCTATCTCTAAATCATGAATAACAACTTTAAATGAACCCACTTTTCTGGTTACATCTTTATAGGTTTCTTTGACTGTTACAGTATAAGTCCCTGCCTTTTTTGCAGTGTAGGTTTGTTTAAAGCCAAAATAACCTTCTCCTGCTTGGGTTTCCTCATATCTTGTATCTTTTATAGTTAAGTTTTTACTGCCCGTACTATATGTATATTTTGCATCCGGTATACGATACCTGATATAACAAATAGGCTCCTGTACCCAACTGCCAAGAGAACCTGTACCTAAGGTAAGCCGTGCTGCCTCATGGGTCTCCTCTAGCAATGCCCTTTTTACAGTAACTTTGGCTTTACCGACCACAGTAGTAGTTCCATTTAAGGTCTGCTTACAAGTGATAGTTGCAGTTCCACTCGCTACACCGGTAAGGAGCCCCTTTGTGCCACTTGCTTTTACGGTTACCACCTTTTTATTACTAGAAGAAAAGGTATAGGTTGCACTCTTATGGGCAGAGACAACATTAATAGCATACCTGTGTTCTGTTTTATTATAAATAAAACCGTAGTATCTACCATAAGTACCAATTCCAATTGTCATCTCTGTCTCTTCCAGTGATGCTTTTGTTTCTGCCTGCGCAGTATTTACTGTAGAAAATGAGATAAATACTGTAATCATTATCATCATGAAAATTGCAAACACACTAATTACATATTTCTTTTGTTCTTTCATATTTTTCCCCTTACGTTTTATTTTTATTTACCAATTTATGTTATCACAACTGGATATATAAGTCAATTATTCAATGCTATTTTGTTACTTTCTGTAATATATTATGCTGTTTTCAAAGAACGTAATTAAATTTTAAGAATGAGACGTATGATTTTATCATCTGTAGCTGTAACATTACCTCTGCCATCCCTGTTACTTGTTGTGATGTAAAGGGACCCATCTTTCGCCTGAATAACCTCACGCAAACGTCCATATTCCTGCAACAGCCAGGATTCAACCTTCCTAACCATTGTTCCTTCTTGATTCAAAGTAAATACAAGCAGCTGTTCTCCTCGTAAAGTTGCAGCAAGTAAATTCCCTTGCCATACTCCCTGGGTTACAAAGGTGATTCCTGAAGGTGCCCATGTAACATCTCCACTTTGTATTATAGGTTTTATAAATTCTTCAGATCCTTCATTTCCTTCAACGTAAGGCCAGCCATAATTACCTCCCGGTTGTATCCTGTTTATTTCATCGTGTGCTGTCTGTCCATGTTCAGAAGCATACAAAATATTATCTATATTCCATGCCAGCCCCTGAGGGTTTCGAAATCCCAAGCTATAGATGGGTGAACCCTTCATTGGATTATCCTCAGGAACACTTCCATCTAATTCTATTCGCAGAATTTTCCCAGCGGTACTTAAGAGGTCTTGTGCCAAAGATGGGTTTCCCCCATCTCCTGTGGTTATATATAATTTCTGATCCGGTCCAATCTTTATCCTTCCTCCACAATGAACTGGTCCACTTGGAATTCTATCTAAAATTATACGGTCAATGGTTGCTGCATTATTCTGTTCTACCAATCTGGCTACCCGGGTATAAATTTTACTGTCTTCTTCGTAAGTATACATAACATAAAAGTAATGATTTTGTGCAAAATCTAAGTCCAGCACAATCCCCATCAAGCCGCCCTCCCCTTGACTGATAAAAGGCGCCTCAAGCACTATAAGAGGACTTTCAAGAAGTTTACCATCTTCTATCTTCCTTATACTTCCAGAACGCTCTGTAAAATATAAACTGCCCTCTTCGCTTATATCTATGGCCCATGGAACATATAATTTTTCTGCAATCACTTCAATTTCATAAGGAAACTCAATTATACCGTTTTCATTTACCTGTAATTTTGCTATCTTATACGCATCTGGAATTATTTTAGAAAGTTGATGGTAATTTAATATTTTCATTTTGCCTCCAAACTAAAATAATGAACATTTTTTATAATTATAATAAGATATTTAAATTACTGTAATCTAGAATAAAATTTGATTAAAAGTTTCTCTAAATAAATATGATTTCAATAAAAAAGAACCAAATGCAAAATTTGATTCTCCTTTTTACAAACAGGTATTACCTCACGATGTTGATAACCCCATTGCAGCCATTCTATTCTTAATCTGTCTCTTAACTGTGAATTTACTAAGTACTCCACTCCGTTCATTGAATTTACAGCCATACAAATAGCCTCTCTCAAGTTTCACTGAGTTAACCACATGTCCTGTTAGTAATATATTGTAGCCATCCCAAACTTCGTAGACTATGCTTATGAAAGCTACATCATCAAGATTTACACCTGAAACTATTCCCATGCCCCCCACGCTTAAGTCTTTCAGTACACCTGGGCACTTATTTTCATGTCCGTCCTTATATTTCACTGTCAGAGTAACCTGCTCCCCGATAAAAACGCGGAAGGCTTCCCTTCTATTCTGACGTTCTGCATTACAATCACTTGTTACTATGTAAATATAATTCTCATTGTACTTTTTTAGCTCTAGCTTTACTGGATTAAATATTATGATACCATCATTTGCTTTATATGTTATTGCTACATCTTCCATTTCTGATTCCAGGATAGGAATATTCTTATCTAATATCGCGGGAATATACATAACATTAATGCTTGCATTTCTTTTTTCAACGATCATTGAGCGAGCTTCCTCTTTATATATAAAATTAAGTTCAATTTCTGAACCCTCCGGTATCATATTAATAAACATATCTACCAAATACCTCCTTTTTCCATAATTACAGGAATTACGCCCTTTTTTCATAGGGATTCATTATTTTATCCTATTATTTACAAATGTAATATTTCGCCCCATATTTTTACTCCTATATAATTCCTTATCAGCAATTTGAATTATATTTGCAACACTGTCAAAGCTTGACAAATTGCCAAATGCGCCTCCCACGCTTATGGTCAATACATAGTTCTTATTCTCATATAAATAATATAAGTCTAATTTTTCCACTTGAATTCTTAATAGATTTCCTAGTTCTAATGCTTGGTCATAATCTAAGTTTTTTACAAAATACATGAATTCTTCTCCACCATATCTTCCAAAAACATCATTTCTCATTACCTGTATCTCTTTCAAGCAATTTGCAACCTTAATTAGGCATTTATCACCTTCTGGATGACCCCAGTAGTCATTATATTTCTTAAAATTATCAATATCAATAATAAATAGAGCAATCCTTTGATTCTCTTGGGAAGAGTCTTCCCATGTTTTATTTAAAAGATTATTAATATATCTTCTATTAGGAACTTGTGTAAGTTCATCCTCAAATACTTTTTCTTCTAACATTTTATTTATTTTTTGTATCTTTTCTAACTCATGCCTTTGATATGTAATTTCCATTTCTAATCGTTGATTCATCATTCCGGCTTGTTCAAAATTATGGTCTCCGTTTAGATGTTCCAACTCAATTTTTAAGATTTCTAATTTATTCCCAACAAGTAAAGCGGAAATCTCTTGCTCCATTCCATGATATTTCTTAAAACATTTTAGTGCATTTTCATAATCACCTGTTATTTCGTGATAATCAGCTGCAGTTTTATACACCATACTTATCTTTTTCTTTGTCTTTGACTCTTTTGCGTATTGCTTCGCTTTTTCCAGATAAGAAAAAGAAGTTTTCTTATCATTTTCAAATTGTAGCTTGGCAATATTCATCAATATATCAATTGCATAAAACTTATTGTCGATACTGTCAATCTTTTGTAGTGCAGTAGTGAAATATTCAGCCGCCATGCTATAATTTTGATTAATATAGTAAATATTACCCAACCTATTTTCAACTTCACTTAGCGCTACCATGTCATTTTCATTTATGAGAATATCATAGCTTTTAATAAAATACTCTTTCGCTTCCGTATACTTCTTTTCTAAAAAATATATCTCCCCTATGTTACTCAATATAGATGCTGTATTAATTTTTGAGTCAGACTCTATACTTAGCCTAAGTGCCTTCTTATAATATTCTATGGCTGCGTCAAATTTCACTGACTCACGAAATACTTCTCCAATGTTATTGAAAACACAACTGAGTAAATAGTTATCCTTGCATCCCAGAAGCAAATCAACCGCTTGCTTTAAATATTTCAACGCCTGTTCATACATAGAGCTGTAGAAATAAGCAATTCCAATAAGATTGACAGAACGTACTTTTCCTAAGGTATCCTGTGATTCTTCAAATATTTCTAGTGCACTATATGCGTAATCTAGCATTTTATTATTCTCTGACTTAGCTCTACAGGCTAGCGCCATTCCAATGAGAGCATACCCCTCTTCGAGCTTCAAACTATTTTTCTTAGATACCTGATATGCTTCTTTACATAGTGTATATGATTTATCAGGATTCATAGTAGCTAATTCCTTAGCATTCTTAAGTTTTTCATTAATTTCTTTTTGTAAATAACTTTTCATTATGGTCCCCTATCACCTTTTAAATATCAGTAGGCAGCCAGTTATTTATCTGCTTACTGGTATCTAATCTTTCGCTCCCCATCTGCGTCATTTCTAAATCTTAAATTTGAATACATTTTGTTTTAAATTGAGGCTTAACTGATTAAGATTTTTAGCGGTTAATTCTAAATCATTCATCGAAGTGCTTTGTTCTTCACTTCCGGCTGATACTTCCTCTACAGTGACTGCATTTTCCTGCGCAATCGAAAGTATGTCCTTCATTTGGATTGTTATATTTTCTACCTCTTCATTTACCTTCTGGAAAGACTTACTAATAAGTCCAATATTGTCAACCAGACCATTTACTTTACTGTAGATTTCATGGAAAGAAGTTTCCGTACTACTTACTGAAGTCTTTTGCTCTTCTAATGTGGTCTTTACAACTTGCATATTGGTTGCTGCTGTATTGCTGTCTGATGATATTTGCTTAATCAGCTGTTCAATACTACTTGCTGATTCTGAAGATTTATATGCCAAACTCTTGATTTCATTTGCTACTACTTCAAAGCCCTTGCCTGCTTCACCTGCCCTGGCAGCTTCAATGGATGCGTTTAGAGCCAGTAGATTTATCTGCTCTGATATATATGTAATTGTATTGGTTATTTCACCAATTCCCTTAATATCTTCTTCTAATTTGTTGATGGTATGAAGGGTACTCTGAAAAGCATCCAGATTACGTTCGGTTTTATCGTTCAAATCTCCCACAGTATTGATTCCAGTCTGTGCAAACTGACCGGATTCAATGACCGAATCTTCAATTAGCTTAATATCCATATTATTTCTTGATATCACAGAATAGATACTTTGAATCTTACTGTTGATTTGTTCAATATTGCCCGCCTGCTGATTGCTTCCTGTGGCAATGCTATTAATGGCATGGCTTGTATTCTCAATAACTTTTGTATTATACGTAACAGAACTACTCAAATTACTTGAGCTAATATTCACGTCTTCTGCTGTATGCACTACCTTCTCAATGATGTCTCGAATATTACTGATAAATGCAGTTACACTATTACCAAGCCGTTCAAGTTCATCTCCTGTGGAAATTTTAATACTAGCTGTAAGATCCCCTCCTGAAGTGCTTAGTTCCTTTAATCTCTTGTCTAAGAGATAAATTGGTTTCGCAATTTTTCTTGCGGTTATAAATGATAAGATAAAAATCAGAACCACTATGGCAACCAGATTAATAATGGAGTCTCGAATGATCAGTAGTTGTTCACCATGAATGCGGCTTGCATCAATATCAATACCTACAATAGCAACGACTTCCCCATTACTGTTTTTTATCGGTGCATAGCCAGAGAGGACAGCACCCCAATCATCGGTATATATCTCATCATCCGATGATGCAGTGCCTTCGAACGCCATTTTCATGTTTGGCAGCATGTCATATGCTGATCCTAGTTCCTCCGGTTCCTCTTGGTCGGCATCAACAATAAACTGCGTTGAATCACCGTTTTTTATCATCGTATAGATATACGTAACCCCAGTGGTTTCCTGAAACCTTTGTAGATTTTCTTTGATGAGTGAATATTCTTCACTATCCATATCTTGTGATGCTTCTACTATTTGATGCAAATCTCCATCAACAAGCAAAGACGCACCTAAGGCAAACCCCTCCGCCTCATGTTTGATTCCCTCCATTAATCGTCTGTTTTCACTAAAATAAGTGACAATGCTTGAAACTACAGTCAAGAAAACTGTCAAAAAAACAAAGCTCCCCATTAACTTTGTCTGAATACTTTTAAACCCTATTTTACGCATCGCCGTTCTCCTTTGTATGATACTAGTTTGGGATAAATTATACTTTGTTTTCGTGTATTTTTCTATCTTTTTTTGTTAAATTTTTAATTTTTATTAGTAATATTTTGTAGCAGACGAAAGACTCTGTATCTGTCACTCCATAGACCCGAACCTATACCTATATAAGAGGTCAGAATCCTAGAATATTTTTACAAATGTAACCATTTAGCATTTGTAGAATATCATAAAATAGGTAATATTCAAAAAGGAGATCTTATGTACAGAAAACTATATAGTGATAATCAAGTAATGCTTCTAAATGAGTTCAGAGAATTATGGGAGCAGCATGTTATGTGGACACGTTCCTTTATCATAAGTACGGTAGCTAACTTAGAGGATTTAGAGTTTGTTACTAACAGGCTACTAAGGAATCCTACAGATATGGCAGTTCCATTTCGAAGATTCTATAATACAGAAATAGCAGATCAGTTCGAGGAATTGATGCGGCAACATCTGTTAATTGCAGCCGACCTTATAAATGCTGCATTAAAAGGGGATGCAGAATCAGCAGCAGAAACCCGGATAGAATGGTATCAGAATGCGGATGATATAGCAGCCTTCTTAGCTATTATTAATCCGTACTGGAGCCAAAGTGTGTGGAAGGAAATGATGTATGACCATCTGAGCATGTTAGAGCATGAAGTATCTGCAAGAATACAAGGTAGATATCAGGAAGATATT
>JAQZAX010000185.1 GCA_029239455.1 Anaerocolumna sp.
TTCATAGGAACCGCCATTATCCTTGTATTTTTCTAAAATATATCTGGTTTGAGCAACCATTGGGTGGGCAGGATAAACATCATCGCCAGGCCATCCAGGTACAAATCCAAGTTTTCCTAAGTAGCCGATATCTAACATACAGGTGTCTGATACAATTGCATCCTTTGCTCCTCTAAACCAGAGAACAGAAGGTTTTGGATTAATTTTAGTAAAATCAGAAAGATTCGTATATTTTGGTGACATAGTATTGGCGATTCCTTTATCACCAGGTGCCGTAAAAGGCCATACATCACAAGGAACTGAGTTACCTGGATAGAAATCGTCACCGATTTCCATAGCAAGCATACTTTCAACAAAGATTTCTTCCCATTCTGGGTCTATTACATAATCAGGTGCAAAGTAGGCTTTTAATATTGCAGCAGCAGAAAATGGATTCGTAACATCCTTTACTTTATCTTTTAAACACTGTACAAAAGTAGGATTTACACTGCCACCGCCAGTTCCGGAATAAAATTCATTATTCAGGGTACCTTTCTCATCTTTTGAACCACTATAACCAAAAGGAGAAAGAGGATTAACAAGGGTTAAAGAAGCTACTTCTTCCGGATAATCCATTGTATATTGCATTACGACTCCACCACCCATTGACCAGCCGAGTAGATGTAATTTATCTGATATATTTAAAGCTTTAAAAAATGATTTTAAATCTTCACTCCATATTCTCATGCCAAGTGTTGAATCAATGGGGAGCTTTTCCGTGTGGCCATAACCTCTTAAATCAGGAGCAATCACATGGAACTCTTTGCTAAGTTCATCCATATTAACTAAGTAAAACAGATTGGAAGAAGTATTGCCGTGAACCAGAATAAGTAATGGCTTTGAAGGATCGCCTTTTTCAATGTAAGAAACCGTAAGTCTGTCAGTTCTAATTTCTTTTCTTATAAAATCCGGAATCATATTTGTCCTCCCTATATTCATTGTATATAGTATTAGCTGCAGAACATGATGCAGCTTTCATGTTATTATATATCGAAACGGAAAGGAATGCAATACATTTTTTAAAACGTAATAAAAAATTAATATCTTATACTTTTAAATCAAGCACATTTCTACCTATTTATAAGAAACTAGAAATAAAATATTAAAAAGTATACAAAAAAAATTGATAATTATTATTCAAAATAGACATATTGACAAATGGTGAAACATATATTATGATATGCTTATAAACATGAAAGGTGATTCACGTTTCAGTTAGATGTCGAATTTTATCACCTTTTATTTACAATCATGTCATAGGAGGATACAGAACAGTGAAAAAAGTATTTATTGTAAGTGCAAAGAGAACACCAATTGGCAGTTTTCTGGGAAGTCTTAAAAATACATCGGCTTCTGATCTTGGAGCGGTACTTGTAAGAAACATTATCGAAGAGAATAAGATTAACCCTGCAGATATTGATGAGGTTATCGTTGGTAATATTCTTCCGGCTGGACAGGGCCAGGGTATTGCAAGGCAAGTAGCCCTTAAGGGAGGAGTACCCATTGAAGTACCTGCTTATAGTATTAACATAGCATGTGGCAGCGGTATGAAAGCAGTTATGAATGCCTTAACTTCCATAAGAGCAGGTTTTAGCAATTTAATTATTGCTGGTGGAGTAGAGTCTATGAGTAATGCTCCATACTTAGTACCCGCTTCAACTAGAAACGGTTATAAAATGGGTGAGATGAAATTAATTGATCATATGATTTATGATGCTCTTACGGATGCATTTGATGGTATACATATGGGTATTACAGCAGAAAATATTGCAGAAAAATATGGTATCACTAGAGAGCAGCAAGACAAAATAGCTGCAGAATCACAAAGAAAAGCCATTGAAGCGATTGATGCTGGCAGATTTAAAGATGAGATTGTTCCTGTGAAAGTTAAGATGGGCAAAGAAGAAGTGCTTTTTGATACAGACGAATATCCTAACAGAAAGACGAATTTTGAAAAATTGTCTGGACTTAAACCGGCATTTAAGAAAGACGGAACAGTAACTGCAGGTAATGCATCCGGTATCAATGATGGCGGCAGTATGATGTTAATTGCAAGTGAAGAAGCAATTGAAAAATATAACCTTACACCATTAGCAGAAGTAATTGGTATTGGACAAGGCGGAGTTGATCCTAAGGTTATGGGTCTTGGACCAACACCTGCCATTAGAAATGCTCTTAATAATGCAGGATTAAAACTTCAGGATATGAATGTGATAGAGCTGAATGAAGCATTTGCTGCTCAGGCACTGGGTGTTGTTCATGAACTATCAGAAGAACATGGAATGACAGAAGAAGAGATACTTGGCAGAACAAACCCAAATGGTGGAGCGATTGCACTTGGACATCCAGTAGGAGCAAGTGGTAACAGAATCATGGTTACTTTATTACATGAAATGTTAAAAGGCAATATGGAATATGGTTTGGCTTCCCTTTGTATCGGTGGCGGTATGGGAACAGCAGTTGTATTAAAAAGCGTGAAATAACTAGGAAGAATGAGGCTAAAGAAAATATAATTAGAGAAAGGATTGCCATAAATAGAATCTTTCAACCTATTTATTTATGGCAGTATCGCAGGTAAACTTGCGATATGCAATGGGTGTAAAAAATGAGATTACAAGATAAGGTAGCAATCATAACTGGAGGTGCAAGAGGTTTAGGTCAGGCAATGGCTGAGTTATTTGCATCAGAAGGAGCTAAAGTCGTAGCAGTAGATATGGAAGGATTAACTTATGAAAAT
>JAQZAX010000073.1 GCA_029239455.1 Anaerocolumna sp.
AAAAAACGCTCCGCGTGGATGCGCACTCGCACGTAAAGTATATGCCAGCTTTGCTGGCCGCGCTCGGCGCGAGAATGTGCCAAGGCACATTCTTTGTTCAATTATCTTATTGGTTCGAGAAAAGGAGGACGTTGTATGAAAGAGATTACAATGTATATTAAACCGGAGAAGTTAGAAATGGTACAGAATATTTTATTAAAACATGATTGTGGCGGAATGTCAGTAATGAGTGCCATGGGTTGCGGAATACAGCAGGGGAATACAACAGCAGTGGATTTTAAAGGTCTTAGAACGAATGTCAATTTGATTCCTAAGATTAGAATTGAAGTAGTTGTAAAAGATGAGATTGTGGAAGATATTTTATTGGAAGTCAGAGAAAAAGTTGGATCTGGCACAGTTGGAGACGGTAAAGTATTTATTAAGAGCGTAGAAGATGCAATGAGAATTCGTACAGGTGAACGTGGTGTTGATGCAATATAAAACACTTCAGTTTTAAATTTGGCAAAGGGGCTGGCTTAAATGTGCTGGCTTTTTTTTCATACGAGGAAAGTTCTTTGGACTTCCCTATGAAATAAAAAAGCCCGACGATTTCTTAATTCATGTTATAGAAATTTGACACTAGATTGGAGTGGATGGAATGAGTGAGGATAAAAAACCAATTGTAGAAATAAAGGGCGTAAACAAAATATATGGTGATAATCATGTTGTACATGACTTGAATTTAACTGTATATGAAGGAGAATTTCTTACAATGTTAGGCCCTTCCGGTTGCGGAAAAACGACTATATTAAGAATGATCGGAGGATTTGAAGAGCCGAGCGAAGGAATGATATACATTGAAGGTGAAAGGGTGGATATGAAGGAGCCTTTCCAGCGTAATGTAAATACAGTATTCCAAAGTTATGCATTATTTCCTCATATGAATATTTTTCAAAATATTGCGTATGGCTTAAAAATGAAGAAGATTTCGAAAGCCGAGATTAAAGAACGTGTGGAAGAAATTCTTCATTTAGTTCAGTTAAATGGATTTGAAAAACGATATCCCAGTCAATTATCGGGAGGTCAGAAACAGCGTGTTGCCATTGCAAGAGCCCTTATTAATCGACCTAAGGTGTTACTTCTTGACGAACCGTTAGGTGCATTAGATCTTAAGTTAAGAAAAGAGATGCAAATTGAACTTAAGAATCTGCAAAAAAAGCTAGGAATTACGTTTATCTATGTAACCCATGATCAAGAAGAAGCGTTAACAATGAGTGACAGAATAGCAATTATGAACCAGGGATACTTAGACCAGCTGGATACACCGGAAAATGTGTATGAACGCCCAGCAACCAGATTTGTTGCAGATTTTATTGGAGAATCCAATATATTTGAAACAGTAATCAATAAAATTAGTGGCGATACAGTAAATGTTGGACTTGAAGTAGGTAATGCACTTGGACTGATTGACGATAATTTCTCAGTGAATATGTCGGAAATGGTATATGCCTGTGTAAGACCAGAAAAAGTAAAATTCTCAAAAACAGAAATAAAAGGGTTTACCATTCTTGGTAAAGTTAAAGAACAAATCTATGTTGGTAATGTGATTAAGAGCAATATCATTCTTGTGAATGGACAAATTGTAAAACTTAGCAGAATGGATATTGATGAAGCACCAAAAATCGGAGATGTTATGTATATCTACTGGGATGTTGAAGATGTTGTACTTATTAAATCAAGAAGTTTCCAGATTCACAACTTAATTGAGAATGCCAGATTAGGGGGCGATTAAATGAGTAATACAGTTAAGAAAAGAAGAAACACAATTCCGCTTTTGACAACTGTTTCGCCGGTTGCAATTTGGTTGATCTTATTAGTAGCGGCACCTTTACTTTATGTTTTTTTCTTGAGTTTTATGGCAACAGACGGCTATAAAGTTGTAATACAATTTAATCTTGACAATTATAAGAACTTATTGAATCCAACTTATATAGAAATCTATGTAAATTCATTTATTATTGCTTTTTTTACTACTTTAATATGTATCCTCCTTGGATATCCATTTGCCTATATCATGGCAAATTCAACTAAAAAGAGTAAGACTATAATGATGATCATGCTTATGGTACCATTTTGGACCAATTCGCTTATAAGGTTAAATGGATGGAAAACAATACTTGGTAAAACAGGGGTGTTAAATTCAATTCTTTTAAACATGGGAGTTATCTCAGAACCACTAGAAATTCTTTACACAAGAGGAGCAGTTCTTTTAGGAATGGTTTATACTCTAATACCTTATATGATACTTCCAACCTTCGCTTCCATAGATAAATTAGATGGCACTTTATTAGAAGCTTCCAGTGATTTAGGTGCGAATAAACTACATACTTTCTTACATGTAACATTACCATTAACTTTTCCCGGAATATTTTCCGGCTCCATTATGATATTTATACCTTCTCTAGGATTTTTCTTTGTTTCCGATATTATGGGGGGTGGAAAATCACAATTAATTGGTAATCTTATTGAAAATCAATTTAAGGCTGCAAATAACTGGCCTTTTGGAGCAGCACTATCCATGATGCTAATCGCTTTAATACTTATTATGGTTACAGTATATAAGAAGAGCGGTGGAGATATGGAAGATCTGGGGGTGATGTAAGATGAAGAAAAAAAATGGTGGAGCATTTTCCAGAATTTTTACCGCTCTGATCTACCTGTTCCTGTATCTTCCCATTGCAGTAATTATTCTATTTTCTTTTAATACATCAAAAATGAACATAGTCTTTGAAGGATTTACTTTAGATTGGTATAGCCGGTTATTTCGCAATGATACTTTATTAGAAGCCTATGGAAATACATTGCTGGTTGGCATAGTAAGTACACTGATTGCTACGATAATAGGAACATTAGCATCCTATGGTATGTATAAATATAAATTCAGAGGAAAACGAATTATTGATATGCTCCTATATATACCGGTTGTAATTCCGGAGATAGTTTTAGGTATCTCGTTACTTGCAATATTTAACCTGTCTCAGATTCCTATGGGTATCGTTTCTTTAATTATAGCCCATGCAACATTTAGTATTCCCTTTGTAGTATTTACTGTGAATGCTAGATTATCAGGATTTGATAAATCAGTTGAAGAAGCAGCAATGGATCTTGGAGCAGGTAGGCTAAAAACCTTTTTGACAGTAACCTTACCAATTATAATGCCCGGTGTAGTATCAGGTGCATTTTTGGCATTTACCTTATCGGTAGATGATATAATCATAAGTTTCTTTACTACAGGACCTGGAAGCAATACTTTCCCACTTAAAGTAATGGAACTTACTAAAACTGGTGTTACCCCTGACGTATATGCACTTTCGACAATTGTATTAATTGTAACAATTGTTTTAGTTATTGTAACACAGCGAGAAAAAAAGAACGCAGTGTAAGTCGTCAGGTTCATAAGGGAGGTAATAAATTATAAAAATTGTATCAAAAATTTAGAATTAATTTTGAGGCTTTTGACCCTCAAATCCTAAAAAATGAAAATAAAAGGAGAGGTTTTTTATGAAGAAAATGAAATTATTAGTTTTAACTATTGTTTATTCTATGGCAACTCTTGTACTTGCAGGCTGCGGTAAGAAAGATAACGGAACATTAAATCTATTTATGTGGACAGAATACCTGCCGGATTCTGTAATTGAAGGTTTTGAAGAAGAAACTGGTATTAAAGTTGAGATGCAGACTTATTCTAACAATGAAGAGATGCTTGCTAAAGTTCAGGGTAGTAATCCTGGAGCATATGATATCGTTTGTCCAAGTGATTATATGGTTGAAAACATGATTTCCCAAGATCTATTATTGGAACTGGATAAATCTAAATTAACGAATTACGGGAACCTCTATAAAGCTTATTTAAACCCAAGCTATGATCCAGAAAGCAAATACTCAGTTCCTTATTTAGGCGGAGCTGGCCTGATTGTATACAATAAGAATATGGTAAGTGCGGATGCTGATTTTACAGATTATGAAGAACTTTTTAATCCTGCTTACGAGAATTCCATTGTAGTACTTGATGATTTCAGATCAATCATTGGTGTTACTTCCCTTTCTATGGGATTTGATTTTAATGAAACAGATGAATCAAAATTAAGTCAGGTAAAGGATAAACTTCTGACTTTGAAACCAAATATTAAGAGTCTTGACAGTGACTCACCAAAAACTCTTATGATTACAGAAGAAACAGCTGTAGGTTTAATCTGGAGTGCAGAAGCAGCACTTGCAATGCAGGAAAATGAGAATCTTGATATTGCATTCCCAGATCAAGGATTATATTTATTCCTTGATAATCTGTGTATCACAAAAGATGCTAAAAATGCAGAAAATGCTTATAAATTTATTGATTACATTTTAAAAGCTGAAGTAAACAAAGAAATATCAACAGAATTCCCTTATCTTAACCCAAATGAAGCCGGTGTTGCATTAATGGATGATGAATATAAGAATAATAAGGCAATAACAATTCCAGCAGAAGAAATTGCAAAAGGATACTTTGTAATGAACATTGGAAAAACTGTAGACACTTACAGCGAGATGTGGGCGGAATTTACAAAATAAAAGGAGTAGTTATAATGACAAACAAAAAAACTGTGTTAAAGGAATTAAATGAAGTCATTGACTTTATACATAGCGATTCATTATCAGATGAGCAAAAGGAAAAAATCACAAAGGATACGGTGCACTATTTTGACACTTATGTAAGTCCAGGCTGGTTAAAATATAGAAAATCGGTATCTACCAACGCAGCAGTTGTAGAATGGAAAGATTATGGAGCTTATTGTTCCGGACTCTACGGTGAAGAATTTATTGATTGCTTAGGTGGTTTTGGTATCTATACTTGTGGACATAGAAATGCTGAAATTATAGATACAGTAAAAGCACAGCTAGATCATCAGGCACTTCACTCACAGGAATTATTAGATCCATTAAGAGGATATTTAGCAAAAGCTGTATCTGATATTACACCGGGAGATTTAGAAAAATGTTTCTTTACCAACGGTGGAGCTGAAGCGGTTGAGATGGCACTAAAGCTTGCCCGTATTGCAACTGGTGGGAAATGGTATATTTCAACGGTTGGTGCATTTCATGGTAAATCGATGGGTGCAGTATCCATGGGTGGTAAAGGTACTTATAGAACCCCCTATGCACCAATGGTTCAGCAGGTACAGCATGTTGAGTATGGTAATGCTGCTGATATGAGAAAAGCAATCCGCAATCTTAAGGCAGTTGGTGAGTCTGTAGCCGCAGTAATTCTTGAGCCGATTCAGGGAGAAGCTGGTATTATTATTCCTCCGAAAGGATATTTGAAAGAAGTTAGAGAAATCTGTGATGAATATGGGGTTGCATTAATCTTCGATGAGATTCAGACTGGTATGGGAAGAACAGGAACCATGTTCCGCTGTGAAGCAGAAGGCGTGACTCCAGACATATTAACCTTTGGTAAAGCATTTGGCGGTGGTATTATGCCAATCACCGGTATTATCTGCAGACCACATATGTGGACAGAGGAATTAGTTGAAAATCCATGGCTTCTTGGTTCTCCAACCTTTGGAGGTAATCCATTAGCATGTTCCGCAGCAATTGCTACTATTAAATATATGCTGGAGAACGACATACCGCAGCAGTGTGCTGATAAAGGTGAATATCTCCTGAAAGGGTTAAATCAACTGGCAGAAAAATATCCTACCGTAATTAGCGAGGTTCGTGGTACCGGATTAATGATCGGATTAGAATTTGTTACCAGTGATGTGGGATATTCAGTTGCAAAGGGAATGTTTGAAAGAAGAGTATTGACAGCTGGTACATTAGTTAATGCAAAATGTATCCGATTTGAGCCTGCCGCAGTCATCAGTTATGAAGATATGGAACAGGTAATAATAAGGTTAGATGCTTCCCTTGCTGATACAAAAGTTGAATTTGGACTATAGAATAAGTAGACAGTTTAGTTGACATAACCATAATCCGCTGCCGCCATCTGAAATAGTTGCAGCGGATTAAATAAATGGAAAGGTTTGGTATAAGGATGGATATAAAACTAAATTATATAAATGGTGAATGGGTACCTGCAATTTCCGGAAAAACACGGGATATAATTAATCCAGCAAATGAAGAAGTAATAGCAAAAACTGCAGAAGGCGGGACCGATGATGTAAGTCTTGCAATAGCTGCTGCGAAGGAAGCATTCTATGGTAAGGGTGAATGGAGAAGAAAAAATGTCCAGGAACGCTCCGATATTATCCTTAAAATAGCAGATGCCATGGAGGCTAGAAGAGAAGAACTAGCCATTACGGATACCCTTGATAATGGAAAGCCATTAAGAGAGGCGTACGGAGACATAGATGATGCTATTCATTGCTTTCGCTATTATGCGGGAATGATAAAAGCTCCTTATGGTGGAGCCTATGATGTGAATGATGGCTTCGGTCAGATGCATTCCTATACAGTTCATGAACCGGTGGGAGTTTGTGGTATGATTACCCCTTGGAACTATCCGCTTTTAATGGCAGTATGGAAAATTGCACCTGCATTAAGTGCCGGTAATAGTATCGTATTTAAACCAAGCTCAACAACTCCTTTATCTGCTGTTATTTTATTTGAAATCCTGGATCAGGTAGGTATTCCAAAGGGTACCGTTAATTTAGTCATGGGATCTGGTGGAACTGTAGGACAGGAAATTGCAGAAAGCATGGATGTTGATATGGTAACCTTTACTGGTAGTACGGAAGTAGGACAGGAGATAGCAAGGGCTGCGGTAGGTAATTTAAAGAAAGTGGGATTAGAGCTTGGCGGTAAGTCACCAAATATCATTTTTGCCGATGCAGACTTTGAAGGTGCAGTGGAATGGGCGATGATTGGAATATTCTTTAATCAGGGCGAAGTATGTTCTGCTGGTTCAAGAATTATTATCGAAGAAAGCTTGAAAGATAAATTTGTTGCACGTCTGGCAGAGCGGGCAAACGCCATGACTTTAGGCAATGGTATGTTTGATCCAGACATGGGACCTTTAGTTTCCAAAGACCACATGGAGAAAGTACTAAATTACATAGAGACTGCGAAAGCAGAAGGTGCTCATTGTGTTTGCGGCGGATACCGTTATACAGAAGGTGACTGTGCAAAAGGTTATTTTGTAAGACCTACGATTTTTGATAATTGCACACAGGATACTACCATTGTAAAAGAAGAAGTATTTGGACCCGTAGTTACCATACAGACATTTAAGACGGAAGAAGAAGCTATTACCTTAGCTAATGATACAATCTATGGGCTTGCTGGTGCAGTATTTACAACAGATGGTGCAAGAGCCTTACGAGTTGTGAAGGAAATTAGAGCAGGTATCACATGGATTAACTGCTATAATCCTACCTTTAATGAAGCACCCTGGGGTGGTTACAAGATGAGCGGTTACGGAAGAGAACTCGGAATTCATGGGCTGGAAGAATACCAGGAGATTAAGCAGATTAATATTAATCTTACCCCTGGAAAATTAGGCTGGTACGAAGAAAGATAGTTTCATAGAACTATATAAGATTTTTAGACAATTGCGAAACTTCTATATTTTCGCAATTGTCTATATAAGATTCTAAATAAGAGGGCAAACATTATGTTAAAAGAAGCATTACCTAAAGTAATTACGAATTTACCTGGACCAAAAGCGAAAGCTATTATAGACAGAAGAAATGAAGCAGTTCCTAATGCAATCCGCTGTATCTATCCACTGGTAATTAACAGAGGGGAAGGTGCCATGCTTGAAGATGTAGATGGCAACATATTCTTAGACTGGGTTGGCGGCGTAGGCGTTTTAAATGTTGGCTATAGTCAGCCGGACATGATTGAAGCGGTGAAAAACCAGGCGGACAAATATTTTCATGCAATGATGAATATCGTAACCCACGAAGGTTATATTGCGTTGGCAGAAAAAATGAATGAAATAGTGCCGGTAAAAGGTGATAAGAAGAAAACCATGTTTGCAAACAGTGGTGCTGAGGCCGATGAAAATGCTGTAAAAGTAGCAAAATCCTATACGAAAAGACCAAATATCATCGTGTTTTCAGGAGCCTTCCACGGCAGAACTGCACTTACTATGACAATGACATCAAAGAAAGCGTATTCCGCAGGTCTTGGACCCTACCCGGATGGTGTCTACCGCGCAGAATTTCCATATGTTTATCGAAGTCCTAAGGGATTTACTGAGGAAGAAGCAATTGGCTATTATATTGAGCGATTAAAAAGTGTATTTGAAGAATGTTCACCGGCAGAATATGTGGCTGCAATCGTTTTGGAACCTGTTCAGGGGGAAGGTGGGTTCGTTCCTGCACCAATTGAATGGGTAAAGGCTGTTAGAAAAATATGCGACGAGAAAGGAATTTTATTGGTCGCAGATGAAGTTCAGTGTGGTTTTGGACGTTCTGGTAAATTTTTTGTATCAAATTACTGGATGGAAGCAGGCTGTGCACCGGATATTATTACAAGTGCCAAGTCAATTGCAGGCGGACTTCCTATCTCAGCAATAACCGCAAGAAAAGAGATATTCGATGGAATAACGCCGGGGATTATCGGTGGAACCTACAACGGCAATGCACTAGCCTGTGCGTCTGCCCTTGAGGTAATAAAGATAATTGAGCGTGACCACTTATGTGACAGAGCCAAGGATATTTCAGAAAAATGTTTTGCAAGATTTAATCAATGGAAAGAAAAATTCGAAGTAATCGGTGATGTTAGGGGAATTGGTGTTATGCTTGGTATAGAGTTTGTAAAAAACAAAGAAACCAAAGAACCAAACAGCGAAATAGTAAACCAGTTGATTCAGGAGTGTGTATCTAAAGGCCTTATTATTGAAGGGGCTGGAACCAATCATAACGTCGTACGATTCTTAAGTCCACTAGTTTTAACAGATGAACAGTTAGAAGCTGGCTTTACCATTTTAGAAAACGCCATTAAGAAATTTGCCTAATGGTGAATATAGTAAGACAAAAAAGATAGGGAAGTTCGGGGAACTTTCCTATGAATCAAAAAACAGGATTTGAGTTGACCCTCAAATCCTGTTTTAGTCATAAACTAGATGCAAGTTGCCGCAATTTCTTCCAAACGGTCTATGATAGGTAAATGTTGCGTACACTGTGCTTCACAGTTACCACATTTGATACAGTCTGCTGCTTTATTGGCAGAAATATTCCAATGATGCTTAATTCTGGATTTCATGTCATTACCAAGAATCTTCTGGTTATAAGCATCCATGAACTTTGGAATATCAATATCCTGGGGACAGTTTTTACAATATGCACAACCTGTACATAGATTATTAAGTGCAATTCCCTTATTTTCATATTCCATAAGAAGTTCTTTTGCAGGCTTCTCTATTAAATTCTCGACGGATTTACAAGCTTCATCAACATGTTGATTTGTGGTAAAACCATTCAAAGTTATGGTGATTTCCTTATGTGAGGCAACAAAACGAAGTGCAGCCTGAGCCACATTTAAGTCAGTTCCTTCTGTCAAATAGCGAAAAACATCAGGATTACCAGGGATTAATCCTCCGCCAAGCGGGTTCATAACAACAACACCCATGCCTTTCTTATGAGCAGCTTCAATTCCTTTCTGACGGAATCTATAATTAAGTGCATTATACCCAATCAACATACCTTTAAATAAATTACGATTGACAGCAGCCTCTAGTTCATCTCCCTGCATATGAGAAGAAAAAACTATATTTCTTATTAATCCATCTGCTTTAGCCTGTTCAAAGAAACCATATAAAGCATCTAACGATTCTTCAAAAGATTCCAAACTTAACACACACCATAGGTGATAAAAATCTAAATATTCTACATTAAGTCGTTGTAACGTAGTTTCCAGCCTCTTACGAAAATCGGCAGCCGTATGCTTTCCACCTACAGTACCAAGATTAGTTTTTGATGATATGTAATAGCTGTCCCTTGGTAATTGTGATAAAGCGATTCCTGTAATTGTCTCGCTCTTATCATCACAATAAAAAGGAGCCGTATCAAAATAGTTTATCCCTTTTTCATGTGCATATAAAGCTACTTCAGCACATTTAGAAAGATTGCCTGCATTTACGTCTTCCATGTTATAACGCATACAACCCATACCAATTGCAGATACTTTCATATCGGTATCACCATATTGTTTATAGAACATAAGAATCCTCCCATTCACCTTTGGAAACAAAATGCACGAAATAGATATAATGCACTGCTGCTTCCTATTTTTTAACTTTTGACTTTGTAATCAAATTTAAGTATACCATATTTGTATGGGATAACTCAACCCAAAAATGAAAGTAAAATAGGATCAAAAAAAATGAAAGCAAAAGAGGACCAAAAAGGTGGAAAGGACAGATTACAACTAAAATAATATAAATTGCTAAAGTATCGAAACAATGCTATAATTTTACTAATGTCAATAGCGTTTGGAGGAAAAATAATGGTCTTTAAGAAGAAAATCAAAAGTAATGATGTAGTAAAAAGCAGTAAAAACAAAGCAAATATCATTGGAAAAACTGGTAACAATGAAAAGTCCAAGGAAGATATTATAACAAATTGGATCTACATGACACCACAAACAGTGGATGCTAAGATGATTGCAGATATTATAAAAACCAGAACCAGTCTGGAGGTTGATATATGGGAAGAACTTGATATCCTTGAAGTTGAACTTTCAGATAAAAGTATGGTTGATTTTGAACCTATGGAGACTAATATGAAGGATCCTTCGGATGCAGCATTTGTAAAGAATCGAAACATTAAGACCATTTTTGCTGTCACTATAAGCAATGGTGCTTTTGAAGAAATGAAATCAATCATGAAATTTGTAATTGGGGAACTAGAAGGATTCATATGTGCAGACAGCGTAGATTTTAATCCAATCTATGATGCCTCATCAATATAAATAAAAAATGTAAATAAAAGAATAACAAAAAATATAGAACCGTAATATAAACATAAGATGCTTTATTAAAAATTAACGTAAGAGGCTGTACGAAAGGTAGATTGATTTATTCTATGCTTTGTATGGCTTTTTTTTTAATTAACAGAGTTCTTCAAACGCCAGACTCTTTCTTGACTAATAATATGTTCTCCCTGCGAGGCAAACTCTTGTTTTTGGATAAATGTAATAAGAAAAGTGGAATATATAAAATTAAATTGATTATTTTTACTTGATGGAATACAATAAAAGGAGAATTAGAAAGGTTCCTTTTTATTTACTGTTATATATTGGAGGCTATAATGATACGATGGATATTTGGAATTTTGGCCGGCATGCTTATTATGATATCTATTTTATTTGGCCAGTTGATGTTTACCATAGGAAACAGACCTGAGAGTGAAGAGCCAAAAGTTGAGCCGGAATATCACTTGCAGATACTTATACAGGATACGGACGAGTATTTTTGGACGCTGTTTAAAGAAGGGGCTAAGGCTGCTGAGTCTGAACTTGGGTTATATGTAGAATTTGTATCTGTATCTCAGAAAAATGTTGAGGATTTAAAAAGCATTGTTGAGATGGGTACAATTGCTGGCGTAGATGGTATCGCACTACAGGCAGCTGATTCAGAGCAGACGATTGCTGTGATTAAAGAGGCAAAGGAACAGGGCGTTGAAATAATTACTTATGAAAACGGAAACTACATCATACCCGAAACACCAATGGTTGGCTCTAATAACTATAATATAGGCTCTATTGCAGGAGATATGGCGGTTAATGCTTCCAGTGGTGAAGGGGAAGTCGTTGTAATTATTAATGATGCCGGAAATGAAAGTGATATACCCTATCAAAACCTTATTATTCAAGGAATCATTGATTCATTTTCAAGATATAGCACTATGAATGTAAATAAAATATATACTTTAAATAAAGATATGTTTGAGGTAGAAAAGATTGTATCCAATATTATAGCAGGTACGGATCCAGTGGATTTAATTGTCTGTTTAGATGAAAGTAGTACACCAGGTGTTGCCCAAGTTTTAGTGGATAATAACATGGTTGGGGATATTCAGCTAATTGGATATGGTGTAATGCCCCAAACTATAGATTATATTAAGCGTGGAGTTATATTTGGTACCGTCGTACCAAATTCATATGAGATTGGATACCAAACGGTAAAGCAGCTGACAAAAAATGTACAAGGGGAACAAATAAGTGACTCCGTTAGTACAGAATTATATACCATTGATGCTGATAATGTTAATTATTATGAAGAGAAGTTAAAATAGAGGGAAGAATATGGGGAAAAGGCGTAAAGGAATGACATACCGTGCAAAGCTTATTATATTCTTTTTACTTGCAACTGTAATTACTACACTGGTAGGTGTATACAATTATGTTTCTTCCCGTGCTCTCATGGGTGATATGACCAGCTTATTAAACAGAAGTCAGGAACTGACAACTATTTATAATGAATTAGATCAGATACAGCTAAATCTGGAAGACTATCTTTCCACAAGGAGTTCACAGAGTCTGGAGGCCTTTTATGATAACAGTAATTCCATAACACGAAACAATACTATATTAAAAGAGGATTCAGGTTATACCGTAAGAGGAATTAAAATAAAGAATCTAACTGGTATGATTGACCATTATTTGAGATTGCTTGATGAAACAGTTGTAGCAAAAAGAAACCGTCAGATAGATAAATATGCAACCGGTTATCAAAATGCAATAAAAGAGTATACATACATCGGCAATTATATTGAAGAAATAATGAGTACGGACTTAAGTGACAGTGCGCAAAAGTACCAGGAAATACAAAGGGAAATTGATAAAAGTGCAGTTCTAAACTACTTTATGTTTGCAGTTACTATTATTTTGATAACAGTTATTATCTTTTTATTTAGTATTGAAATAACAAAACCTATAAAAAAACTT
>JAQZAX010000074.1 GCA_029239455.1 Anaerocolumna sp.
ATAAATGATGAATAGTGCTGTATATATATTCGATTTGGCGTCGACCGGCCGAGAACACTGTTCATATATCGTCAAGACTCTAGCCAAAAATCATGCCAGTTGGCTTGATTTTTGTGCTGATAAGAGGCTTGTAAGAGATATAGTGTTTGAGGGTAAGTCAGCCAAATGAATATATATACAGTGGTATTCATTGAACAACAAAAACTTGGCTTTTGACCCTCAAATCAATATTACAATAATTTAGATTTTATCCATCAATTTTTGACTATAATCTCGTATCACTGCAACTGAGTTCTTGAATCTTGCTCTTTCCTCTTCAGTCATGTGAACTTCTACAACATCCTTTACCCCGCTGCGATTTAAAATAACAGGAACCCCGCAGAATACATCGGATTCGCCAAATTCACCTTCTAATAAGGTAGATACCGGAATAATCTTATTTTCATCATTCATGATAGCCTTAATAATTCCGGCTGCAGTAGTTGCGATACCATAACTTGTGGTACCTTTTACTTCTAAGATATCAAATCCAACACGGGTTACGCGTCTTACGATCTCATCCAAATCAACATCCTTATATTCTGGATTATCTTCTAATATGTCATAGATTCGTTTACCGCCAACGGTTACATGGGACCAAGGACACATCTGGCTGTCTCCATGCTCTCCCATGGTATAACCCTGAACACTTCTTGGATCTACGTTAATCAGTTCACCGATAAAGTACTTTAATCTGGCTGAGTCCATGGCAGTACCGGTACCAATTACCTGATTCTTTGGTAAGCCGGAGAGCTTATATACATAATAAGCAATGACATCCACAGGGTTTGAAACAACAATAAAATGTCCCTTAAATCCACTTGCCATAATAGGCTCTACAATGGTTTTCACAATTTTCGCAGATAATTCCAAAGTATCAAGACGGGACTGACCGGGTTTTGGAGGTGCGCCTGCTGTAATCACAACGATATCAGCGTCCCCACAATCTGTATAATCACCTTCCACTACTTTAACATTACGGTTTAAATATTCAACACAATGACATAAATCCATCACTTCGCCCCGTGCTTTATTCTTATTAATATCAATAATCATAACCTCATCACATACGCCCTGTGTAATTAGGCTAAATGCGGTTGATGAACCCACCAGCCCTGCTCCTACGATAACTACCTTACTACGATTAATTGTCATATCTTCTTCTCTCCTAAAAAATAAATTAAAAACCGGATCAGATAGTTTGACTCCCTGTCAAATGATTGCTGTTCCTTTCTAATTCTAGCACATAGAGAGCAGATACTCAATAAACATTTACCAAATTACCAAAAACAATGGTAAAACATATTGGCTAATATATATTGTAAATTTATAAAAAATAAAATCATTTTATGTCACATTTTAGTTTACTCATCATAATATAGTATCAGGATATCACTTCTAAGTGAGTTAGAAGAGCAGATACCTAAAAAATATTTGCGAGGAGGCAATTTATATGTCATTCAATGGATATAATGAAAAAGAAATGTGTATGAAAGATTATGGTGGAAAGGACTTCTGCGAGAAGGATAAATATAAAGAAAAAGAGTATGGTAAGGAAAAAGAAAAAGAATATGGTGAATGGGATTGTGACTGCAAATTTGCTAAGCATTTACGCAAATATGTAGGTGAAACTGTAACTGTATTTACAGCAAGTGGCGGATTATCCGGCTGCGGATTCACCGGTTTCCTTATTGATGTAGATTACTGCTTTATTCGTATCGTGAATAAACAGGGTTCAGAACCAACTTGCCCAATAGGAGGTCCTTGCTGCTGTGAATCTGACGGACCTGGCAAAGAAGCAAGCTACAAACCTCAGAAACCAAGTTACTATACCGTTGGTTCCGTAACTGATATTCCAATCGATAAAATTGTAGCATTTACTCATAATGCAGTATAGTGTTTCATCATTATAAATATAACTAGTAGGTAATAGAGCCCGGTGGATACATTCAAGCAACGGATGGAATCCACCGGGCTCCCTCTATTCATAAATATCTAGTCATTGCGAAACTTTGAAGTTTTACAATTACCTAATAAGAACTTCTATCAATTCACAAAGAGTAACTTCCAGGAGGATCTCCAGATATATAGTACTGAATTGCTTTATCGTTTGACATTACAGAATAGGGGAAATGTACAACCGAGGGAGACAACTAGTTGTCTCTGCTCGGGTGAACATTTCCCCTATTCTGTAGAGTCAATGAAAAACAATAGTACTATATAACTGGATATCCTCCTGTCATATACCTAAATTAAAATTGATAGAAGTTCCTTCTGTGTTCTTGTCAAAAATCTTTTTCCAAAACCCTATTTGAAATAACCAACACCAGATTCAAAGATAAATTGATTCTGATTACCGGAAATATTAACCGCAACCCCATCACCACGTCTCTCAGAGTGGGCCATCTTACCAAGAACTCTTCCATCGGGGCTTGTTATACCTTCAATTGCATAGTAGGAGCCATTTGGATTAAAATCTTCGTTCATGGTTGGATTTCCACTTAAATCGACATACTGTGTAGCAATCTGACCACCTGCAATCAGCTTTTGTATCCATGCATCACTTGCAACAAAACGTCCTTCCCCATGTGATGCAGGTATGGAGTAGATGCCACCAAGTTCAGCCTTTTGCAGCCATGGAGACTTATTCGAAACTACCTTCGTATATACTGATTTGGAAATATGGCGTCCAATATTATTGGTAGTCAGTGTCGGTGAATCTTCGTTCATGGTTGTAATTTCACCAAATGGAACAAGTCCTAATTTGATTAAAGCCTGGAAACCGTTACAGATACCAAGAACTAATCCATCTCGATTCTTAAGAAGACTATTTACTGCTTCCTTTATTTTCTCATTACGAAATGCAGTTGCGATGAATTTACCAGATCCGTCTGGTTCATCTCCAGCAGAGAAACCACCTGGGAACATTAGAATCTGTGCATCCTGAATACCTTTTTCGAAGGCATCTACAGATTCTCTAATCTGATCTGCATTTAAATTCTTAAATACCGTTGTTGTTACTTTAGCCCCTGCAAGTTCAAAAGCTTTTAAAGAATCGTATTCACAGTTAGTACCTGGGAACACCGGAATAAATACTTTTGGCTTTGCCACTTTATTTTTTGAAACGTAAACAGATTTTGTTTCATACAGATAAGGCGCTATGCTTTTCTCTTCTACTCCTGATGTGGTTGGGAATACGTCCTCAAGGGTACCCGTCCATGCATCTAATGCTTCTTTCATTGTAATTATGGTAGAATTGTAAATGAAATTCCCCTCTGCTAAGACTTTACCAACTTTATTATATTCTATCCCTGCTGTATCAAGTTTCTCTAAATCAGCTGCACTAATTTCCGCAATAATAGAGCCAAATGCAGGTGCAAATAATACATCTTCCCTTAGTTGATTCTCAAGCTGAACACCAAACTGGTTACCAAAAGCCATCTTACTAACTGCTTCAATCATACCTCCAGCGCCTAATGCATAGGCTGATAGAATCACTTTCTCCTGTGACAGTGCGTATATCTTTTCATATAAATCCATTAAATATTCATACTGTGGAAGATCGTAGTCATCTCTCTTTAAGTTAAATGTCACGAGCAAATTACCTGCTGCCTTTAGTTCCGGTGTTACAATGTCCCCAGTTTTTGCAATGTTGACGGCAAAGGAAACTAAGGTCGGGGGAACATCTATATCGTTAAAGGTTCCTGACATACTGTCTTTTCCACCGATAGATGGAAGTCCCAACTTTATCTGCGCATCATATGCACCTAATAATGCTGTTAAAGGCTCGCCCCAGCGTTTTGCATCATTACCCAGTCGTCTAAAGTATTCCTGGAAAGTAAATCTTATTTTTCTAAAGTCACCTCCGGAAGCCACAATTTTAGCAACGGAAGAAATAATTGCATAGGTAGCCCCATGATATGGACTCCAGGTTGATAAATATGGATCAAATCCATAACTCATCATAGTTACGGTTTCACATTTACCTCTTAACACAGGAAGTTTAGCTACCATCGTCTGGGTAGGTGTCATCTGATACTTACCACCGTATGGCATAGTAACGGTACCTGCACCGATGGAACTGTCAAACATCTCAACAAGTCCCTTCTTAGAGCATACATTTAATTCACTTAATGTCTGTAACCATTTATCTTTAACTGAAATACCAGAAGTTACTTTGTTATTAAAATAATTATCGGATTGAGCTGGTAAGGAAATAAATGCTTCTGTCTCCTGATGGGCACCGTTGGTATCTAAAAATGCTCTGGAGATATTAACAATTTCTTTGCCCTTCCAGGTCATAACCAGTCTTGGTTCACTTTTTACTTCTGCAACCACTACTGCCTCTAAATTTTCTTCTTTCGCATAAGCTAGCATTTTATCAACATCTTTGGCGTCAACTACAACTGCCATTCTCTCCTGAGATTCTGATATAGCTAGTTCCGTGCCGTCAAGACCAGCATATTTCTTTGGCACTTTATCTAAGTCAATCTGCAGTCCATCTGCTAATTCACCGATAGCAACAGAGACGCCGCCGGCGCCAAAATCATTACATTTTTTAATAATTTTACTAACTTCTTCTCTTCGAAATAAACGCTGCAGTTTTCTTTCTGTTGGTGCATTTCCTTTTTGTACTTCGGCTCCACAGGTTTCAATGGACTCTGTTGTATGCACCTTAGAAGAACCAGTTGCCCCTCCGATACCATCACGTCCGGTTCTGCCTCCAAGAAGAATAATTTTATCCTTTGGGTCAGAATTCTCACGAATTACATTACAGCGCGGTGCTGCACCCATAACTGCACCGATTTCCATCCTTTTTGCAACATAATTCGGATGGTATATCTCATCAACCAGGCCGGTAGCAAGTCCAATCTGATTGCCGTAAGAACTATACCCGCTTGCTGCACCGGTTACAATCTTTCTCTGAGGCAGTTTACCTTCTAGGGTATCCTTTAGAGATACGGTTGGATCTGCCGCCCCCGTAACACGCATTGCCTGATATACATAACCTCTTCCTGATAACGGATCACGGATAGCTCCGCCAAGGCAGGTAGCTGCTCCACCAAATGGCTCAATTTCAGTAGGGTGATTGTGGGTCTCATTCTTAAAGAATACCAGCCACTCCTCTTCTTTGCCATCAATTTCAACAGGCACAACAATGGAGCAGGCATTAATTTCATCCGATACTTCCATATCGTCAAGTTTACCTTCTGCTCTTAATTTCTTCATTGCCATTAAAGCAATGTCCATTAAAGAAACATATTTATCATCTCTGTCTTTATATAACTCATTACGGTCAGACAGATACTTTTCATAGGTTGCTTTCATAGGTTGCTTATAAAATCCTTCTTCAAACTGAATATTCTTTAATTCTGTTAAAAATGTCGTATGACGACAATGGTCGGACCAATACGTATCCAACACACGGATTTCTGTCATGGATGGATCTCTATTTTCCTCGTTCTTAAAGTAGTTAAATATATGAAGAAAGTCCTTAAAGGTCATTGCAAGATTCAGAGATTGGTATAACTCCTCTAGTTTTTCTTCTCCAAAAGCCGTAAATCCTTCAAATATTATAACATCCTCCGGCTCCTCAAATTTAGTTTCCAGCGTACCTGCCTTTTGTTCCTCGGCAATTCTTGAATCTACAGGATTCATACAGTAGGCTTTTGCCTTCATAAATTCCTCTTCACTAATTTCACCGACTAATACATAGGTTGTTGCAGTACGAATCACCGGTTCCTCATTTTCATTTAACAGTTTTAAGCATTGTTCTGCGGAGTCTGCTCTCTGATCGAACTGCCCCGGCAGATACTCAACTGAGAAAATTTTATCCTTTTTAGTATATGGGAAGGATTCTTCGTACAATATATCTATAGGGGGTTCTGAAAAAACCGTTCCTAAAGATTTTTTGTAGGTATCCTCACTTACATTTTCAATATCATAACGGATTAATACTCTAACCTGGACCAAACCATTCATTTCCAGATAGCTTTGTAATTCATCCTTTAATTCCAGTGCTCTTACAGCATAAGGTGCTTTTTTTTCAACATAGATTCTTTTTACGTTACTCATAATTATAATCCGCTCCTTTTCCAATATGGCTGTGATTATTTCTCGTCGTTAGTTACATTCTATCACATGGATTTTTATAAATAAAATTAATATATGTTAATGTTTTAATTAGTATTCCTAATAATTTTTTTGAATATATCTGTACAAATTCTATAAATTGAGTTACAATAAGTGATAAGAATTCCTTGTCTTATTTGGGCAAGTATATTCATATTAATATTATAAGAGGAGGTAATTCATATGATTATTACATACATCCATCATAGCAGTTTTAGCATTGAAATGGAAGATGTGGTCATGCTTTTTGATTATTACAAAGGTAATATTCCAAGTTTTGACCGAACGAAGCAAATCTATGTATTCTCTAGTCATAAACATCATGATCATTTTGATTTAAGTATTTTTCAGTTAGTAAACCACTATCCTAATATTACCTTTCTTCTATCAAAAGATATACGAATGTCAGGTTCCTTTATGAACCGTAACAATATACCAGAGTCTGTCAAAGAGAAAATAATCTATGTTGGGAAAAATGAAACACTTACCCTGCCAATAGGAAATGATTACAGAATGCAAAACCCTATCATCTTAGAAACTTTAGAATCTACCGATGAAGGCATTGCTTTTCTTATCACTTATAAGGATAAAGTTATCTATCACGCAGGTGATTTAAACTGGTGGACTTGGAAAGGTGAAACTGAGAAAGAATATGAAGACATGACCAGGCGCTTTAAGAATGAAGTTGATAAGTTAAAAGACCGCCATATCGATGTTGCTTTTCTGCCGTTAGATGTTAGACAAGAAGAACGCTTTTTCTGGGGATTTGATTACTTTATGAAAACAACAGATACTACTCAAGCTTTTCCAATGCACTTTTGGTCAGACTACTCTGTCATTCCCCACTTAAAGAATTTGGAGGAAGCGAAAGAATACGCTCATAAAGTAGCTGATATCACTAAGGAAGATCAGATTTTCAATATATAAGTGCAATAAAACATGAAACGCCAAAGGAGACCACCAATGAAGTTTACATTTGTACACAATAATATTAACGTATTAAACTTAGAAGAATCACTTAAATTTTATGAGGATGCTTTAGGATTAAAAGAAGTTAAAAGAATTACACCGGAGGATGGAAGCTTTATCATAGTATATTTAGGAGATGGAACTACCAGCCACCAACTAGAACTAACCTGGTTAAGAGATTGGGAGAGACCATACAATCTTGGAGATAATGAATTTCATTTAGCATTTGTTGTGGATGATTTTGACGCAGCATTAAGTAAACATAAGGAAATGAACTGTGTATGCTTTGAAAATACCGCAATGGGTATCTATTTTATTAACGACCCAGACGGATACTGGCTGGAAGTTCTTCCAGATAGATAAGGCAGCTACCCTAAAGAGAAAGGAAACTTACTATGGATATAAATTATGAACTCTATAAAGTTTTTTATTATGTTGCCAAAACATTAAGCTTCTCTGATGCAGCTTCCGAATTATTTATTTCCCAGTCTGCAGTCAGCCAATCCATTAAAGTACTTGAGAAGCGTTTAAATCAAACTTTATTCCTTCGAAGTACAAAAAAAGTATCCTTAACAAAAGAAGGAGAACTTTTATATAAGCATATTGAACCCGCTGTTAATCTTATCTGGCGTGGGGAAAATCAATTGTTGGAGGCGGCAGCACTTGGAGAAAGTCAGCTTCGTATCGGGGCTAGCGATACCATATGCCGTTACTATCTTGTGCCCTTTCTGGAAGATTTTCACCGCAAATACCCAGAGGTCCATATTAAAGTAACCAATGGAACCTCCATGCAGTGCGCTAAAATGTTAGAGGCAAATCAGGTAGATATTATTGTTACCAATTCCCCAAATTCCGCTTTAATCAATAGTATGCACATAGAGTCCATTTACGAATTTCAGGATGCTTTTATCTGTAACCCGGATTTCTTCCCTATTGGGGATCATCCTCTGTCTTTCGAAGAAATACTAAACTATCCGATTATAATGCTGACCAAACAGTCTACTACCAGTGAATTCTTACACAACCTTTTTCTTCAGCATTCACTTGACTTAGTACCTGCAATCGAATTAAGCAGTAATGATCTGCTTATTGATTTGTCTAAAATTGGTTTAGGTATTGCTTTTATTCCGGATTTCTGTTTAACCGAAGATAAAAGTAACTTAGTTAAGATTCGATTGACTGAAGAATTACCCATAAGAAAGTTAGTAGTTGCCTATAACGAAAATATTCCGTTATCAACTGCAGCGAAATATTTTGTTGATCAGTTATCTCATTAGGAATTCAAATGGGCAGGTGCGTTATGAATACACCTGCCCATTTATTATTATGACAATTTGTTTTTGAGGAATCTCTTTTGTGGAGTTTCCTTGTTTGATTCCTAGATTGCTGATATGCTAGTTGTTAATTACCCTTACTGCTTAAAGGATTACTTCTTTCCTCAAATGCCGCCCCATTATTTGGGTTAATAGCGGAATGTGGTTCATTGGCAGGTTTATAAAGAACTCCTGTCCCTGTCATAATTTTCATCATCCCGTCTGGTGCTTGACCTGCATCTGGTGCTTGACCTACATCTAGGGTTTGACCTGCATCTAAGTTTTGTTCTACATCTGTAATTTTCATTTGAATATTATCGTTACTATTCTCATTTGTCGTAATTTTAATATTTGAATTCATTTTATTCTCTTCTTTCATTCTTTCACCCACCTCATATCGCAGGTTTACCTGCGATACTGCCATAAATAAATAGGTTGAAAGAATCTATTTATGGCAATCCTTTCTTTACTTGTATTTTCTTTCAACCATTCACCTTCTTTTCTCATTTCTTTCTCATTTTTTTCTCATTTTTTTCTCATTTTTTTTGTTACACTATTAGTATTTCAAATATAAGAAATATAATTTATGTATAAATAAAAAAGTAAGAAGAGACTATTCGTTATTAAAAGTTTCATGTCATACTATTTATTGTTAAACTTTTGATTTGATATTTTGCCTAATCCATGGTATTATGAATTGGTACGAATATACTTAATGATTAAGGAGTGCGATACATGGAAGAACTGCATTTATTTTTAAATGAACTTGTATAATTGCAATTCTTTTCTTTGAATTTATGGGGTAATAGTACTGATTTTCTTAGGTATACGCGGTTTGGCCGATTACCTTCGAAAGAAAATTACATGCCCTCTTTTCACATAATGACTTAACTACTTACTCTAAACATTAAGAACAAGGAGAAATCATATGGAACTATTACATGAACTTTTAAATCATGTCGTTGACATTGCAATTTTATTTTTTGAATTTATGGGTGTCCTTGTATTAATTTTTGCAGGAATCCGAGGAATTATTGGTTATTTTCATAAAGATCCACTTACAAGACTAAACCTTGCAAAGGGTATGGCTATGGGTCTTGAATTTAAGCTTGGCAGTGAAATCCTAAGAACCGTAGTTGTCCGTGATTTTGCTGAAATTTTAACGGTAGCAGGAATAGTAGTCTTAAGAGCAACTTTAACGTTCCTCATTCACTGGGAAATTAAAAATGAAGAAGCTCATCATGATTTTTCAGAGAAAAAAGAAATTTTTCAGAATTCACAAGATGAATTAAACCATGAGTAAATTTACATACAAAAGATAATATGTGGATATTTCATATCATAGGTAATTGCAATACTCCAAAGTTTTCCCAATTACCTGAATATCAAATCATATGGATGGGGAAATGCACTCTATAAAAGGGTACATTTCCTTATTTTTATTGTTCGATATGAACCCTTGATTTGAGGGTCAAAATATCAGTCAAACTAAGTAGATTTTGTGAACTATTGTAAATATCTTGACATATACCGGAAAAAGTTTAAAATGAAGGTACATGCACAAAAACATCATAGTATCTACATTAGCAAATTAATCGTATTGGAGGAAACAATGTGAACAAAGTGAAACGAGCATTATCCCTATTCATGGTGCTTCTAATGGCAGTCGGTTTATTATTTACAACCGGTTGCAGCAAGGAGGAAGGTCCGGCAGACAAACTGGTCGTAACTGTTGGTGATAATAAGATATATTTAAGTGAGATGATGTATTATATCTACGCCATGGAATTAGAAGGTGACTATTACAATCAGATGTATCAGGCTTATGGTACTAACTATTGGGATATGGAATATACGGAAGGTATTCCTATGCGGGATATGATAAAACAGTATGTTATGGATACTGCTATATTGTATGAGATACTTTATGATAAGGCAGTAGCAGCTGGAGAAACACTAACTGCTGAAGAAGAAACAACCATTAAGACCAATGCTGAACAGGTGTTAAGTGAACTTACAGACGAACAACAAATAATTACAGGATTAGATAATGATAATTTACTAAAGTTACAGGAAAAATTAGTCCTTGGTCAAAAATACTATGAGAAATTAGTAGCAGCCTATGACATTGATGAGCAGGCCATTCAAGATGGTATCAACTATGATGAGTATCGACAATACGACACAGAATTCTTATTCATACCTACTATCAGCTATGACGAAGAATATAATGAAGTTGCACTCACTGAGGACGAAAAAGCAACCGCTTATTCCTCCATGACAACTGCTTTAGATAAGGTTAAAGCTGGAGAAGAATTTGCCTCTGTTGCAGAAGGTGATGAAACACTCACAAACAGTACCTCTAATTTTATATATGGGGACACCACTGTTGAATCAGCATATCAAGAAGCTGCCATTAGCTTAAAGAATAATGAAGTTGCCTCGGATATTATTGAAACAGAAAGTGGATATTATATTATTAAAATGAATAATAATAACTCCTCCGAAAGTTATGACACTGCTGTTGCAAATGCTATATCAGAAGCAGAAAATGATGCTTTTGCTGCAGAATATGAAGTAATAAAGGAAGATTATCCTACTACCATTAACACTGAAGTCTGGGACACTATTATTATAGGGGAAACTGTTATTCAGAGTGCCGATGAATCTTAAAAGTAATCAAAATTGTTTCGCAAGGGGACTGTCCCAGGGAAATTCTCTGATACAGCCCCTTATTACTATTTAAAACTATCCCAAACTATACTAAGTTGTTCAAAATTAATCTTATTACTATTCATTCCAGTATATTTTTATCTCTTCTGGACTAATGTTAGCTACAAAATTCCTTTTGGCTTTTAGAAAGTTATCGATAGAATTCAAAAGAAGGTATAGCACAGCTCTATTTTCAAATTCCTCTCTTGTTAAGGGATTCGGTTCCTTTTTAAAGCTCTCTTTAATATATGATAACTCTACCAACAGATCTTCTGCATTATTATATTCGTGGAAAGTTCCTGCTATTTTTATAATAAATTCTGAAATGGGAACGGCTTGTTTTTGTACTGTTGTAATTATGTTTAATTGCTCTTTCATCTGGCGTAATAAGGTAAGTTGGTTACGACGCATTTCAAAGTATTGAATATAGTAACGTGTATCACTTAGTAGTGTATTGTTCATATTTTCATAGGCTTTCGTCAATGCTTTTTTTAAATCTGTATCGAGTTGTTCAAATTTATCGGCAAGAATGCAAGGAGAAATTTCTTTCCCAATCCCTTCTTTCACAGCTAAATTAACTGCTTCAAAATTATTCGCTTTGGCATTCCCACAAGGAACTTGATTGCAATTTTTTAACATACACTGTGAAAATATAGATAAAATCTCTTTTATCTCCTCTTCCACTTTTCTCATATCAGATTTCACCGCTTCTATGTTCTTTGGTATGTATAAATTAAATATAATTGCAATAAACACACCAATCATCATGATAGCCAGTTCATTACCAATAAATGAAAGTTCCATATTCTTTTCAATTAGAAAATGCGTCGTTAAAACAGAACTCATGGATATACCATCCTGTAGGCGGAATAAGTAACTGCAGCCCACAAATACTAATAAGAATAGTCCAAAAGTGATAGGTAAATAACCCATTGATTGAAAGAGTAAAAAAGCAATCCCAATTGCCATAAAAAAGGATAAAAAGCGTCTGCCGGCAATCAAAAATGTTTCCTTCTTCGTATCCTGGACACTCAGCAATGTAATAATTCCTGCTGAAGGGCTGTATTGTAAGCCAAGTCCGTTAGCTATAATGATCGCTATGCTGCTGCCGATGGCAATTTTAAATAATTTCATTGCATTTATCTGCTTAAGATAATATTCTAGTTTGTCTTTTATCAAAAAATCCTCTCCTTTTTAAGAATATTTATTTATATACGTAATTATTTTAAAGATTATAATTATGGATCTTAAGTATGATAAATTATATCACTTCACACTTTTTCTAACAACCCAGTGAATAAGATTACTCTCACTAGAATATTGCACACTTTTTCTCATATATTTAGTTAAGAAGTATTGCATTGGATAAAGCTATCAGAATAATTTATAATCAGATTTAAAATTTATTCATATATATAAATAAATACATAAAGTAGGTGGGATTAAGGTGGATCAAGGTTGTAGAGAACAGATATTAAGTGAAGATTATTTTGATTTTATAATAGAATATGCGAGAGATATACCAATTTTACCAACCACTGGTGAAATATGTTATAATATCATTAACCAAACTCATGCTGTTACCTATCTTCCTGTGGATATGATTCCTCCCAACTTTTTTCATATTATAGGTTATGGCGCATATCCAAACATATATA